>NZ_JBNNMF010000009.1:0-163768 GCF_050272495.1 Solibacillus cecembensis | reverse complement strand
GGCAAAATTAAAAGGCATGAGCCCGATACACTATCGAACTCATACCCAATTAGCTGCCTGAAATAACCGTGTCTAACTTTAAGGGGTCACTTCAACGCAAGTTTGGAAACGTACTAAAAAGCCGCGAATGTTGTTAAATCAACGTTATTTGGCTTTTTTTATAAATATTTTTATACGATGTTTTATGCACTTTCTTCAAAAGTCAGTTATAGCAATATTTTAGTGGTGTTCGGGACACAGCTGAACGATCGACTTTAATGAATAAAATTATGCATATTTCTTAACGTTGTAAATCCGCATTTTTTTGAAGCTACTCTTTTCTTTTTTCTTAATCTCTCATTTAAAATTAGACATGCTAATATGAACTTAATAATATGGTAAGGTAGAAGTAATAAACTAGAATCAATAATTATGTTTTTCCAAGCTATTAAATGAAATGATGTGATGACATGTCTTATGAAATTAAAATATTACAAATGAAAAAAATGCTCGGAAAAAAATCCAATCAAACAGTGGAAAAGTCCGAATTTATTAAACCTGCAAAGCCAAGTTATTTACAACAATGGCAACAAGCTGGTCTTGAAGTAGTAGAAAATGATTTTGGCGTGCTTTTAAAAAAGGAAGTCCGTTATGCGTTCGATTATAAACACGGCGATTATGAGCTAGGTGAATTATATGCTTCTATGGAACGTTGGGCAACGCAGCAAGAGGATCATCCGTATGCCCTTAGCTTTGATGAAACACTTGTCTTTTTCGATACGGAAACTACGGGCTTAAAAGGAGCAGGTACACATATTTTCTTACTTGGTTTTTTAGAGGTGCAAGAAGACGAATTTGTGCTGACGCAATATGTGCTAGCCGATCCGTCCAATGAAGCAGCGTTTTTATTTGAATCAAAGCTGTGGCAAAGAAATGTCACAATGATTACGTACAATGGTAAAAGTTTTGATTGGCCGCAATTAGAAGTGCGGTGGACATTAAATAAGCAACATATCCCGAAATTAAAGATACAGCGCCAAGTTGATTTACTTCATAGTACAAAGCGGTTATGGAAAGATGACTTACAACAGATGAAACTGACGCAAGTGGAGCAAGATAAGCTTGGATTTCATCGGCAAGGTGATATCCCTGGTCATTTAGCGCCTATCATTTATTTTGATGCTGTGAAAAGTGGGAATGCGACGACGTTAATGAAAGTTTTGACGCATAATGAATGGGATTTATTATCGCTCATTACGTTATATATCCATTCCACGAAATTGCTACTTGATGAGGTTGGACAGGAATCTGCGACAACGTATACGAATATTGGGAAATGGTTTGGGGATTTAAGAAAAAAGAAAACAGGTACAGAAATTTTAACCGCAGTAACTGAGCAGTTTTCACAGGAAGAGGCTGGATTCGCTCATTATTATTTAGCTTTTGAATTAAAACGTAATGGCGATTATGAGCTCGCGACGAAAGCATTTCAAACTGCTTTACACGCATTACCAATGAAAAAACAAGTGCAAGCGTATGAACAGTTAGCGATGCTATATGAGCATCAGTTGAAAGATTACAAGCGTGCTTCTATATACGCAGAGGCTGGATTGGTAGTAGTTAAAAGGATTTTCTATGCGAAAGATAGCCAACAACAACGTCAGCTTCACAATTGGCATAAGAGGCTAAACCGTCTAGAAGAAAAAATTTCGAAAGTAGCTAACGGGAAATGAAGAGGTATTTCCCGGGCAACCGCAAAGTTTGACAATTTTTTTAAAGATAGGTGCAACAATAGGTATGAACAGTCGTTCCTATGCTATAATAGTGACAAAGAAGTTGCTTGACGGAAGGACGATCATTATGGATATTAAATTTACATCTGACTATATTTTAGAAAAAGATTTTAAAAAGAGCATGAAGGGTTATAATGTTGACGAGGTGGATCAATTTTTGGATTTGATTCGTGAAGATTACGATACTTTTGCAAAGAAAATAGCTGCATTAGAAGAAGAAAATGAGCGCCTGCAACAGGAGCTTAATAACACGAGTAAAAGACCGGCTCCAGTACCGGCTACAAATAGCACAAATTTTGATATATTAAAGCGACTTTCCAATTTAGAAAAACATGTTTTTGGAAGTAAACTATACGAATAGTTAGACTTTTAAAGGAATGATTGTGTTTTCAATAGGATTCACGTATACTAATTAATGCATCAATACTCAGGTAATCGCTGCGATCCATTGAGGTCGTAGAGGAAAGTCCATGCTCACACGGTACTGTGATGTCCGTAGTGTTCGTGCTACTTGAAAAAATAAGAGTAGGCAAGCGTAAAGCTTGACGGCGGAAGGAACTCCTAAGTCATTTTGATATGGACGAAACTTTCTGAAAGTGCCACAGTGACGGAGCTTATAATGAAAGTTATAAGGTGGAACGAGGTAAACCCCATGAGTGAGAAACCCAAATTATGGTAGGGGCACTCTCCTGAAGGAAACGAACAGATGGAGGGACGGTATTATTACCGTAGATAGATGATTACTACCTGGTCGTACGAGGCGAAAGCCGTTTGAGTACTCAGGAACAAAACATGGCTTATTGATTATTGATGCTTTTTTGAACAAATAAAAAGGCTCTCCATTTTACAGTGGAGAGCCTTTCTTATAGAAAATAAAGGTGAAAAACTTGAGCGAATCGTGTGCAAACTTATCAACTGTCCAAGAGTTATCAATTACCCAGTATCCAAATGTCTTAATTGCTAAAATATTTGAAAACATTGCAGAAGGTATTATGATTACGGATAAAAATAAACGCATTGTGAAAGTAAATGCAGCATTTGAATTCGTGACAGGTTATAAAAAAGAAGAGGTAATCGGTGGTTCCCCACGTATACTACAATCAGGTATACATGAAATTTCATTTTATTTAGGAATGTGGGAAAAAATTGATGAGATTGGTATGTGGCAAGGGGAAATTTGGAATCGTCGAAAAACAGGAGATGTCTATCCTGAATGGTTGACGATTATGGCTATAAAAAATGATGCTGGTGAAGTGACTAATTATTGTGGGATTTTTACGGATTTATCTGAGCGAAAAATCGTTGAGCATGAATTAGAAAAGAGAACGCTACTTGATACATTGACAGACGTATGTAATCGATTTGCTTATTCGGAGCGCATGAATACGTTACTTGAATCAACATCAAAAATGACACAGCCAGCACAACATGCAGTTTTCATATTGAACTTAGATCGTTTTAAACAAATAAATGATACACTTGGGCATGCCGTCGGAGATCAATTGCTCATCGAAGTATCGCAACGTATTAAAGGGTTAATTAAAAATAAAGATATATTAGCACGCTATGGTGGCGATGAGTTTGTGATTACGTTAACGAATATTGTTCATCCGCGAGAGGCTGCTAAGTTTGCCGAGCAAGTTATACATGTAATTGAACAACCATTCATAGTGGACAACCACGAAATTTTCATATCAACGAGTATCGGTATTAGTATTTATCCAGATGATGGTATGACAACAGAAGAATTACTCAATCGTGCGGAAAAAGCGATGTTATTTTCAAAAGGTAATGGCCGCAATTGTTTCTCTTTTTATTTTGATGAATTAAACACGGATTCAAAACGTGTGTTATTGTTGGATAGTGAATTACGTAAGGCGATAGAAAATCGTGAATTTACGTTAGCATATCAGCCAAAAATTTGTGTGCAAACAAATAAAATTGTTGGGGTTGAGGCGTTAGTTCGCTGGACCAATGATAAACTAGGCTTTGTATCCCCCGCAGAATTTATAGAATATGCAGAAGAAACAGGGTTAATTATTCCGTTGAGCGAAATCATTTTTGATTTAGCATGCCAAGGGAATATGAAGCTGTTAAATGCAGGTTATACAAAAATTCCAATTGCTATAAATGTATCAAGTATTCATTTCCAGCAACAGGGCTTTTTAGAATCCATTCAAACGATTTTAGAAAGAAATAATACATCTGCACTCAATTTTGAGATTGAAGTAACAGAGCGCACTGTGATGAACAATGCTGTTGAAACGGTGAATAAACTAGTTAAACTGAAGCTCCTTGGATTTAAGTTATCCATGGATGACTTTGGTACAGGTTACTCGTCATTGAGTTATTTAGTAAAGTTCCCATTAGATGTATTAAAAATTGATCAGAGTTTTATCCAACAAATTTGTATACTTGCAGATAAGCAAGCAATTGTAGATGCCATCATACAAATGGCACACCGTTTAAATATGAAAGTTGTTGCAGAGGGTGTTGAAACGAAGCAGCAAGCAGCATTATTAAAAGAGCTTGGATGCGATTTCATTCAAGGTTATTATTACAGCAAGCCATTACCAATGGACGAGCTATTTGAATTTATTCAATTTTGGGAAATCGACCATCAAGAAAGGGTATAACAACTTATGACAAAATTTCAATTAGTCGCAACCGCTGCAATGGGTTTAGAAGCAATTGTTGCAGATGAAGTACGCGAATTAGGATATGAAACACGTGTGGACAATGGCAAAGTATATTTCGAAGGCGATGAATTAGCCATTGCACGTACAAATTTATGGTTACGTGTAGCAGACCGCGTGAAAATCGTCGTTGCACAATTTCCAGCACACACTTTCGACCAATTATTTGAAGGGGTAAAAGCCATTGAATGGGAGAAATTTTTACCTGTAGATGCCGCATTCCCTGTTTCGGGGAAATCAGTGAAATCAAAATTATTTAGTGTGCCAGATTGTCAGGCGATTACGAAAAAGGCGATTGTTGAACGCATGAAAATCGCATACAAACGACTTGGATTTTTAGACGAATCAGGGGCAACGTTTAAGCTTGAGATTTCGATTTTAAAAGACGTGGCAACAGTGACGATTGATACATCAGGTGTCGGACTTCATAAACGTGGCTACCGTTCACACCAAGGGGAAGCGCCGTTAAAAGAAACATTGGCTGCTGCACTTGTTAAAATTTCAAAATGGTCACCGAATCGTCCATTCATCGATCCATTTTGTGGTTCGGGAACAATTGCATTAGAAGCTGCAATGATTGGCCAAAATATT
Source organism: Solibacillus cecembensis (assembly GCF_050272495.1). Lineage (NCBI taxonomy): Bacteria > Bacillati > Bacillota > Bacilli > Caryophanales > Caryophanaceae > Solibacillus > Solibacillus cecembensis. Next base: position 158,709 of record NZ_JBNNMF010000009.1, on the reverse strand, counting down.
GCACCAGGCTATAACCGTGAATTTATTTCGGAATCATGGCCATGGATGAAGCAAGCTATTTGGGACAAAGCGCGTGATGAGGCAGATGAACTAGCAAATTATGATCAAGAATTAACGATTATGGGTACGGATATTGACCATCGTATGGTGTCCATTGCACAGGAAAATGCAGTTGAAGCTGGCTTTGGAGATATTATTACATTCAAACAAATGCAAGCAACTGATTTTACAACGCAGTTTACAGACGGTGTTATCGTAACAAACCCTCCGTATGGTGAGCGTATTGGTGAAATCGAAGAAATCGAAAAAATGCTGCGTCAATTCGGTCAAGTGATGCAAAATTATCCAACATGGTCTGTTTATTTACTTTCTTCAATGGAAGATTTAGAAGTCCATTATGGGAAAAAAACGACGAAAAAACGTAAGCTGTTTAATGGATTTATTCGTACAGACTTATACCAATTCTGGGGTCAAAAGTCAAAAGCTCAATTTTAACTTGATTCAGCTGAATCAAGTTAAGCCCCTGCGGATGTCACAGATTTTTTTCGAGCTTGCTCGAAAAAATCTGGACTAAAGTTAGCTGAAGCGTAATTGATTCAATAACGACTACATTAGCGATAAACTAATGTAGTTTTTTTCTTGTTATTTCATATTATCTATGTATGATTTCATATCATTTTATAGTATAATGTAAAGTACGGAATTTTTTCGGTGTATAAATAAAGCTAATTATTAATAAGGCATTGCGCGGGAGAAGTAACAAGATTTCTTCCGCTTCATATTGAGGGGGCAACGTTATTTTGAGAAAATCTTTACCATTTGAACTTTCTAAAGAGAAGTCCTTTTTCGAGTCGCTAGGCGATTGGATGGGCGATGTACTTTATGATGAATTACCTGAAAAGGGTTTTGAATGCCGTGATGAACAAATTTTTATGGCGTATCAAATAGAACAAGCATTAAAAGAAAAAAATGTCCTTTTTGCTGAAGCTGGAGTAGGGACGGGTAAAACGATTGCCTATTTATTACCAGCTGTATCGTATGCGCGCTATACAGGCAAACCCGCTTTAATCGCGTGTGCCGATGAAACGTTAATCGATCAACTTGTCAAAGATGGTGGCGATATTCATAAGTTACGTGATGTGCTCGGTTTAGATATCGATGTCCGATTAGCAAAATCACGCGACCAATATTTATGTTTAAAGCGTTTTGAAGAAGCAGAAAAGAATGAAACGGACGAATGGATTGATGAAATTTCTGTTTCTATTCCAGATGGTGTGTATGCACAAGGTAGTATGATTTCAGTGAAGCCATACGGAGATCGTTCTGATTATTCAACCGTGAGTGATGAAGATTGGGAAAAGGTCAACTACAATTCTATTATGCAATGTGCTGTTTGTGATTTGCGCAATCGTTGTGGACAAACACTTCATCGTGCGCATTATCGTAAATCGACAGACTTAATTATTTGCTCTCAGGATTTCTTAATGGAGCATTTAGCAACAAAAGAATCCCGTGAACGTGAAGGGCAGTTACCATTATTGCCAGAAGTGTCGATGATTGTACTTGATGAAGGGCATTTATTAGAATATGCAGCACAAAGAGCGTTAACTTATAAAGTACAAGCGTATACAATCGTTGAGATTCTAGAGCGACTAATGGTGGATGGTGTTCGTGAACGTACGCTATATTCGATGGAACATTTACAAGATCATCATGAATTGTTTTTTGACCAATTACGTGAAGATGTTGTCGCGTCAGAGGAAGATCGTAAGCGTATTAACAAATCGGAGCGTCTAATTACATTAGGTAATAAAATCATTGCCAATGTAGAGCAACTGCTAGAGGAATTTGTATTCGAATCCGAGCTTTATATGATTCCAGAATATGAGCTAAATATGGTAGAAGAATTTTTAGAGCATTATGTAGCAGCGATTCGTATCTTTGTGGCACAAGGAGATGCAGTTGATTGGTTAGAAGATACAGATGATGAAGAAACATTAGTCATCATGCCTCGATTAATTACGGATGTATTAGCAGAAACATTGTTCTCAAAAAAAATGCCGATTGTCTTTTCATCTGCAACGCTATCTGTCAAAAAGGATTTCAGCTATATTGCATCAAGCCTTGGAATCGCATCATCTCAAAGCTTTAGCGTCCCTTCACCATTTGATTATGAGGAAGTAATGAAAATCTACTTGCACGAACTGGAGCAATCTAAAAAGGTAGCAAAAGTAGAACAGTTATTGCTAGATAAGAAAAAGACGTTAATATTATTTAAGTCAAAACAAGCAATGAATCAATTTAAATCACAGTTAAGTATGATGGCGCGTTTAACAATCGCTTTTGAAGGTGATCGTGAGCTTTCATCAATTGTCCGTGATTTCCAAAACGGTGAAATTCAAACACTATGCTCGTATCATTTATGGGAAGGGTTGGATTTACCGGAAGAAGCGTTAACGCGTGTCATTATTTTCGATTTACCATTCCCACCGCATGATCCATTATTTGATGCGAAGCGCTCGTTTGCCCAAAATCCATTTGAGGAAGTGGAGCTGCCATTTATGCAGCTGCGTTTACAGCAAGGGATGGGTCGACTAATCCGTACATCGAATGACCACGGAGATATTCATATTTTATTAAATGAAGAAGAAGTGAAAGTGAAATCACACTTCTTGGCCATTTTAGCTGTGGAGCCACAATAATGTAAAATAAAGCATCCATCAATCTCAATTAGAGAGAGATGGATGCTTTTTCATGTAACTACCCTTAGTAAGAGGGGAAGCTCTATTCAAATCACCACGGTGTAAATCCAGTAGATCCTAGTGGTGAATTACGCAGAATATCAATAATTGGCATCGTATAAGCAAAAATAATTAAAGCTGCTACAATAACCCCCCAGAACTTAAAGTTTTCTAAAATAGCAGGTGTTTTTTCTGCACCAGGTGCTACTTCAGCAACTGGGAATTCTTCATGTCCTTTTGGTGCGAAGAAGGCTAATTGAATAACGATATACGTAACGATGATGATTGCTACGAATAAAATCGTACCACCAACTGCTTGTGCGATTGCATATGGAATCCATTCAGCAGCTTGTTCAGCACCGCCATACGTTGAATAATCCGAACGACGAGGGGCACCCATTAATCCGACAACGTGCATTGATAATGACATAATGCTCATACCAATTGCCCATAATATCCCAACGTAAATCCCAAGCTTATTTAATGCAGGTGTTAAAACACGTCCTGTTAAATGGGGGATTAAGAAAAATGCGACCCCGAAGAATGTTAAGATAACAGTAGTTGCGACTGTTAAGTGGAAATGTCCTGTTACCCAAATTGTATTGTGGATCAGTTGGTTCATTTGATAAGATGCATTGACAATCCCGCCTGCACCACCTGGAATAAATGCTAACATCCCTATGAATGGCAGGAGGAAGCGTGCATCTCCCCACGGTAATTTTTTAAACCAACCAAGAACACCTTTACCACCAAGTTCACGACCGCGTAATTCAAACGTCGCAAACATAGAGAATGCAGTCATTAATGATGGAATGATAACGAAGAACGTTAATGTAACTTGAACGAACTTCCAAAATCCATCAATACCAGGTTCAGTTAACTGATGGTGAATACCTACTGGGAAAGAGAATAATAAGAATAAAATGAATGAAAATCGAGCTAAAGAGTCAGAGAATATTTTCCCACCGACAATTTTTGGAACAATTGCATACCATGCCATGTAAGCTGGTAATAACCAAAAGTAAACAAGTGCGTGACCGAAATACCAGAATAATGTACGCGTTAATAATACGTCCACGCGAGTAATTAATCCGAGTGACCAAGGTAATAATTGGAATAAAACAGAAACGGCAACACCTAAAGAACAAGTTACCCATAACAGCGAATTGACAAAGGCCATATACGTTAGTAGGGGAGAAGTTTGCCCCGGATTCTCTTTTTTCCATTGGAAATACTTCATAAATTGCGGAACACATAATAGCCAAGAACCGACTACAACAAGTGTTAATCCTAAATAGAAAATCCAGTGTGCTTTTAATGGTGCATAAAATGTATAAAGGACGGTTGCTTTATTTAATAAAACCATTGTGGAAGCCATTGCCGTACCAAGAACCATTAACCAAAAGCCGATCCAACCAATGTTACGTTGCTTATCTGTTAAAGGACCTGCTGTACGACTGACCGCAGCAATTTGGAAACCTAATATGAAAAATGTCGTTAAAATTAAACCTAGTAAAATACCGTGTACTGTTAAAACTTGATAGTAGCCAATTTTAATGCCACCTGGAATGGTAAACTCACCAGAGCGAACTAATACTTGGAGTAAACCTGCAAGACCACCAAGGAGTAATGCAATAAATGCAACATAAATATTCGCCATTGCAAGTTTCGCATCTTTTGGAGCTACATTTTTAATTGATGCCTGTTGCATTTTCGTCCACCACCTTTAACATAGAATGCATCGCTGTATGTCCTGTACCGCAATACTCATTACATACGATTAAATACTCACCCGCTTGATTCATTTCTGCAATGTATTCAGAAATATAACCAGGCTCTAGCATCATATTAATGTTGGTGCCAGCTGCTTGGAAGCCGTGAATAACGTCTTTTGTTGTCGCAGTGAATTTTACTTTTGCGCCTAAGGGAACGACGATTTCAGGTGGGTCGTAATAGAAAGCAGAAGCGACAATAACAACTTCATAATCCCACTCTTTCCCTTCTACTTTATGTACGCCTGGATTATTAAATGGTGCAATTTCATCGACTTTCTCGTAGTTGATCACTTTTTTCGAGTTGTTTGGGTGAGTCCCGTTATGGAATGCGCCGACGCCTAAAATAATTAAAAATGCCACTAAAGTCCCACATCCGAAAACAAGCCACCACTTTTCATACTTGTGTAAGTGCATAGAAGTTACCCCTTTCCCGTTTTTCTTTTTTTACATACGTCCCATAAATAGGTCGAAGCAATAGACCCACAAAATGACAATGACTGCCCCGACAGAAAAAGTCATATAAAGCGTGCCTTTTAAATTGTCGTCTTCTTTTTTTTGCTTACGCATCTTTTCACACTCCCTATTGGAAAATATGTTGCATCTCTACCTTCATAATATAAAAAGTAAAATTATGGTGAAGTGAGTTTTCTCACTTTAAATGTTCTGAAATGTGAAAAAAGTGTGAAGGAATTTGGGGGGGCGGTATGATTGGATTCGAAGGAAATAAAAAAACACGTAAATAGATTACGTGTTTCACAGTCATTATTAATCGGTATCTATCGTATACAAAATGGAAATATTCCCAGCACCTTCTATAGATGCAGGTAGGGTAAATGCTTGTTGGAAACCGTATAATTTAGTATTACCAACCATTACTGTAGGGGGCGTAATATCGAGTTCGAGCTCGTATTGCCCAGCATAAGTGCATAAATTACCTGCAATCATATTCCCGAATTCACCAGTAAAGGACTCAAGCATCTCCCCATCTAAAGGCATGCCAAACATGGCAGAACCAATAGCGCCAAATATTTCAGGTGTCCCATCTATAATAATACGCCCTTTTAGATCACCAACCAGCCCGATTAATACACCCATCTCTTGCTGTATATAAGGTTCCACAGTAACAGAAGGAGATTTTACATCAATATCCATTGGTAAAATCGTTTTTAATGAATGGATTGTCCCGTTCAAAATTGTTTGTATATGCTTTGAAGTACTCAAAGTAAACGCACCTCTCTCCGACTTTTTCTACATCTTACCATGTGACTTTAGTAGATGTATAGAGGACAAGTGTACATATTTTTACATTCATACAGTGAAAAACGCCCAGTTTGGATTGACGAATGAAATACTTTTCGATTATAATGAGAGTGATAATTATTATCAACTATATAAAGGTGGTGTGCATGGTGCTTTTTACATTTGTAGGAGTGACAGTAATCGCATATGTAGTCATTGGAAACTATGTATTAAAAAATACAGTAAATTAATGGATAACCCAAATTTTATTAATATATCAAAAACACCATTTCAGGATCTACATCCGAAATGGTATTTTTTTACTAGGAAGGGCCAATTTCTTGCACCAATCATGCAAAAAGAAATCGAAATAAATAATTTTAATAAAATACTAGCCGATTTTCTAATGTAATCATGGTACTATATAATTGTGAACATTTTAGGACAAAAGGGGAAAGTGAAATGAGTTTGTTTGATGAAAAGGTATACCAATTATTGCAACAATCGGCGGTACAATACATAATTTACAAGGAAAACCAAGATACGGAGCGAATTGAAAAATTAAATCTATTCGCACGCAAATTATTACAAAAAGAGTTTGTCATTGGATTTGCAGGGCATTTCTCAGCGGGTAAATCGAGCATGATTAATGCATTATCGGGTGAAGATATTTTAGCAGCGAGTCCTATTCCAACAAGTGCAAATATCGTCAAAGTACATAAGGCAGATGAAGATTTTGCAATCGTTTACATGCATCATGATAAGCCAGTCAAATTTACAGCGGGCTTTGATATTAAACAAGTAAAAGAGCTGAGTAAAGACGGTGAACTGGTTTCGCAAATTGAAATTGGCCATAGTAAATCCAGCTTACCTTTAGGCGTAACTGTAATGGATACACCGGGAGTGGATTCGACAGATGATGCCCATGCGATGAGTACGGAATCAGCGTTGCATATTGCGGATATGGTATTTTATACAATGGATTATAACCATGTTCAATCTGAGCAAAATTTCCAATTTACAAAGCAGTTAATGAAATACAATCCAAATGTATATTTAATCGTCAATCAGATTGATAAACACCGTGAGTCAGAACTATCATTTGAGGACTTTAAACAATCCGTACATAGTTCATTTGCAGCATGGGGCGTTTACCCGAAAGACATTTTCTTCACTTCTTTACGTGATAAAGAATTAGCGAATAATGATTTTGAAAAAGTGAAAAAGATCGTCATGAATTCGATGAATGACTGGCAAGAACAATTAATTTTAACGGCTGAAAATACATTAACAAAATTACAGCATGAGCATGAAAATTATTTAATAGAAGAAAAACAAGACCGATTTGCAACATATGAAGACGTTTTAACAACAGATGACTGGGAATCGCGCCTTGATATTTTAGAGCAATATGAAAAACTAACGTTGCAAACCGAGCTATTTTCATTTGAGCAATGGGATAAAATGTTTGATGAAAATCGCAAAGAGTTATTAGCAAATGCGGCGATTATGCCAGCCGATGTACGTGAAAAACTACGTAGCTATTTAGAATCAAAGCAAGAGGATTTTAAAGTAGGTGGTCTATTTACGGCTAAAAAGAAAACAGCTGAAGCGCGTGAAAGCCGAGCAGTGGAAGCGTTAGAAGCGTTTAATCACGTCGTGCAATCTCAAATTACAGGGCATATAAAAGCGCTGATGAAAACGGCATTAAAGGATGTTGGCGCATTGACAGATGAACGTGCGGCAGCAACGGATGCGAAAGTTTTTGATTTACCTTTTAGTGTAATTGAAGATCAAGTTCAAAAAAATACAATTGTTACAGGAGATGCTGTACTAAACTTTGCGAACCGTGTATCTGAAGCGACAAAACGCTATTTTATCCAAGCAACGGATGCGTGGAAGAATGAGCAACAAGCTGTATTAGAGCAAGTGGCGACAGAAGTTTCTGCCCCTGTAAAACTAAAAATTAATGCAATGAAACAAAGAGTACAAGCGATTCAACATATTTTAGAAATTGAAGCGTTTGAGCAATTTAGTAAAAAACAGATGGTACAAGCAACGAATGAATTGCGTGCTGAGTCCAAAATTCAATTGGAAAATTGGCAACGTGCCCATGAGCAGGCACTAAAGGATATTCGACCATTTGATGAATCTATGCTTGCGCAAAAACAAGCAACGGCCGTAGAAGAACAGCAAGTGACTGAAAATACGGGCGCGCACTTAAGTACGGACCTTGTTGTTGCGAAGGCATTAAAAACAGCACAAGCAGTGGGCAATGTCCAAGGATTTAAAGAAGTAGCCAACTTCTTAACGAAAAAAGTAGAGCGCTTACAAAAACGTGACTTTACAATCGCGTTATTCGGGGCATTTAGTGCGGGTAAATCAAGCTTCTCCAACGCATTAATGGGAGAACGTGTATTGCCAGTTTCGCCAAATCCGACAACAGCGGCCATTAATAAAATTCGCCCAGTAACACCAGAACATCCGCATGAAACAGCCGATGTACATTTAAAAACAGAGGCGCAATTATTAGAAGATATTCAAGGTTCTTATGCAGCTATTGGAATGACAGTAGGCACATTACAAGAAGCATTTGACAAGGCAAAAGATGGTTTAGCAGTTAAGTTGGTAGATGAGCGACTCAATGTGCATAAATCCTTTATTCGTGCGTATTCGGAAGGCTATGAAAATTACATTCCCAAATTAGGAACAACAATTCGCGTAGATCGTCCTGATTTTGAAAAGTTTGTTGCGCAAGAAAACCGTTCATGCTTTGTTGATAATATTGATTTTTACTATGATTCACCACTTACGCGTATGGGTGTCACTTTAGTTGATACACCAGGAGCGGATTCAATTAATGCACGTCATACAGGTGTAGCGTTCGATTATATCCGTAATGCCGATGCAATTTTATTCATCACGTATTATAACCATGCGTTTGCCAAAGCCGACCGTGAGTTTTTAATTCAATTAGGGCGTGTTAAAGATGCCTTCGAATTAGACAAAATGTTCTTTGTTGTCAATGCGATCGATTTAGCCTCTACAGCGGAAGAAGAGGAAGAAGTGAAAGGCTATGTGCGTTCCGAATTACAGCGCTTCGGTATCCGCTTCCCTCGCTTATATGGGGTTTCTAGTTTATTGGCATTGAAGGAAAAGCAGGAGCAACAGGATCACCAGTCAGGGTTAAAGCCGTTTGAAGGGGCATTCCATCACTTCTTAAATGATGAGTTAATGGGCATCGCTGTCCAAGCATTGCAAGAAGAAGTTGATAAAACAGAAGTACGATTACATGATTTAATTGTCCAAACAGAGGACAACTTAAAGCGTAAAGATGAGCGACTAGACGAGTTAGTTCATTTAGAAAAGCATGTGCGTACGAGTTATGAAACGACGCAAACCGCCATGCTTGAAAGTGAAGCAAAACAGGAATTAGATGAATTGTTGTACTATGTACTCCAACGCGTTTATTATCGTTATCCGGACTTTTTCCGTGAAAGCTATAATCCGTCGACATTTGCGCAAATGTCTGCACAAGTAGCATTGGAAACAGCATTAAAAGAATTGTTACAAGCATTGAGCTTTGATTTTGCACAGGAGCTTCGCGTGACGAATTTCCGATTAGCTCAATTTGTTGATACGAAATTAAGAGGACAATTTAAAGAGCAAGTACAAAATTTAAAAGAATTAAATCCAAGTTTTGCATTTATTGCGTATGAGGCGACGGAACCACAGCTACTGGATATGGCAGGTCCATTTACTGACAGTGCTCCATATAGCCAAGTGAAATCTCATTTCAAAAATGTGAAAGCATTCTTTGAAAAAAATGAAAAAGAGCTTTTGCGTGATGCGCTAGAGCAATTAACAAAACCAGATGCGCAAACGTATTTAGATCGTGAAAAAACGAGACTTCTTGAATGGGCATCGCACTTCATTGCAATCGAAGCAGAAAGTTTACGTCAACATATGTTAGAGCAGGCAATCGAACAAATTAGTACAGAACGATTATTACTTCAAGAAGAAAGTCGATTAGCAGTTTGGAAAGAACTTTACGAACAATTAAAAGCATAGGAGTGATTTCAAATGGCAAATGTTTTTGTAGATGCATTTAAATTAGAACGAGATGGTCGCTTTATTGATACTCGTTTTGATCTTCAAAATGTTGATTTAGGGAAGCGTTTATTTGAAGAAGGGCATGTGAAAGGGGCAATTTACTGGGACCTTGAATGTGACCTTTCAGATATGACGAAAACAAATGGACGCCACCCGTTACCAGATAAAGCTCATCTTCAAGTGTTATTTGAAAAACACGGTCTGCATTATAACGATGCCATTTATATTTATGACCAAGGCGCTGCACCTTTTGCGACGAGAGCTTGGTGGACGTTAAAGTATGCTGGCTTTCAACATGTTTACATTGTGAATGGTGGCTATGAAAGTCTCGTTGCTGCTGGCTTTGAAATAACGATGGAAGTAATGGAGTTTGAACCGACAGCGTTACAATTACAGTGGAATGATGACATTTTAATGAATAGAGAAGATGTACTTGCGATAACAGAAGGAAAGCATAAGGCGACGCTAATCGATGCACGTGCTGCAGCGCGTTATCGTGGGGAGTTTGAACCGTTTGAACCGATTGCAGGTCATATTCCAACAGCAAAAAATTACGATTGGGAGCAATTGAAGGACGGCAATAAACTTGTCATTACTTCTTCACTACTGGAGACAGTCTCAAAAGATGAAGAAATTATTGTATACTGCGGCTCAGGTGTAACAGCAACACCAGTTTATTGTATTCTATCTGAAGCGGGCTACCAAAACATAAAAATCTATATGGCTGGTTATAGTGACTGGGTATATCATCACCCGGTTGAAATCGCGTAAAACGATTGTTTGTAAATAGATAATTATTATGAATATCCATTCACTTTATGTTAAAGTTACCGTATAGGGAAAAACGACATAAAGGGGTGGATATTTGTGTTTTTTAAGAAGAATATAGAACGAAGCGAAATGTCGGGTGTTCGAATGGTAAACGGTTCAATCAAGTTTCAAGCTATCCAATTAAATGTGCATTGTTTTGAAGTAGATGGGGTGTTAATTGATACGGGAGCAAAATCACTTCTTGATCAATTCAAGCCGTTTTTCAATGACATGGATGTCGATCAAATTATGTTAACGCATTATCATGAGGACCATTCAGGTGGTGCACACTATTTACAACAGAAATATGCACTACCAATTTATATGAATGACTTAAAAATTCAAGAATGCAAAGAGAAAGCAACGTATCCATTTTATCGAAAGGCGTTTTGGGGAACACGGCCAGCTTTTCATGCTCAAGCAGTGGGAACGTCATTTGAATCAAGAAATGCGACGTGGAAAGTGATTGAAACACCAGGGCATACGCAAGATCATCTTGCCTTTTTAAATACAGCTACAGGTCAAATTTTTACCGGAGATTTATATGTCTCGCCCAAAACAAAGGTGATTCTACGCGAAGAAAGTATTCCGACCATTATTTCGTCGATTGAAAATCTTCTTACATATGATTTTCAAGAAGGCTTTTGCAATCATGCAGGCTACATGAAAGATGCCAAAAAGGTATTGGCGCATAAATTAGACAATTTACGTGAACTAAGCGAACGTATTGAAACGTTACGAGGTGAAGGGAAAACAGTTAAGGAAATTAATAAGCAGTTATTTGCGAAAAAATATCCCATTGTCCGTGTATCATTAGGTGAATGGGATTCGGCACATATCGTTACATCGGTCATCGGAAAAGGGAATTAATTGAATAAAAATCAAAAATCCACTCTTTTTAATTATTGAAAGGGTGGATTTTCATTTTTCGGAGATACTTAAGATGATGGATTATTTGTACATGTACGTTTACAATTCCTTTACAATTCGGTTGGATTAAAAATTTATTGTTATTAATCAGAAATATGGTGATTGTCGTAATTTGTCGAAAAAGTCGTAATAACGAATAAATAACGCGTTTTTTTATTATTTACGGAGTTGTTTTTCCGTAAAAAGGGATTAGGTTATTATGTATTAGGGTATTTGTAAAGTTACAGCAATGTAAAGTTTTATTAAGCGTGTGAAAAGATATTGTAGAAATTGAAAACTAGATGTATGATAACTTAGGTTTTATTATCAAATAGTAGAAAACATTCAACGTAGAACAAACAATTATTTAGGAGGAAATCATCATATGTTTAGCTCTAGAAAACCAGATCCATTTTTCGAAGGATTATTAATTATTGCTAAAAATGTACAACAAGGAGCAAATTATGCAAAGGAATCAACTATTTCCAATGTTGCAGACCTCAAGCAAATTCAAATAAAGATGAAATCCTATGAAACAGCTGGTGATAAATTAATTCATGAACTGATTGTAAAGTTAAATGAATCGTTTATGACACCAATTGAGCGTGAAGATATTTTAGCGCTGGCAATTCGACTAGATGATATTTTAGATGGCATAGAAAATACGATTGCGCATTTCGAAATGTATTCCTTTACAGAAGTGAATGACTATATGCGTCAATTTGTTGATTATATTGCAAAAAGTTCAGATGAAGCTGTAAAAGCAATGGAATTATTAAATAAAAAAGACTTATTAGGGATGCGCCAACATGCGATTTTAATAAAAGATTATGAGCGTGAATGCGATGAGATTTTCCGTAAATCCGTAACAGAGTTATTCCAAGTAGAAAAAGATCCGATTCGTCTGATTATGTTTAAAGACCTATATGAGCAATTAGAGGATATTGCGGATTACTGTCAAAATGTAGCGAACACAATTGAAACGATTATTATGCGTAATGCATAGAAGTAAGGGAGTAAACTATGAATACGTTATTAATCATTACCGTATTGGTTGTCATCTTTGCGTTAGCATTTGATTTTATTAACGGTTTCCATGATACAGCGAATGCGATTGCTACATCGGTATCTACCCGTGCATTAAAGCCACGTGTTGCGATTTTGATGGCCGCAGTCATGAACTTTGTTGGTGCAATTACATTCGTTGGTGTAGCGAAAGCAGTTGCATCTGGAATTGTTGACCCATTCTCATTAAATGCTTTTGAAGGAGATGTGACGGGGTCAGTCGTTATTTTAGCTGCATTATGTTCTGCGATTACATGGAATTTGTTAACTTGGTATTTTGGGATTCCATCAAGTTCTTCGCATACGTTAATCGGTTCGATTGCGGGCGCAGCAGTTGCATCTGCTGGTATGGATATATTAAATTACTCAGGTTTCTTGAAAATTTTACAAGCGTTAATTATTTCGCCAATTTTAGCATTAACACTTGGTTTTATCGTAATGAAAATTTTCAAAGTGATTTTCCAAAAATCACCGCTTTATACGACAACGAAAGCATTCCGATTAACTCAAATTGGTACAGCGGCGTTACAATCATTCACACATGGTACGAATGATGCGCAAAAAGCGATGGGGATTATTACGATGGCATTGATCGCTGCGAACTTGCAATCTACAGATGAAGTGCAAAGCTGGGTTCGACTTGCCTGTGCTCTAGCAATGGGTATTGGTACTTCGGTAGGTGGTTATAAAATCATTAAAACAGTGGGCGGTAAAATTATGAAAATTCGTCCAGTGAACGGTGTAGCGGCGGATTTAACGTCAGCCTCTATTATTTTTGGTGCAACGCTAATTGCGCTACCTGTTTCCACTACACATGTTATTTCATCCGCTATTATGGGTGTAGGTGCAGCACAACGTGTAAAAGGTGTAAAATGGGCTATGGCACGTAAAATTGTCATTACATGGTTTATCACATTACCAATTTCAGCTTTGATGGCTGGGATGTTCTATTTTTTACTAAGCTTAATCTTCTAAATGAAAAAAATGAGGTTGTCCGTAATTAGGACAACCTCGTTTTTGTTTGGAAAAATTAATCTATGGTAGAAATGCCGAAAAATTTTCGTGAACGGCTTCAATCGGAATAAATAAACCGACCTTCCCGTATGGTTCGCGCTTACCCGTAGCGAATACGACACCAATGACTTCTCCAGCTTCATTGATGACAGGACTGCCGCTATTCCCTTTATAAACAGGCGCGTCCATCATAATGACCTCCGTGTCGATTGAGGAGGCGGTAGTATAGTCTAATAGTTTACCTTCATTGGCAATGCCGCTAAAATACAATGGATTTCCAATGAAATAAACATGTTCCTCCGCTTCAAATTGACTCGATGTTGCCAACTTCAAATGTGGAAGGTCTTCCGCCTCAACTTTTAATAACGCTAAATCAAATTGCTCGTATGCATCTTCAACGTTAGCCTCGTAAATTTGCCCATCAGGAAATGTAACGCTAATCGTTAAAGCCTCATCAATGACATGTTCGTTCGTCAATATATAGCCATCTGATGAAATAGCAAAGCCCGTTCCCTTACTATCTTGTGTATTAATCGTCACTACAGCTTCTTTATATGTTTGAATCGTTGCCTGTCCAGATAAATGACTGGAAACACGTAAAAAATCAATCGCAGGAATGGAATACATATTGAAAATAACGGCAAATGTATTAAAAATGAGTGAAAGAGCAATTAGCCAAACAAAGATCCGTACTATGGGCTTTTGCTTTTTTGGTTTTTGAAGTGTCGGGTTTAAGCGTTGTTCGCGTGCCTTCGCAATTGCCTTTTCTTGTTCCTCTAATACAAGTTCTAAAAATTCCTCTTCGGTCAGCTCTTCTTGTTTTTGATTTTCATTCATCAAATTCCCTCCAGTTCCTACTAGTGTAGCAAAAAAAATGTGATGAAATTGTGTCTAAAATTTTTTTCTGTTTTTTTGACGGGTGAAATAAAGTTTGTGAAAGAAATATTATTACAATCAGAAAAATACTTCGTGCAAAATATCACAAATACAACCGTGGTAAATCAACTGTTTATAAATGATAACCTTTTCATTAATTATTTTAATATAATAGATTGTGTAGGTTTTAACAAAGTTGATTGTTATCGAAAAAACGTTTAAAGTATTGGTATTAATGGTTTAGTTGATGTTTTTACAACTATTGTTTTAAAAGTAAATATTATTGTTGACAAATGAAATAGAAACGAATAATATTCATAAATATAAAGAAAATTCTAAAAATTTGAAAGGATTGATACAAATGGATTTAATGAAAAAATCACTTGAAATGCACGAACACTATGGAGGAAAGATGGAAATTCGTTCGAAGGTTCCTCTTCAAGATAAATATGACTTGAGCTTAGCTTACTCACCTGGAGTTGCGGCACCTTGCTTAGAAATAGAGAAAAACCCATCAGCTGTGTATGACTATACGATGAAAGGCAATTTAGTTGCCATTGTGACGGATGGAACAGCGGTATTAGGGCTAGGTGATATTGGACCTGAGGCAGCATTACCTGTAATGGAAGGGAAGGCGTTATTATTAAAGCGTTTTGCCAATGTAGATGCGGTTCCAGTATGCTTAGCAACGAAGAATGTCGATGAAATTGTGCAAATAGTCAAGGCAATTTCACCTACATATGGTGGGATTAATTTAGAGGATATTTCGGCACCACGTTGCTTTGAAATTGAGGATCGTTTACGTGCAGAATGCAATATCCCTGTGTTCCATGATGATCAACATGGTACGGCCATTGTAGTAGGGGCTGGGTTGATTAATGCGGTAAAACTTGTGAAGAAAAATGTGAAAGATATGAAAGTGGTTATTAATGGTGCAGGCGCAGCAGGCATTGCCATTTTACGTATTTTAATTCAAATGGGTTATACGAATGTCATCATGTGTGATACAAAAGGCATCATTTATGAGGGCCGCAAAGAGGGAATGAACCCGATAAAAGACCAAGTAGCGAATTTATCAAACCCGTATCAATTACGTGGGAGCTTAAGTGATGCATTAGTTGGAGCGGATGTATTTATCGGTGTATCAGTAGCTGATATTTTGACAGAGGCAAATATTCAATCAATGGCCACTGATCCAATTATTTTTGCTATGGCGAACCCTAATCCAGAAGTAACACCAGAAAATGCAAAAAAATGGGGCGCTCGCATTATTGGAACAGGACGCTCGGATCATGCGAATCAAATTAATAATATGTTAGCATTCCCAGGAATTTTCCGTGGTGCATTAGACGTTCGTGCGACAGATATTAATGAAACGATGAAGTTGGCAGCGGTAGAAGCGATTGCCTCGTTAGTAACGGACGAAGAACTTAACGAAGACTTTATCGTGCCAAGCTCTATGGATGAGAGAGTGGCTGGTGTCGTTGCTAAAGCAGTTGGTTCAGCTGCAATTGAATCAGGTGTATCCGTTTTATTCCAACAGCCGGATGTCGTTAAACAAACGCTCGTAATTTAAGGAAACTAAAGAGCATTACACAACGTAAAATACGGGGTGTAATGCTCTTCTAATTTTATGAAAGAACCATTTCTTCTGTCAATTGCTCTAATTGTGTGATCATCTCACCGATAAATGCAATCGTATCACGCAACGGCTTTTCTGTTGTAATATCGACACCTGCCATTTTTGCAAGATCAACTGGTGATTTTGTACCACCTGATTTTAATACTTCAATCCAATCCGCCACGGCATTTTCATCACCATCCAAAATGCGTTGTGACACTTGTGTAGAAATTGTTAAACCAGCTGAGTACGTGTATGGATAAAGCCCCATATAGTAATGTGGTTGGCGCATCCAAGTTAACTCAGCACCATCATTTACCTCGACTGTATCTCCCCAGAATTGCTCCAATACTTCGCGCTTCAATTCGTTTAATTTTGGTGCGTTCACATTTCCACCTGCATCAATTATTTCATACACTTTACGCTGGTATGCTGCCTCTAGTAAATGCGTAACGAAATTATGATAATACGTGCGGCTAATAATTGTTGAAATGACCCAACGTTTAAAGCGAGGATCCGTAGAATTTTTTAATAAATGGTTCGCCATTAGCATTTCATTCATCGTTGAAGGTGCTTCGATGAAATATAAAGAAGGACGAGCATTAAAAATGTTTTGCGCTTCATTTGATAAATAGAAGTGCCCTGCATGGCCAAGTTCGTGGGCAAGGACAAACACTTCATTCATGCGACTCGTCCATGAAATTAAAACGTAAGGATGCACGCCATAAGGACTTGAGCAAAAGGCACCCGTTGATTTACCAGCATTTTGAGCGAAGTCAATCCAGCGCTCATCAAATGAACGGTCCAACATTTTGCCGTAATCCTCGCCCATGACAGCTAAGCCTTCCTTCATATATTGGCGCGATTGTTCCACTGTAATTTTCGGCTCAAATGATGGATCTAAAGAAATTTTTAAATCCGCAAACGTCATTTTTTCAAGTTCATGTGTTTTTTGTAAAAGCTTTGCATAACGTCGCATATGTGGCGCGAGTTCATTCATAATTAAATCAATTTGACGGTCATATAGTGTACGATCAACCTCTTGTGATTGAAGTAATGAATCAAAAATTGTAGGATAGCCGCGTAAATCAGATTTCGTTTTCTCCATTTTTAAATGGGTATTATATGTTTTGGCTGTTGTATGTTGATAGTCACTTAATTTCTTATAGAATGCATCAAATGCAGCGCGGCGTTTTGCTGGATCTGCTTCTAGCTCCCAGTCTCCTTCAAATGAATTGTAGCTCAGTTGGAATTGTTCACCGTCTACTTCGAATTGAGGAAAGTTCATATCAACTAGCTTCGTCGTATTGTATAGCTCATATGGTGCACTAAATGACGCGCCAAATGCGGCTAACGCTTTTTCAGCTTCGGGATGTAATTGATAAGGCTTTTGAATAAGTAGCTTTTCGATATAATTTGCAACAGCTGGATTTAATACTTGCGCTTCTTTTAAAATAGCTTCATCTAACGCGAGTAAATCACTTTTTACGAATGATAGCTTTGTCGCAATCGTAGCGGCAAGTTGCCCAACTTTTGCAGCACGCATTTGATGGTCGGAGTTTGTTTGCTCCCCGCTTAGTAAAAGGTTCGCATATGTCCCAATCTTCACTAATTTTTCATTAATCGTTTCATTTGTTGCAAGGGCCTTCACAACACTTTGTGCATTCGTAATGTTACCTGTTAATGCAGTAACGACTTGATGCACATACATTTCAACCTCGATAATTGCATTTTCAAAAGCTTGTTCACTGTTAAAGATATCTTCTAAATTCCAAGTTTCATCAATAGCTACTTCATTACGTTGAATCATTGACATAAGTAATTCCCTCCTATATTCCGATGTTCGAAGTAAATAATAACATATTTCTGAATATTTTGGAAGATGGTGTTTTTGGGAAAAGATAAAAAGGAATAGAAGTATGTATTCGCAAAAAATTGTCCATAACTTGGGTATTATTTGATACGATATGAAGAAATAAGTTAGATGAAACGAGTGAACTTATGGAGAAAATCGAGAATTGTAGCCTTATATTAGAGGGCGGGACATTTCGTACGGTGTATACTGCGGGTATTTTAGATGCCCTAATGAAAGAAGAAATTCATATGCCTTATATTGCAGCGATTTCAGCGGGTGCGATTAATGCGGTGTCGTATATGTCCAACCAGCCGGAGCGTACTTTGCGTGTATTGACGAAGTATCGTAAGGACCCTCGTTATATGGGGATACGCAATTTTTTAAAGGAAAAAAGTATTTTTGGATTGGATTTTTCTTATAATGTTGTGCCAAATGAACTGGAGATTTTCGATTGGGATGCGTATTATCACTATCCTGGCGAGGCGGAATTTGGGGTAACGAATGCGTACACGGGAAAAGTAGAGTATAAAGACGCATTCCAAATGACAAAAAGTTGCGATATTTTACAAGCAACTTGTGCGATTCCGGTACTGTTTCCGGAAATAAAAATTGGCAATGCCCCTTATTATGATGGGGGATTGGCTGATCCAATTCCGATTAATCGCGCTATTGAAAAGGGATTCCACAAGCATTTAATTGTGCTAACGAGGGAGCCAGGTTATATAAAGGAAGCTTCGAAAACAAGTGATCTTACAATGAAGTTATTTAAAAAGCGTTATCCAAGACTTGCGGCGGCGTTAAATAATCGTGTAGATCGCTACAATGAAACATTAAATCAAATTTCGGAAATCGAACAGCAAGGCAATGCCTTTATTTTCAAGCCGGATAATGCATTAAAAAGCTTTGAAAGTAAAGTTGACCAAATGAAGGCGAATTATGAAATGGGCTATGAGCAAGCGACGAAAAGAATGGATGAATTGAAGGGCTTTTTGGAGGTTTAATGTGAAGATGACTGTTCTAGGGGTAAAATTCTAGAACAGTCTTTTGCTTTTTACCAATTATTTTACAATCCCAATCTGCTCGAATGGGTAAAATCGAATGTTTGCTTTACCAATTACAGTATCCATCGAAATTAATCCGACTGTTGGATGTCGACTATCCGTGCTATTAACCCGATTATCACCTAATACGAATAAATAGCCTTCAGGAATTATTGACACATTCGCTAAATCTTCAAGCGTAAAGTCCTGTGTCAAAGTACCGTGCCCCATTAATTGGGCTTTATATGCATCTAAATAAGGCTCGTCATAAGGGTTACCATTTATGTACAACACATCATCTTTGTAAGCGATATGGTCACCAGGTAAGCCGATAACTCGTTTAATATAATTGGTCTCTTCGGTCGCGTTGAAAACAATGACATCGAAACGCTTTAAACCAGATATTTGTTTACCAATAATATTTACTACAACTCGATCCCCATCTTCATAGGTAGGCATCATAGATTTCCCGCTTACAAGGGTTGGTGTGAAAATAAAAGTACGAACAGCTATGACAAAAACAACTGCGACAACGATGGCTTTTAACCATTCTAGTAGTTCATTTTTTTCTTTTATCTGCAATGTTAATTCCTCCTTGTTCTTTCATTTTTCAATTATTAATCACGTCATATTACTTGAAATACCATTTGAAAGCATTTGAATATAAAATTTTATCAGCGGCCTTTTCATCAAATAGTTGCTGAATCAATTCAATATCCGCCACTTCAAAAGGTCTTTTGGCTCTAGTTGATGGCAAATCTGTCCCGAACATTAGTGCATCAGGATTCGCTGAATAGATGGACTTCATGGCATTTTCTACATTTAATTCTACACGTCCAAAACCGGTTGCTTTTACGTGTATCCCTTTATCTACTAAATTCAACAAATGAGGTAGGCCTTCTTCAGACAAACCTAAATGGTCAATAGAAATAGCAGGTAGTTTTTCGATGGTTGATGCAATTTCAGGTAACTCTTTTGCATCAATATACAGCTCGCTATGCCACCCAACCAAATCATAAACTCTTCTTGCAAAGTAATCGAGCTTTGATAAATCCTCTGAGCCGCCTCGTTTAATATTAAATCGTAATGCTCTTACTCCATTATTATGTAAGTTTAAAATTTCATCATCCGTCACAGTAAAAGGTAATTGTGTAACCCCACAAAATGCAGGTCCCATTTGTTTAAGTGCCTTCAATAAATAACCTTGATCAAAACCTTGAAATGATCCAGATACAATCGCTCCACCTAATACATTCAAGTGAGCTGTTTCATGTTCATAATTTGTGACAACATAGCTTGGTGGTGTATATCTTTGGTTCTCGATAATCGGAAAATCAAAATCAATAATGTGAAAATGTGCATCAAAAATTCTCATCCTATTTCATCCTCCCTTTTCTTAAATATATCAGATAGATGGCGTTTCATGGAAATGAAAGTCTTAAAAATCTAATTTCTCAAAATAAAAACATAAGATAAACATGCAACGGTATGAATGCTGACTTCTGGATTAATGATGTTAATTGTATACCTCTGAGGCGGAATCATTTTATCGTATTGAATTGTAGCTACTAATTGAGCTGCATCATTATGTATTTTAATTGTTTTATTTCCTAAATCCTTATTTATTTTATAAGATAGGTCATTTATCAAAAGTTCATATTCCGGATGCGTCTTAATCTTCGTTCGATCTATCATTTTAAATGTACCTAACTCATTTGTTACATTCCAATTTAGTCGTACGAATTTAATAAAATCTTTCCATTTCACATTTTCTTCTACTTTGGCAACAATCATTTTTGTCTTATCATGAGCTTTTATATTTACAATAAAATTCGATAAGAAAATGTCAAAGAAATAACTGAATTTACTATTAAAATAACGTTGAATTGTTCCAACTTCTATATTATTTTCATCTAAAATCCTTATTTCTTTTGTAGATCGTTTCAAAACTGGACTAATAAAATGATAGTGTGTCATGGTTAATCTCCTTTGATAGTAATATTAAAATAGGTTGACCGAAACGTTACATTATAAGATAACCTTAATAATTAATATACGAACGATTGACTCTTTAGTTTCAAATTTGTTTTATTGTTTTCCAATTCATCAAAAGAATTATTGTGCATAGTGATTTGTATATGACGCCTTATAAAGGAGTAATCCCGATTAATTGTGTGACTATTCTAAAAGATACTATTATACTAAATTTAATAAAGAATAAGGAGAGATGAATATGAAAAGCACAACACTTACTTTCTACATCAAATCGGAGGGTATGTTAGCTTAATTAAATTTGCTTCAGCTGAAGCAAATTAAAGCCCCGGCGGATGTCACAGATTTTTTAAGGAGGCCTGCGTGATGCAGGTCAGTTAGCCGTTGTCGCATGGACACGACGAACTTAGGCTAACTTCCCCAACGAGCATGCTCGAAAAAATCTGGACGCAATTACGCCGAGGCATAATTGATTTTTGTGAACTTATCTTCCGGTTTGAGCATCCAAATGGAACTGCTAAAAAATCGGAGGACAAAACATTGAATATCAAAAATATTTACTACTTTACAACAAGTTCACGCGCATTCATCATCCAGATGGTATTTACGCTGAACGCGATTTATTATGTATCCCAAGCTGGGCTAAACCCTTTACAACTCGTCTTGGTAGGAACGATTATGGAACTTTCTATTTTATTATTTGAAATACCAACAGGGTTAGTGGCGGACTTTTTCGGAAGAAAGAAGTCATTAGTCATTGGAACGTTCATTATAGGGGCTGCTCATTTGCTTGAAGGGAGCTTTCCGGAATTTTGGGCAATTGCGGTCGGTTCGGCATTGTGGGGGATTGGTTGGACGTTTATTAGTGGTGCGGAACAAGCGTGGATCGCAGACGAACTGGAAAACAAAAGTTTGGATCAAGTATTTCTTAAGGGGGCACAATACAGTTCGTTTGGTGCATTTACTGGAATTATTGTTAGTGTACTCATTGCTACTGTTTTTTCTGTACAAATAACGATTTTGATTGCGGGCTCATTGTTAGTTCTATTAGCAATCATTACACTTATGATTATGCCGGAAACGAAATTTGTAACGATTTCCCGAGAAAATCATTCTAATTTTAGACAGATACTGTTAGCTTTAAAGGGTGGCGTGTCACAAATAAAGGGGAATACAGTGTTAGTTGCGATTGCGGCTATCACATTATTCTGGGGACTTGCTAGTGAAGGTTTTGACCGTTTATGGGGCGCACATTTTATTGGAAGTTTCAGTCTAGCAGAGGAAGACTCTATTTACTGGTTTGGATCCTTTTATGCCATTGCCTTTCTCCTGAATATTGCAGTGCTGAAAGTTGTCGAGATTAATATGAAAGCGCGCTATGCAACGATTTTGTTGCTGGCTAATAGTGTATTATCTTTCGCTATGCTGTTTTTCGCGTTTACTGGAAACTTTTTGATTGCGGTATTATTGTATTGGACAATTGCTACACTACGAAACATCAATTATCCATTAATGAGTGTGATGACAAACGAGCGATTGCAGTCACAAGGTAGGGCTACTGCAATTTCGATGTTCGGTCAGTTAGATGCGCTCGGACAGGTAGCTGGAGGTCCTCTTGTTGGGATCATTGCGCTATATACTTCGATTAATGGAGGTATTGCTTTTTCGGCAATTTTGATTATCCCTACGTTGTACTTTTTATGGAAAATGCGGAAAGTAGCTTAAAAAGTAGCGGTTTAACTAAAATTGTATAAGATGATTTTGATGATTTACTCGATGAAAGTTATTTTAGATGTGAAAATTCGACTTTAGAAATAGCATAATAAATAAAAAAAGCGCAGTAATCCCTAATACTCGGGGTTACTGCGCTTTGTCATTATTATTTCCGGTAAATAGTTGAGTAAAGGTACATGTATTTTAAGGATAACTGTTCGTACGGGTGCTCTGCCTTGATAGAATACATGATGCGCGCTGACTTCTTTACTGTCTAATGGATTGTCAACACTTACTAACACGACGCTTGAGTAATATCAATCCACATAACGAACCTCTAATCAAGTACGCCTCGGTGTAATTGATTTTTTTAGGTCATTTTTCTAAATGGGTTTTTATCAATGAATTTCTCTCAATTAAAAAATATTATTTACAACTTAAAAAATAATGTGTTAACATAAAAAAAGATTAGGTTAACGTAAAAGGGGGGAGAACAATGCAGCACTTTTGGGTAATTGGCACAGATACAGATGTCGGAAAAACATGTGTGACCACGTTATTAATGCGGCAGTTACAATTACAAGGAATAAGGGTGACACCGTACAAACCGGTTCAGACAGGGGAAGTGATTGAGGGAGGACATACCTATTATTACGATACAACAATATATGAAACGTATTCTTTGCAATCGTTAGCACGAGCCAATTTGAACGATTATTCATTTAAAGAGCCTGCATCACCACATTTTGCAGCTCAACTTGAAGGGCAGCAAATTGATATACAGCGCATTTTACAGCAAATTAACCGATTACAAAAAATGGTTGATATCGTAATTTGTGAAGGTGCTGGGGGGATTTTTGTACCACTAGATGCAAAAGGAGAGGAAACGTTTCTTGATGTAATTATGCAAAGTCAGTTACCTGTTGTAGTCGTTACACGGACAAAGCTTGGAACAATTAATCACACATTATTGACGTTAGAAGTATTAAAGTCAAGAGGAATTGAAGTGCTAGGCATTGCCTTTAATGGCGATACAGGAAGTGCGATGGAACGTAATAATATTGAAACGATTTTACAGCATCATCCAAAACCATATGCAGTCATTCCACAGTATAAAGAAATTTCAAAAGCAATGGATCATTCTATTACAAATACATCGTTATTTGAAAGGCTGTATCAATATGAAACAAAGATTATCTGACTGGCAAGAGAGAGATTTACGACATGTATGGCATCCATGCTCACAAATGAAGGATTATGAACAATTTCCGCCAATCGTCATTGTAAGAGGAGAAGGTGTGTGGCTTTATGATGAGCATGGCAATCGATATTTAGATGCCGTCTCTTCTTGGTGGGTAAATTTATTTGGTCATGCCAATTCACGCATAAGCCAAGCGTTAAGCGAACAAGCATTTCAGCTAGAGCATACAATTTTTGCAAATTTCACACATGAACCAGCTATACGTGTTGCCGAAAAATTAGTCGCTTTAACACCAGAGGGCTTAAACAAAGTTTTTTTTGCAGATAATGGTTCCTCTTCTATAGAAGTCGCATTGAAAATGAGCTTTCAATTTCATATGCAAAGTGGCAAGACAACGAAAAAACGATTTCTTGCATTAACGGATGCCTATCATGGAGAGACACTTGGAGCGCTATCTGTCGGAGGTGTAGATCTATATAACGACGTATATCAACCACTCTTACTCGATACGGTACGTGCACAAGGACCGGATTGTTTCCGTTGTCCATTTAATGATCGGCCGGCAAGCTGTCAGGCACAATGTATTCGTTTTGTCGAAGCGGAATTAATTTCACATCATGAGGAAATTACGGCTGTTATTATTGAGCCACTTATTCAGGCAGCCGCGGGTATGAAAATGTATCCATCAATTTATTTAGAGCGACTAAGAGCTTTATGTACAAAATATGATGTGCATTTAATTGCGGACGAAATCGCGGTTGGATTTGGTCGAACGGGTACAATGTTTGCTTGTGAGCAAGCGAATATTTCACCGGATTTTATGTGTCTATCAAAAGGATTAACAGGTGGCTACTTACCGTTATCTGTCGTGTTAACAACAAATGCAATTTACGATGCTTTTTATGATGATTACAACAAGATGAAGGCTTTTTTACATTCGCATAGTTATACAGGAAATACACTCGCTTGTCGGGTAGCACTGGAAGTTTTGACGATATTCGAAGAGGAAAATTATATCGAAATTGTGCAACGTAAAGGTGAGTACATGAGAAAGCTAGCAATTGAAGCATTTAGTGGACTTCCATATGTAGGGGAGTATCGTCAAGTTGGACTAGTCGGTGCGATTGAGCTAGTAAGAGATTGCGACACGAAAGAACCTTTACCGAGTGAGGATCGGATTGGCTATCAAATTTATAAAATGGCTTTAGCAAAAGGGTTACTCATTCGACCACTAGGAAACATTTTATATTTTATGCCACCTTATATTATTACAGATGAAGAAATGCGTTTCATGGTTGAGACGACGAAAGAAACAATGGCGCAATTTTTTGCAGGGTGGGAGGGATAAGGAGTGAAGCAACGACAAAAAACATTATCACTCGTAATGGTTGCGATGTTCGCCGCTTTAACAGCAATTGGCGCTTTTATTAAAGTACCATTACCAGTTGTACCATTTACATTACAAATTGTTTTTGTTTTTCTTGCCGGGTGTTTACTTGGTAGTCGTAATGGCTTGCTCAGTCAACTTGTGTATATCGGTATTGGCTTAGTTGGGTTACCTGTCTTTACGCAAGGTGGAGGAATTACATATGTGATGCAGCCGACATTTGGTTTTTTAATTGGCTTTGCACTTGCTGCATTTGTTATAGGAGGGATTCTTGAAAAAGTGGAGGTACCAACAAAGTGGCATTTTATCTTTGCGAATATTGTGGGGCTCCTACTTATTTATGTAATCGCTGTACCGTATTTATATGTATCGTTGAATTTTTGGTTAGGCGTGCAAACGAGTTGGTCACATGTATTTTTAGTTGGATTTTTAAATAGTATCATTGCCGATTTTTGCTTAGCAATTGTATCGGCATTATTAGCGGAACGATTGTATAAAGTATTTCGTTCGGCGAGAGCAATCAAAATTTGGCAGATGGAAAAGGGGCATGCATAATGAATTGGTCACAGTTAGCAGAGGAAGTTATCGAGGGAAAAGTTATTAGCGATGAGGAAGCGTTAGCCATTTTAACGAGCGATGATGATGAGTTATTGAAATTAATGGATGGTGCATTTACCATACGCAAACATTATTACGGTAAAAAAGTAAAATTGAATATGATAATGAATGCGAAAAGTGGTTATTGCCCAGAGGATTGTGGTTATTGTTCGCAATCTTCTAAATCTACTGCGCCAATAGATAAATATCCATTTATTACAAAGGAAGAGATTTTAGAAGGTGCTAAACGAGCATTTGACAATAAAATTGGGACGTACTGTATCGTTGCGAGTGGACGTGGGCCAACGCGTAAAGATGTCAAAGTCGTGAGTGAAGCCGTGACGGAAATTAAAGAAAAATACGGTTTAAAGGTTTGCGCATGTTTAGGGCTATTAAAGGATGAGCAAGCGCAACAATTAAAAGAGGCGGGGGTAGACCGGTACAACCATAACTTAAATACATCGGAGCGCCATCATTCGTATATTACGACATCTCATACATATGAGGACCGTGTCAATACAGTGGAAACTGTAAAAAAACATGGGATTTCACCTTGCTCAGGTGCGATAATTGGGATGAAGGAAACGAAGGAAGACGTGGTAGAAATTGCACGAGCGCTTTATCAGCTCGATGCCGATTCCATCCCAGTCAATTTTTTAAATGCCATTGACGGGACAAAACTGGAGGGCACGAAAGAACTAAATCCACGTTATTGTTTAAAAGTTTTAGCTCTATTCCGTTATATTAATCCGACAAAGGAAATTCGTATTTCAGGTGGTCGTGAAATAAATCTTGGATCGCTGCAACCACTTGGTATGTATGCAGCAAACAGTATTTTTGTTGGCGATTATTTAACAACAGCAGGGCAAGAAGTGAATAGTGATTACCAAATGCTAAAAGATATCGGCTTTGAAATTGAGTTAACAGAAAAGCAAGAAGAGGTATTTTGTTAATAGATATAAAAAAGCGCAGCATCCCTAGTAATTCGGGGTTACTGCGCTTTGTCATTATTATTTCCAGTTTAAAGTGAAGGTATTTTCCTGATAACGGCTCGTACTGGTGCTCCGTCTGCGCCTGCCACTTTTAATGGTAAAGCAATCAAATCATAAAAACCTTGTTCAATTGTTTCAAGCACTAGTCCTTCGACGATATGAATGCCCGCCTCATATAATGCATGATGCGCACTCACTTTCTTGCTGTCTAATGGATCGACAGAAGGGTTATCAACACCTACTAACACAACCCCTTTATCCTGTAAAAAGGGCGCGACATTCGGGTGGATAACAGGAATTGTCGTTGGAAATTGTGGTGATATGGTATCCAGAGTTTTGAATAAAATACGCTGAACCCCTTTAAAATCAACGGAACGCAACATCTCGCACGTAATTTCGGCAGTCCCTCTACAATCCATGACGAAACATTTCCCGATAAACACATTTACATCAAGCTGATCCACTTTTTCACCATTATTATCAAAGTGAAAAGGGGCATCAGCATGTGTACCTATATGCATCGAAGTCGTCATTTTCCCGATATTAACAGAACCTGTTTGTTCTTTTGTATAACCAACTTCAAATTGAAACGGTGTATCACCTGGCCAGTTTGGAATTCCGGCTTTTAATGTTTGCGTAATATCAATCCACATAGTACACCTCTAATATTGAATGACTAAATATACAAGAACAGCAAAAATAACTGCGGGCACGACAAATGTCATTAAGAAACGATACGTTTTATAAAATCCTTCGCCCATTTTGCTGCCTTGAAGTAGTTCGTTTTTTACGATGTTTTTATCCATTACATGCATAATAAAGTATGCAATGAGCAAGTTTCCTATTGGCAAAATGACATTGGACACTAAGAAATCTGTTGCATCGAAAATGCTTCTGCCAAAAATCGAAACGTCGCTTAATGTGCTGTACGTTAAAGTAGATGGAATCGAAGCAATAAATACAATAATCCCAATGATGATCGTTAATTTCGCACGCGTCATCTTGAATTTTTCGACCGTCGCTGCAACAATAATTTCATACATACTAAATGAGGAAGTCAATGTTGCAAATAAGAATAAAATTAAAAACAGTGCTAAAAATAGCTCACCGAATGGCATTTGCGAAAACGCTGCGGGTAATACCATAAATAGTAATGGTGGTCCTTCAGCTACTTCCATATCAAATGCGAATACGACTGGGAAAATAGCTAAACCAGCTAAAAATGAAACGAAAATGCTTAAGCCCACGACCGATCCAGCAGCGTTAGGTAAGCTTACATCTTTCTTTAAATAAGAACTATACGTCACTAAACAAGAAAATCCGACTGCTAATGCAAAGAAGGATTGCCCTAATGCATATAAAATGGATGTCCCTGTAATATTTGTGAAATCAGGGTATAAGAAAAATTTGACACCTTCCATAGCCCCATCTAGCGTTAATGCACGAACGACTAAAATGAAGAACATGATGAATAATAAAGGCATCATAAATTTATTTGCTTTTTCAATGCCGTTTTGAACGCCTAGTGCAATGACGACAACGTTTGCGATTGTAAATAACGCTAAACCAAGTAAAGCAATCCAGGGTGTTCCTGTTACTTGCCCAAAAAATGCACCTGTGTCTAATGATGGCTCAATGACATTTCCTACAACTGAAACCCCACTATAAATAAAAATCCATCCACCAACAACACTGTAAAAAGAAAGTAGCAAGAAACAGCCAAGTATCCCTAATTTCCCAATCCATGCCCATGCAGGTGTGTTTGGTGCTAAAAATCTGTACGCTGAAACGGCTTCTTTTTGTGAGCTACGACCGATAATATACTCGGATAATAGCATCGGAAGTCCAATGAGAAGGGTTAACACGACGAAAATTAAGAAGAATGCACCACCACCGCTTTGACCCGCTACATAAGGCATTTTCCAAATGGCGCCTAAGCCTATTGCCGCACCAGTAGATGCTAAAATAAAGCCAACCTTACTTGACCATTGACCTTTGTTTTCTTTCACTCAATTTCCCCCAATTTTTTATAACGTTGTTCGTAAATCCCATAATTCTGGGAAGAAACGGTGGTCTAACACTTGGCGTAAGTAATTGACACCGGAAGAACCACCCGTCCCAATTTTAAAGCCAATAATTCGTTCAACTGTTTTCATATGTTTGAAACGCCATGTTTGTAAAGAATCTTCAATATCGACCAATTTTTCAGCGAGTTGATACAAATCCCAATATTTATCCACATTTTTATAAACGGTACTCCAAGCCGCAGCAACTGATTCATCGCCATCATAAACGACACTAAAATCCCGATTTAACAGTGCTTCATTAATTGGTAAACCAGCGCGTGCTAATGCTTGAATTGAAACATCATAAATGCTCGGTGCTTTTGAAGCTTTTTGTAACATCTCTGAAATCTCTTGATCTTTTTCATAGATTTTTAAAATATAAGGTGTTTTATACCCTAAAGCAAATTCTATTTGTCGATATTGATAGCTTTGGAAGCCAGAAGCTTTGCCAAGTTCATCACGGAATTGTAAATACTCAGCGGGTGTCATTGTCGCAAGCACGTCCCACGCTTGAATAATTTGAATTTGAATTTTTGAAACGCGTGCTAGCATTTTAAAAGAAGGCTGCAATTCATTGCGTTGGATTGCTTCGATGGCCGCCTGTAGCTCATGGATAATTAATTTCATCCATAATTCACTTACTTGGTGAATTATAATGAATAACATTTCATCGTGGTGATTGGACAAACGATTTTGATTGGATAAAATATGTTCTAAACTTAAATATTCCCCGTACGTCATATCATTTTTAAAATCCGTATGAATCCCTTTTTCTTGTTTCATTTTTTCCCCGAGTTCAGAAATGGAGCGTTTCGACATATCAATTCCTCCTAAGCGATTATTTCACGTTCGTTATGAAACTTTTTGTATGTTTCATTTGCCATAATATCTTTCAAAATTTGAACGACTTTCCACACTTCTTCAAATGAATTGTATAAGGCAACTGGTGCAAGTCGGATTCCATTTGGTGCTCTAAAATCAGGAATGACACCCGCTTCTTTTAGTGCTTTGCAAATACGTGCCGCTTCTTCGTGCACTAAAAATACATGACCGCCACGTGTTTCATCGGTAGGGTTTCCTAAATGAAAGACATCAGGGAGTTCCTGTTGTAAGCAACTCATTAAAAAACCTGTTAATTGCAATGATTTTTCACGAATCGCCTCAATGCCAACTTCCTCAAAAATGGTAAGGGAACCTTCTATAGGCGCGATACTTAAAATATGTGGTGTCCCAATTTGATATGCACCTGCTGCACTTGCAGGAGAAAATTGTACCGCCAAATCAAATTGTTTCTTTTTATCCGAACCGAACCAACCAGCTAGCCCTGGCATTGTCCCGAAATGTTTTTCATGAACGAACAAACCTGCAACAGAACCTGGACCACCGTTTAAATGTTTATAGTTGCACCAAAACGCAAAATCTACGCCCATATCATGTAATTGATGGGGAATCGAGCCGATTGAGTGACATAAATCAAAGCCGATAACAATGCCGCGCGCATGTGCTGCTTTCGTAATCGCTGCGATATCCAACACTTGACCACTGCGGTATAAAACAGCTGGCAATACAGCAACGGCAATATCATCAGTCATCGCATCAATAATTGCTTCTGTCGTAATCGTCTGTCCGTCTTCACTTTTTACAAATGTTAAATGGTCAGCCGGTAAATTATTTAGTTGAATATGACTCGCCATAGCATAAAGATCGGAAGGGAAATTTAATTCATCAGCTAAAATTTTATTGCGCTCAGCAGTAGGGTGGAAAAATGTTGCGAGTAGCTGATGTAAGTTAGTCGTTGTTGAACCAGTTAAAATAACTTCCTCTTTTTTTGCTCCGACTAATGGTGCGCATTTCGCTCCTAAGTTTTCGGATAAAAAATACCAAGGATGTTCGCCGTTCGTCCAACCGTCAATACCGTATTGTTTCCATGAATTTAATAGCGTTAATACACTATTTTCCGCACGTTTTGATAACAAACCTAAAGAGTTCCCGTCAAAGTAATATTGATTTTCATTTTTATAAAATTCTTGTGCGTATTGTTTTAATGGATCTTGACTATCTAGCAATCTCGACTTATCTAAACTTTCCATAAAATCACCCTTTTATCCATTTTTTTACTTCAATTTCATCTTAAATTGCTAGAAAGTGAATGTCAAATAAAAGTCCATGAAAAATTATTATCCTATAAGTATTTTACTAGTATACTTTACTTATTGATAGCTTTAAATCACTAAAGTGAGTAGATTACTTGTAATTAAGTAGCTATTTGAAAATAATAATAGCTGTGTGAATGCTAAGTCACATTTCACAAAAAACCGCTATCTAATTAGTAATAACTAAGAAAGATAGCGGTTTTTGATTACGTATTTGCCTGAGATTTAATTTTGCTTAGTAATCGTAATATTCAACCAGCCAAATAAAATTGTAATGACCGGGCTCAGCAAGCAGAAAAATGCGAACGGTATATAGCTAATGACGCTTACATCTAATGCAGTTGAAATGAATATACCACAAACACCCCAAGGAACGAGAGGGTTAATGACCGTACCCGCATCTTCAATAACGCGTGCTAAATTTTTCGGATGCATATTTAAACTTTTAAATTTTTCTTTGTATGTTTCACCTGTTAATAAAATCGATAAATACTGTTCACCAATTAAAAAGTTGATCGCAACCGCAGTAAATGCCGCCCCTGTAATGGCTTTCCCTACACTTGTAAGTAATTTTTGAATCGAGGATAACAACGCTTGAATAATGCCTAATGAAAATAACAGACCGCCCATTGAAAGGGAAAGTACGATTAATATAATTGTAAACAGCATACTATTCATACCGCCGCGCGTTAATAACGAATCAATTGCTTCTAAACCAGTGTTGGCAACATAGCCGCCATATAAGATTCCGACAAGTTCTTTTAACGGAATGGCACTATGCGCATAAGAAAGGGCAACACCGCTAATCGTACTAATCGTTAATGTGATTAAACTTGGAATTTTAAAAATCGTACAAATAACTAAAACAAAGAGCGGAATTAATGCATACCAATGCACAAGATTTGTACTGAGTAATACCGATTTATACTGTGTAATTAACTGCTCATCAATGCTCGTGCCTTTTGGTGATAAAATCGCATAGCCTATAACAGATAAGATAAAGGCAGGAATTGTTGTGTACATCATGTTTCGTATATGTGTAAACATGTCAATACCTACAACAGTTGCCGCTAAATTCGTTGTATCCGAAAGAGGGGACATCTTATCGCCAAAAAATGCACCAGAAACGATAGCTCCAGCAGTAATAACTAGGGAAGCATCCATTGCAGTAGCAACACCTAGCATCGCTACACCAACTGTACCGACCGTTGTGAGGGAACTTCCGATTGCCGTTCCAATTATGCCGGTAATAATGAATACACTCGCATAAAAGAAGCTCGCTGCAATAATGGAAAAACCGATATATAGCAATGTAGGAATCGTTCCTCCGATAATCCAGCTACTTATTAATAGCCCGATTAACAGGAAAATGTAAATCGCGCCGATCCCTGTTTTTGCAGAGTTCACCATGCTTTCCTCTAATTGACGGAAGGGAACTTTTTTGAGTAACCCATAAGTCATTAAAACAATAATCGAAAGAACGATTGGAATATGTGGAACACTTTTAAGCTCAATAATTGAATAAGAAATAATTCCAATAATGAAAAGTGTTAATAAACTGGCTTCGAGAATACTTGGTTTTACTTGTCGTTGTTCAATCATAATAAAAAACTCCTTTTCGCTTTTGCACTTCGATGCGTTGAAGTACGAAAGTAATCCTATCATGAATTTTGTAAAAAGGGAAGGGCTTATGTTAAAAACACATGATTCAGGGAAGGAAATAGTATGAAATAAGGATTTGACAGCACAAAAAAAGCCCTCTATGAAGGATGCTCATAGAAGGCTACTATTATTAGTCAGCTAACATAATTTTTTCTAACTGTAAAGGCTCGATATATGTATCACCTTTGTATGCACGCATATTACCACCAGAAATTTCATCAATTAAAATGATTTCATTTGTTTTTGCATCGCGGCCAAATTCAAGTTTAATATCATATAATGTTAAACCTTTTTTCTCAAGCTCAGCTGCAACGAACTTAGAAATTTCAATTGTACGCTCTTTTAAAATGGCATACTCTTCATGTGTTAGTAAGTTTAACATTGCAAGTGCATCTTCAGAAATTGGAGGATCTAGTCGCTCATCATCTTTAATCGTTACTTCAACGAATGCGTCTAATTCTTGACCTTCGCTTACGTAAGCACCATAACGGCGTAAAAATGAACCAACTGCTTTGAAACGGCAAATTACTTCAAGACCTTTTCCGAATACAGTTGCAGGCTTTACTGTCATTGTCGCATCGTCAAAGTTTGCATCTACATAATGAGTAGGGACGTTCAATTCATTCAATTTTGAGTAAAAGAATGACGTTAAGCGTAAACCAGCAAGGCCAGCTCCATCAATTGTTAATCCAACTGTATTGGCACCTGGATCAAATACCCCATTTTCACCTGTTACATCATCTTTAAATTTCAATAAAAAATGGCCATCTTCTAATTTAAATACATCTTTTGTTTTACCTGTATACACTAATTCCACATGAAAAACCTCCATTTCAATTACATTACCTATTATAACACGAATGTTAACTTGTGAAAAACAAAATATTGTTCGTATTTTAAAGAAAGACGTCCGACCTCTAAAGCTCTATAAAGAAAGAAACTTCTTACTTATCTAAATATTTGATATAATAACAATTAGAGAAGGAGTGGTTTTAATGGTTGAAAATTACAGAAATATTATTGTTGCAGTAGACTTTTCAGAAAAAGCAAAAATTGCATTTAATCGCGGTGTCCGTATCGCAAAATTAACAGGTGCGCAACTGCATTTAGTAAGCGTCATTGATACACATTCATTTGGATCGGTGGAAGCCTATGATTTGAAATACGCAAAAGAGTTAAAAGCAAAAGCAAAGGTCCAATTAGAGCAATATAAAAATGAAGCGACACAAGCAGGTGTTGAAAATGTACAACTTATCGTTGAAGAGGGCTCACCAAAAGTAATTTTAACAAGTTTAACTGAAGCTGATTTAATTATTGTTGGTGCAACTGGCCTCAACCGTGCAGAACGATTCTTACTGGGGTCGGTTTCTGAAAACGTCGTTCGCAGCTCGAAATGTGATGTTCTTGTTGTGAGATAATCAAAAAAATAATGGGGCTGCCTTATAAGTCCTATTTGAAGGAAAATCACATGAAATTGAAAAGGCAGAAACGTTGTTAAACCAATGTTTCTGCCTTTCACTTTGTATATATTTTTGGCTAAAATCCCTTTTTTGTAGTTTTAGTAGACGCCTTCTACAAGCATACCGTTTGCTACTTTAATGAAACCAGCAATATTTGAACCGATTACTAAATTGCCTTCGAAGCCATGTTGTTTAGCAGCTTCAGAGCTTTCTTTGTAAATCGCTTTCATAATCGAATGTAGCTTTTCGTCTACTTCTTGGAACGACCAGTACGTACGTCCAGAGTTTTGTGCCATTTCTAATGCAGATACGGCAACCCCTCCAGCATTGGCGGCTTTACCAGGACCAAAAAATACGCCAGCATTTAAAAACTCATTAATTGCGTCTAAGTTAGATGGCATATTCGCTCCCTCAGCAACAACATGTACGCCATTTGCGATTAATAGACGAGCTTGATCGCCATCGATTTCATTTTGAGTCGCGCATGGCAGGGCAATGTCACAAGGAATAGACCAAATATTTTCGCAACCTTCTGAGTATGTTGCATTTGGACGTTCATTGACATATGCTTTAATACGCTCACCGCGCACTTCTTTAATTTCTTTTACTAATTTTAAATCGATGCCTTCTGGATCATAAATATAGCCTGATGAGTCAGAACATGCAACAACGTGAGCGCCGAAGTGTTGTGCCTTTTCAATCGCATAAATTGCGACATTACCTGAACCGGATACAACGACCTTTTTATTTAAGAATGAATCCTTTTCTTCACGTAACATTTCTTCTACAAAGTAAATTAAACCATAGCCAGTTGCCTCTGTACGGGCTAATGAACCGCCGAAACCTGGTTTTTTGCCAGTTAATACCCCAGCTTCATATGCACCACGAATACGTTTATATTGTCCCCACATATAGCCAACTTCACGAGCTCCTACACCAATATCTCCAGCAGGGACATCGACATCTGGACCGATATAGCGGTATAATTCAGTCATGAATGCTTGGCAAAAACGCATAATTTCTGCATCAGATTTACCTTTTGGGTTAAAGTCTGAGCCACCTTTACCACCGCCGATTGCTTGACCTGTTAGTGCATTTTTGAAAATTTGTTCAAAAGCTAAAAATTTCATAATCGATTCATCGACAGTTGGATGGAAGCGAAGACCACCTTTATAAGGTCCAATCACATTGTTGTATTGGACACGGTAACCACGGTTTACTTGCACTTGATTTTGGTCATCCTGCCAAGCAACGCGGAATGAAATGATGCGATCTGGCTCAACAAGGCGATCTAAAATGTTGTGCTCCATGTACTTAGGATTTTTTTCGAATACAGGTACTAATGATAAAAAGATTTCTTCCGCAGCTTGTAAAAACTCCGGTTGGTGTGCGTTTTTCTTTTTTAATTTAGTGAATACATCATCGACATACTGCTGTGCGTTATTTTTAATTGCTGTTTCCATTTTGTAACCCCCATTATTTTGTTGTTAGTTATACATTAGTATGAATTATCTTGCAATTCAATATTTTTTTCTGTAACATCGGTGAGATAAAATGGAAAAAGCTTGTGAAAACGTTTACAATTCGATATATCAATATATTAAAATGAACAATTTTTTTGAAAGGGTGAATAGTTATTATACAATTATTAATTGATGCAGATGCCTGTCCGGTTGTTGATTTAGCGCTATTTGTTTCATCTCAATATGAGATAAAACCCATCTTGTTCTGCGATACATCACATCGAATAGAAAGAGATAATATAATAACAATTATTGTAGACAAAGGACCTGATTCGGTAGATTTTAAGCTACTTAGCGTGTTAAAGAAGGGCGACATTGTTATTACAGGTGATTATGGTTTAGCTGCGATGTGTTTGGCAAAAGGTGGAAAAGTACTCACTCATAACGGTAAAGAGCTGACGTCTGACAACATTGATCAACTGTTGGCATTTCGTTATGAAAGTGCGAAAATAAGACGTGCAGGTGGTCGTACAAAGGGACCTAAAAAACGTACAGAAGAAAATAATTTGGCTTTTGAGATGGAATTTCGACAAATTTGTGAACGTGCGGTTTTAGACAGGGAGGAACGATGAAATGAAACAGCAATCAATCGATGTAAATGCTTTGAAAGTACAATTTCCACTAATAGAAAGATTACAAAATGAACAATACGTATTTTGGGTAAATCCTAAAAAAACAACGGAAAAGCAAATATTCGAACAGGTTTCAATGGAAATGGTTCGGGATGCCGAAAAAAGATTACAACGTTTTTCTTCTTATATAATGGAAGTATTTCCGTTGACGAAATTTTCTAATGGTCTGATTGAATCCGATGTAATCGAAATTCCTTCAATGAAAAAATTAATTGAAGGTCGTCGTGGATTTGATATACCAGGTAAACTAATGCTGAAATGCGATCATTCCTTACCGATTGCGGGCTCAATTAAAGCGCGAGGTGGCATTTATGAAGTGTTAAGCCATGCCGAAAAACTGGCAATTCATGCAGGTCTGTTAACGGAGCAAGATGATTATGCCAAAATTAATAGCAAGGCGTTTAAAGATTTCTTTAGTAACTATAAAATTGCCGTGGGTTCGACGGGGAATTTAGGTTTGAGTATCGGCATCATAAGTGCACAGTTAGGCTTTCAAGTAACGGTGCATATGTCAGTGGAAGCGAAAGAATGGAAAAAAGAGTTATTACGCGAAAAAGGGGTAGAAGTTATTGAGTATGCCTCGGATTATAGTGTGGCAGTAACACAAGGCCGACTTTTAGCCGAGCAAGATGCTAACTGTCACTTTATTGATGACGAAAATTCATTGGACCTATTTTTAGGCTATGCGGTGGCAGCATTGCGGCTGGAAAATCAATTACGCGAGTTGAAAATAAAAGTCGATGAAGAGCATCCGTTATTTGTTTATTTGCCATGTGGTGTTGGTGGGGGTCCTGGCGGTGTCGCATATGGAATCAAACAAATTTACGGGGAGCATGTTCACATTTTCTTTGGGGAACCATTTGCTTCACCTTGTATGCTACTAGGCATGATGACGGGTTTGCATGATGAAATAAGCGTGCATGATATTGGTTTATCCAATCAAACAGAGGCGGACGGATTGGCTGTCGGTAGACCATCGAAATTTGCAGGTACAATAATGGAGTCAATCATTAGTGGCTGCTATACGGTGGATGATAGTTTCCTTTATAGAAGCTTAAAGGGTATGTATGAGCAGGAAAATATTTTTATGGAGCCTTCTGCACATGCAGGTGTTTATGGTCCAATCGAATTAATGATGCAAGGTGTCGATTATTTACAGCAAAATCAATTGCAAAATAAGATGGATCAAGCGACGCATCTTATTTGGTCAACAGGTGGAGATCTTGTACCTAGAGAGTTACGCCAGCAATATTTGCAATCGGATATTTAGAGGGGACGTTTTATTTTGTTAATTGCTATTTTAGTTATTGGATTTATCGCAGCGGGCTTAATCGATTTAAAGCTGCGAAAAAAGTTTAACATTACGAAAAATGAAAAGTTTTTAGACCAGTATGTTGGAACTTGGCATTTTGTTTTAGAGGCGTTTTTATGTGTGTTATTTATGACGTTTATTACGGCCAATCTGTTTGAGCAAAAAGTGATATACGTACTATTATTTGCATTTATTATGCTGTTGTTTTCAATCCGTGGTTTACTAGAGTTTTTAGTAAAAAGAACGAATCGACGCCATATTTTATCTTTTACATATGCCGTTTTATGTGGCGTGTTTAGCGGTGCGGTTGCATTGTTTTTATAACGCTAGGTTAGTGAGAATGTTTTATTGATAAATAGAGAGACACAACCAGGATGTGCACGGTTGTGTCTCTTTATTTTATATGCTTGCTAATGTAATTTAGTCTGCTTGAATTTCTTCTACGGTTGCTTCTACTTCGGCACGAGACATTTTTTCACGTCCATCTTTCATGGCTTTAAGCGATTTATGAGCTAGTGCAAGAGGGAGACGGCAGAATAAGATGATCGAACGCTTATTCAATACTTTCATATAAGCATCTGCTTTCGCTAAGTTTTCCTCCGCATAGTGGAATAAATCATCACGTGTCCAGTCGTCCGGTACGAAACTTACACCGCGCTCATCTAAATCTTCTTGTTGATTACGTAAAATATTGACTGCTTGAAGTCCACGTCCGTAACCAATTGCGAGTTCGCGGTCTGTTTTAATGCCAGCATTCCACTCCCATAGCTCGGATAACATGACACCGACTAAGCCTGCCACATAGTATGTATACTCATCTAAATCTTCGCGTGTATGGATTTGCCAGTTAGCTTTTGCCCATTTCGCCATTCCCATAGCCATTTCACTTGTCGCATCCATGACAATTTTTTGTGCGTCGGCTGGACAAATACGCAACCAATCACCTAAACGCAATGTTACTTCTGGCATCGGCTGATTGCTCAGTGCTAAAGCTTGTGTATAAGCCGCTTCATCAAAAGGTGCAACAGCTAGTAATTCACTCACTTTCATGAGGATATCATGCTTTGTATCATTTGAAATTTCTTCATGATCTTCAATTTCATCAATTGCACGCATCGCTAAGTAGGCCGCAGCGACAGTTAATTTTAGTTCTTTTTGTAAAAATGTTATGGGAATATAAAAAGTTCGGCTCGTATCCTTTAAGACACGCATCGCCTCTTTTTGTAGTAATTTGTCGGACATTGAAAAAATTCCTCCATTCTTAATTGCTTCCTATCTTATCGTATCGCAAAATGACAAAAAGTAAAATCAATTGTCCTTTGTTTTTTAAAAATACCCTTCAATTTCTTTTGTTTTGGCGCTACAAACTTTTGACCCCCTACGTATGAATTTTTATAGTTTACTAAGAAAGCTGCTCAATTCCTAACATTTCCGAGCCATAAGTCATTTTTTACGATACAATAGGGGTATGTTCAAATCTGTGGGAAATTTTGTATTGTAAAATAAGGAAAGAAAAGTAGTAGGTGAAAATTTTGGGACGAGTACAAACGTATATTACAGTAGATGTTGAAGCCGCTCTTATTCGGGGGAAGCAATACATCATTGAAATTGGCGCGGTTAAATGGTTGCCGGATGGTTCAACCGAAACATTTACACAGCTAATTCAACCTTATAAATTTAAAAAATTAAATGCACATATCCAGCAATTGACGGGTATAAAGACGGAGCAATTAGTAGATGCGCCTAGTTTTAAAGAGGCTTTCTATAAATTTAAGCGTTGGTGCAAAAATGACTATTTGCTGTTAACTTTTGGAGAATTTGATCGCAAAGTGTTAGAGGAAGAATTGATTCGAAATTATATGAATAGTGATTGTCTCTATCCAATGGTCGATTTCCAACAAAAATACATGATTGCGAATGCGCTCAAGGAACAACCAAGCTTAGGTGGCTTAATGGCACAGCTCGGTTTAAAGAATGACACGCAGCATAGGGCTTTAGCAGATGCATGGAGTTTACTGCGGATTTTCCAGCAAGTGAACGGTGAAATGCTCATACAGCAACAGCAAACAAACGACTTTATGTTATTGTTAACGAATTTCCGTATGTTAGAAGAAACGTATGAACTCGTCATTTCCACAACGGAATGTTCGATTGAGGACGGTCGTATTGAAATGCATCGAATGAAGACGTTTCGAGAAGAACTTCCGTTTAAAATTTCTGAGCAAACGAGGACAAATGCAGATG
Organism: Solibacillus cecembensis; assembly: GCF_050272495.1. Lineage (NCBI taxonomy): Bacteria > Bacillati > Bacillota > Bacilli > Caryophanales > Caryophanaceae > Solibacillus > Solibacillus cecembensis. The sequence goes on along the minus strand of NZ_JBNNMF010000009.1, from coordinate 118,717 downwards.
GGGAAACGGAAATGGTGGAAGTTATCAAGATTACACCAAGCGCCATTGCGAAAACGTTTTTACAGGACATTTCCGAATCTGTGCACGGGCGTATTTTAATTTCGCGTTCACCGCTGCGTTCCGTTTCAAAAATATTGAAACTTCATCAAGTGATATTTCCAAAAACAGAGGTTATGACGTTAGTAAACTTATTGAAAAACGAGGATTATGTCGCGAACTTCAATTTAATGGATGAAACAACACATGCCTATGAAGCAAGAATTGTGAGACTATTAAATAAGTTTGAGCAACCGATTATCGAAGAATTTCATAAGCGGGCTTTACTAGACAAAGTGATGGTGGAAGTTTAACTTGCTCTTTATTGCTTCTAATGATTGCGCTATTATATGAAGGCAAGGGAATACTAGTTTGAAAGTACAAAGGAGAACTTTTTTATGTCGACATGGATTGGGATCGATGCAGGGGGAACGTTGACAAAGCTTGCTTATTTAGATGAAAACAAGGAGCTTAAACTAACTGCTTTTCCATCAACTGATATGCATTTGGTGAAGGAATGGTTAGAACAACATCCCCATGTAGACGAGATTGGCTTAACGGGAGGGCGTACGGAGCAATTACGTGATGTCCTTAATCCGATGAAGTCGATTGAGTATATCGTAGAGTTTGAAGCAACTTTAAAAGGGGTACGTTATTTATTAGAACAAGAGGGGCAATCGATTCAGCAAAGTATCATTACCAATATTGGGACAGGGACTTCTGTGCATTATATGGATGGAAATTCGCATGTACGTGTTGGTGGTACGGGAATGGGTGGTGGTACGCTCATCGGTCTAGCAACCATTATGACGGGAATTTCTGATTTTGGTGAAATCAAAAACCGTGCGTTCGTTGGGAACCGATCAGGCATTGATTTACTCGTAAAAGATATTTATCAAGGGACGGATATGCCGATTTCTGGGGATTTGACAGCGAGTAATTTTGGGAAGGTCGGCATTACGGAAGAGCATAACTATGAGCCGAATGATATACTTGCAACGTTACAAGGGCTTGTTGGGGAAGTAATTACGACATTAAGTATTCAACTAGCTGAACATCATCAAGTAGAACATATTGTTTATATCGGATCTACTTTAACAGATAATGAGCAATTAAAAAAGGTAATCGAGCATTATACAGTTTTGAAAAAGCACAAGCCTATATTTTTACATGATTATGGCTATTGTGGCGCGGTCGGTGCACTGTTAAATGTGATGGAATATAGTAAAAGTTAAAATGGAAAAGCTGTCACCAAGTACATGATTTACATGCACTTGGTGACAGCTTATTTTTTATAATTATGTCGCAGCTACTACTTCTTCAGCTTCAACAGGAGCCATAATTGTCGCAAGTACAGCATCAAGTTCGCTAATGGTTTCGAATGGTAGCTTTTCAGTAAGATCTGCTAATGTAATCGTTTGTCCGATTTCAAGTGCCACGATAGCCACTTCAATCGAATCTGGAATTTCATTTGGTTTCACTTTAATGCGAACCGTTGTTGTTGGTTGCATTAAGATACCACCTACTTGTACGCCAGCTGCAGTACCAACTAATGTAACTGGTACATCAACTTCTAAAGGTGTGTCCATATTTATCGATTGGAAATCAACATGTGTAATAGTACCTCTTCTTGCAGAGCGCTGTACTTCACTAATAACAGCATTGTAAGATTGATTATTGACTTCCAAAGTAAATACGTTGTTTACGCCGTTTACATTAATAAACTTAAAAATTGTTTTTGCATCAATCGCAATCGGTGTAGTTTCGGTTTGATACCCGTATAACACTGCAGGCACATCCCCATTTTCTCGAACCTCAGTTAATAATGCGCGAGCTCCAAATTGTCTTTCTTTTGCTTCTAATTTCAAATTCATACTTCTTCAATTCCCTTCGTCCTATTTTTCGGCAGATCGCTTATGCCATCTAAATTTTTCTTTAACCTACAAATAAAAGAAAACAACCCTGAACTAACATTCAGAAAAAAGAAGTGATTGTTTTTGTTTTACGCAATGAAAAAGGCTATTACTCCTCTAGTATAGTAAAATATAATTATAAAACAATTAAAATGTCCGTTATTTTCGAATTAAGTAGTTAATCACTACTAATTTTATGGTGAATTTTATACTTAAGGACTAGGTAAATTATAATTGTGTGAAATAGCGTTTTTGATGATACTTTAGGTCTAATGGTTTGGTTGGGGGATTGAGAAAATAAAATAGCCCACTATCTGCTAGTGAAATCTAACAAATAGTGGACCGTTATCAATTTTTTTTCGCCTTCTGAATGGCTTCTCGTGCTAGTGCATCGGCTGCTTTATTTTCTTTATCTGGAATCCATTTAATGAAAAATAAATCAAATTGTTCAATGAGTTGCAGCGCTTTTTCTAAGTAGGGTTTAAATTCTTCATTTTTTACATAAGCTTTATCAACCGAACTGACGACAATTTTTGAATCAGAACGCATTGAAACGAAGGTAGTACCCGTTTTTTTTGCTTCTTCTAAACCACGGACGAGGGCAATAAACTCTGCTTGATGATTATTTGTTATGCCGATTGGTTCACTAATTTTCTCAAGAATTCCTTCGCCTTTTAAAAAAATCCCAATCCCACTTGGACCTGGATTTCCTGCGCTTGCGCCGTCAATATATACTTCTAACATCCCATTGCTCCTTTACACCATTGATTATATTCAGTATAGCAGAGTAAGAATAGTTGAAGAAAAGAAAAATTTCATTGTACAATGGGGAAACGTATGAAAAAGGAGGCCGCAAATGATAAAAAAAGTCGATATAATGAAGGATATGGATGAATTAACCGATACGTATTGTATGGAATGTTTTGTCATTCGTGATCTAAGAAAAACAAGAGGAAAGCAAGGCGCCCACCGTTTTTGTATCGAATCTTGTACGGTAGGAGAGCAACTGCAATTTTTAGGGAATGAAATGATGAAAGTTTATGAAAAAAAATAATAGCTGAACTTAATGAAACGAGACACATTCACGCGCGGCGAATGTGTCCGTTTTTTTGCCCTTTAATCTGGTTGAATGTAATACGATTTCTCCGTTTGTAATTTACTTTTCGACACACCTTATATTCAACAATTAAAAGGCTGCTTAAATAATATAAGTAACATCTTTTTTTGTGACATTCGTGTAACAAACCGATGCTACTCTATGTTTGGAGGTGTATTACATGAAAAAAATAGTATCACTCATGTTAATTACTGCAATATTAACAAGCATTCTAACGGGATGTACGGAAGAAAAAATTAGTATAGGAAGAGAAGTTAAGTCACAAATAAATAATTTAGACTTTAACTTTAGTGTGGAGCCAGAGACACTAAAGTTTGAGGTGGAGTCCAATGGAGTTACTGAGAAGGTATCGGAACCATTGGAGAAAATGAAAGTTTCAAATTTAAAAGACAATGGAGACAACATTAGCTGGACTTATTTAGAACAGGAAATTGATGTTGATATCGTAAAAAAAGAAAATTATGTAGACGTAAGCATAAAATCCAGCAGAGATGAAGAAAACATGTTTGCATGGCCAAAAGTAAAAGGTGATGGATATATGCTCCCATTAAATCAAGGGAAGTATATTCCAAGCAATGATTCTACTTGGAAAGATTACTTAAGTGATGAAAAAATGAAGGTAATTGAGGCTTTATCTATGCAGTTTTTTGCCGTTGATAAAAGGGAATATTCGCTAGTATATATAATTAAAAATCCTTATAATAGTGAACTTGTTTATAATACAGAAAATGAAATTGAATTTACTTTTAATCATGAGTTTCCAGCGATTAATGAAGAAAAGGAATATGGTTTTAGGATTTATTTAACGGAAAAAAATCCAGTAGATGTTGCCAAGACCTATAAAAATTATTTGATTGAACAAGGGGCCTTCAAAAGCTTAGCTGAAAAGGCTAAAGAAAATAGTAATATTGAGAAGCTTTATGGTGCACCTCATGCTTATTTTTGGGATAGAACTGTTATATCAGAAGAAAATATAAAATGGGCAAAACTGAGAGACAGTATTCCCGAAAAGCTGAGATTATGGATTCAGGGGTTATTAACTACTAATGTTGAGGATGGATCAGAGCTTTCATTAGCCTTTGAAGATTTAGATAGCTTAGATTATGTAGACAAATACACTAAAAATAGAATAATAAAAGGCTTAAGTGCAGTATTGCAACTAAAGGAATTCTATAATCCAGAAGTATTTACCGAAACAGATAAAGAATCTATAAGGCTGTTAAACAAGGGAATAGAAAATTTAAACCCCGTTGAATTAATTGACCTAAATAAAAGATTATTCAAAAGCGAACTTGGCAATGTAGTTGATCCAATAGAGAAGTGGGCAGATGCCAATACCGTAGATGTGATAAAGGACATGAAAGATTCGGGGTTAGAAAATATGTGGATTGGCTTGGATGATTGGCAGGAAGGGTTCATTAAACCAGAGTTAGTAAAAGAAGCAAATGACATCGGCTATCTATTTGGCACTTATGACTCGTATCATTCAATCCATAAACCAGGTAAAGAGAAGTGGGAGACTGCTAAGTTTAATGATACTTCACTTTATGAGAATGCAACTGTAACGAATAAAGATGGAAATAAGATTGAAGGATTCCAAGGTGAAGGTAGAAAGTTGAATCCGACACTTGCAATGCCAAGTGTAGAAGAAAGAGTGACTTCAATTTTAAATACGGGCGTAGCATTTAATTCATGGTTTTTAGACACAGATGGCACTGGGGAAATCTTTGATGACTATTCGCCAGAACATATTACTACTGAAAAGCAGGATATCCAGGCTAGAATTAAGAGAATGGAGTATCTGCAAAAAGAATGGAATATGGTAGTTGGAACTGAGGGCGGAAATGATTTTGCTAACAAAACGATTGCCTTTGCACATGGCATAGAAACACCATCATTTTCTTGGATGGATAAGGATATGGGAAAAAACAAAGAAAGTGAGTATTATGTTGGAAGATACTATTCGAGTAATGGTGGGGTTCCCGAACTGTTTTCTAAACAAATACCTATCAAGGATAAATACAAGAAGTTATTCTTGGATTCAAACTACACGATCCCATTATATAAGTTGGTTTACAATGATTCAGTGATCACAACTCATTGGTGGGGATGGGGCACATTAAAATTTAAAGATGAAATTTCAAATAGGATGTTGTATGAGATACTTTATAATGTACCCCCTCTATATCATATAGATAAACACGAGTGGGAAAAACATAAAGAAACCATAGTAAGGCATTCAAAGGTATGGTCAAATTTTAGCAAAAAAGCAATAACACAAGAAATGACAAATTTTAAAATTATGTCAGATGATAGACTTGTTCAGATGACTGAATATGGTGAAGCATTAAGTGTAGTAGCAAATTTTTCAAAAGATGAATTTAACTATCAAGGCAAGATAATACCAGGGGAATCAGCATTAATTATTGATGGAAATGATAATACAATCTATTCACCGGAAAAGTAAGCGTGAAATTCGCTATATTTTAATTGCTAAAATGCTTTAGAAAAGAAAAAATTAATATGCTGGAGTTAGCGTTTAAATGATAGGAAAAAGGTGAAGTCTTCTTGTAAAGATTTCACCTTTTTCTCTCAATTTCAGGATAAGGAGCTTTAATAAATTGAACATACTAATCGCTGATGATGAAAAACATATGACGACGATATTAAAAACCTATTTTGAAAAAGAAGGGTTTAATGTAAATGTTGCTTTAGACGGGGAAGAGGCACTTGAAATCTTTTATTCGAAAAAAATAGATCTTGCCGTTTTGGACTGGATGATGCCCAAGCTAAGTGGTATTGACGTATGCCGCGAAATAAAAAAGGTAAGCCTTGCAAAAGTGGTTATGTTAACAGCAAAGACGTCTAATGATGATGAGTTTATTGCATTAGATATTGGGGCAGATGAATATATTCGTAAGCCGTTTGATCCGCGGATTTTAATTTTAAGAGTGAAAAAAATGCTAGGAACAGAAAAGTTAGTTGAAATAAGAAATTTAAAAATCAATTTGCAAAGTAAAAAAGTATATATAGATGGCGCAGAGTCAGTACTTTCAAAAAAAGAATATGATTTATTGAAGTTTTTATATGAAAACAAAGGGCAAGTTTTATCTAGAGAGGCTTTGTTATCGATGATTTGGGGCTTGGATTACCTTGGTGAGGAAAGAACAGTCGATACACATATTAATAGGCTGCGTGACAAGATTGGGGCTGACCATATCATCACCCACAGAGGAATGGGGTATAGCTTTAATGATAAAGATGAATAAAATTAGCAAAAAATTATTAATGATGGTGAGTATAATTATGCTCATCGTTTTTGGCGTTTCATTTTTATTTAATAATTTCTTTTCCTCCGATTATTATCTTTATAAAATGAAAAATAAAGTAAATACGATTTATGAAGAAATTGATAATTTAACGATTGAACAATTAAGAAAAGTAGAACAGGAAATCGAAAATGAGAACAATGTGACAATTGTTATGACTGAGAATAGCGGTAATATTAATACGATTAATGAAAAAATTCAATTTGAGCTATCTAAAGATAAAATTGTTTTAAATAAATTTTGGATTACAGAGGAGTCACTAGAAAAGGTAAACGAAGGAATAACAGTAAGGCGCATATTCAATCAAGGGAAACTAAAGACAAGCTTGCTAACCGTGCTTTATGAGCGAGATAATCATTTAGTGTTATTAGGTACGGTGGTCGTTCATAACACAGATGTAATAGAAATAGTAAACCAATTATATTTATTTTCTATTTTACTGGGAATTATCATCAGTTTATTATTAGTCGCTTATTTTTCTAGGAAAATGATTACGCCTTTAGAGAAACTAAAAAATGTGGCGAAAGATATCTCGCATTTAAATTTCAAACGGGTGGAAATAACATCAGGCGATGAGATTGAAGAGTTATCACATAGTATCAATGAGATGAGCGACCGTTTGAAAAGCGCTCATTTAGAATTAGAAAAGAAAAATCAAAGCTTAAATACATTAATTTCTAGTATTTCGCATGAAGTAAAAACACCGTTGTCATTAATACAAGCGTATACAATCGGTATAAAAGATGACCTTGATGATGGATCCTATACAGATATCATTTTAGAACAAGTGCATTACACATCAGAAATGGTTGATTATTTAATTAAATTATCTAAAGTACATGAACTCGAAGTGAAAAAAGAAGCATTTGAATTAAAAGAGTTGCTTCAAAAAATTATTGTGCAATATAATATTTCGTTGAAAAATAAAAATGTGCAAGTTGTTCAAAATTTAGGTACAGTGCAAAATTCAATAATCAACGAGGATCATAATCAAATTGAAATCATACTAAATAATTTAATAAGCAATGCGATTAAATACGGGGAAGAGCATTATTTTGAAATAAAGTTAAGATGTGAAAATAACAACAAAATCAAGTTTTCGATACGAAATAAAACTACACGTTTGCAACAACAGCATCTCCCTTTTATTTGGGATGCGTTCTTTGTAGTGGAAGAATCGCGGAACAAAGAAATTTCGGGAACAGGGCTCGGTTTATCGATTGTTGCCAGCATTTTAGCTAAAAATGAATTACAGTATGAAGTGACGTTAGCGGACTCGTACATTAATTTTAGTATTTGGTTTGATTTAGTGGAGTGAAAATTCATATAAGAATAAGCATGAAAAGGATGCTTGTTCTTTTTAGTGTTAGGAAATAAGTTTTGCTTCCATAAACTGTACACATTACTGTGACAAAGTTCCTTTATAATAACGTGTATATAGTTGAAAGGGGCATTTGAATACGAGTGAAGATTTTTAAAATGCTAGTTAAAATAGTTTTATTATTGATAATATTAATTGGTCTACTAATAGGGTACGCGTTTAAAGTTGAACCAAAAATGACTGTAGTTCATTCTTATGATTTGAATGAAGACAAAGGAGAATCGGTCAAAGTAGTCCAACTATCAGATATTCAAGTAAGTGAAACGTATACGATAGAACAACTAAATAATTTAGTAGAAAAGGTGAATAAGTTATCGCCTGATATGATTGTTTTTACAGGGGATCTATTTGAAAACTTCTCTATGTTTCAACCTTTGCAGGAAGTAACGAATAGTTTATCAAATTTAGAAGCAACGATTGGGAAATATGCAATATGGGGAAACCGTGATTATGGTGGTGGCGCTGCTAGAGTTTATGAACCCCTATTAAGGGATTCAGGCTTTACATTATTAAAAAATAGTGGTGTCAATGTACAGTTATCAAATGGCAAGAAGCTATTTATCGGAGGATTGGATGATGGATTACTTGGAAATCCGAATGTAGATCATATGTTAGCGTATATGGAGAACGATACTGATTATGAAATTGTAATCATGCATGAGCCTGATATGGCAGATTTTTTAAAAGATACTTCGATTGATTTGCTTTTAGCTGGACATAGTCATGGAGGACAAATTCAAATTCCATTTATTAAATCTATTTCTACCTCATTAGCTGAAAAATATAATAAAGGATTTTATGACATTAATAATAATGGGATGCAGCTTTACGTAAATACAGGAATTGGAACATCTAGAATAGCTGCTCGTTTCATGGTTCCACCTGAAATTTCTGTTTTTAATATTCATTTGTAAAAGATGTTATAAATAATTTTCTAAACAGCATTTACGCAAAGAACCTATTATTCCCAGGGAATCTGTCTGATATAAAGATTAAATAAAGATTTGGTAAAGGTAAAATCAAGTTTTATTACTATCGTCTAATGTCATTGATTCTACTTTCTTTCTCACTTAATCTAGACATATGAAGTACACGAATTAGCTGTTTGGATGTACCTTAAAGATGGTTAGAATAAAATGACGCCAGGAATAAATGAAGTAGGTGGTAAAAATGACAGATACAGTTTTAATTATAGAAGATGAGGATATTTTACGAGAAATTCTTAAAGATTATTTTATGAATGAAGGTTTTGCGGTTTTAGAAGCGAAAGATGGTGAAGAGGCACTTGAGCTGTTTCAAGAAAAAGAGTTGAGCTTAATTATATTAGATATTATGCTACCAAAATTAGATGGATGGTCTATATGTCGTCGTATTAGAAAAACTTCTAATGTCCCGATTATCATGTTAACGGCTCGTACTGATGAAGACGATACTTTATTAGGTTTTGAATTAGGAGCAGATGATTATGTGACGAAACCGTATAATCCACTCGTTTTATTAGCACGCGCCAAAAGATTATTGCGTCAACGAGAACCGAAGAGTGATGAGGGGGAAGATCTTCTTGAAAGTGGTGGAATTCAAATTCATACGCCCTCTAGGACTGTAAAAGTAAATAAAAAAGAAATCGCATTGACGCATACAGAATATGAAATACTCCTCTATTTATTAGAGAATAAAGGGATTGTTTTAACGAGAGAGCAGCTGATAACAAAAGTATGGGGATATGAACATTTAGGAGATGACCGAACGATTAACAGTCATATGCGAAACTTGCGACATAAATTAGGTGACCATTCTACCTGCATAAAAACGATTGTTCGAACAGGTTATAAATTCGAGGATATCCAATGAAAAAAGGAATTGTTCTTAAGTTGTTTTTGTTAACAACAATGCTTTGCGTACTTATTTTGACTACCATTTTTGTAGGACAAACGATATTTTTTAAACAATTTTATATGAATAAAAAAGTAGATGATTTAGAAAATAATTTAACGGTATTTGAAAAAGAGTATAAAAAACATCATGCTGATATTTTAAAAATTCAACAGCTTGAAAGAGATTTTGCTGAAGAGAATAATGCTTGGATTACAATATTGGATCAGAATGTTCTATTAAAATACGAAAATGATTTCTTTATGGAAGTCCAATTAAATGAATATTACCAAAAAGAATACGACCGAAAAATAATTAAAATTCCTTTATATTTGATCGATGAGGATAAATCAATGCAGTTATCGGAATTGTTATTGAAGAATAGTGAAGTATATGTGCTAGGAATAATGACAGAAGGACAATTGATACCAATAGAGATTCGAGTAGAAAAAGGTATTAATAATGCAAATGTAGATAACTGGAAATATCCTTTCATCTTCAAAAATGAAAAGCTCTATGAAAAAATTGACAACTTGGATTTAATGGTAAAGGAATCGAATTTAACCGATAATAAATCTGATTTGGTTGGTATTGGCGGGCAAATAAGTAACGTGAATTTTCCAGGAAGTAATGATTTATCCAATGTTATTTATTCGAATTCATTATTTTTAGATCGAATTAGTGATTTTCAAAGCAAGTTATTACTGGATGAAGTCAATTATCCTGATACCATGATCCAACAGATTAACTATGAGGAAAATAATATTAAATACAATATTTCAATTAAACCAATAGTAAATTTAGATGGAACAAAATCATATATTTTTTCAATGACTTCATTGCAGCCTGTTGATGAAGCTGTGCAAATGATTAAAGAATAATATATTTACATTGTTGCTTTTGCCTCTGTATTAATATTGCTGGCATCTTTTTACTATTCGACGAAAATTGCAAGACCTTTGTTAAGGATTAATCGTACAACGGAAAAAATAGCGAACTTAGATTTCTCTGAAACAATTGCTGTGCATTCAAATGATGAAATTGGAGACTTATCTCGAAATATTAATATGCTTTCACATAGGTTAAGCATGTATATTGAGCAGCTACAGCAAGACATTGAAAAGGAAAAGAGGCTAGAAAATACGCGGAAAGAGTTTATTTCCGGGGTTTCACATGAACTGAAAACCCCTTTAAGTATTATGAAAAGTTGTATAACGATATTAAGAGGAAATGTAGCAATCCATAAGAAAGAATATTATTTCGATGCGTTAGAAAAAGAAGTCGACAAGATGGATTTAATGATTATTGATATGCTTGAATTAGCAAAATATGAATCAGGGACGTATAAAATACAAATGGATGCTTTTTATATCCATGAATTAATGGAAGAAATTTGCGAAAAGCTAATGCCTGAGATACAACAAAAGCAATTGCGAGTTGAGATGCATTTAACACCTGTTGAAGTAGTAGCTAATCAACACCGTATCGAACAGGTTTTAACTAATTTTTTGACGAATGCTATTCGATACTCACCTTCACAAGAACGAATAATAATGGTGGCAGAGTTGAAGGGGAACCTAGTAAAAGTAAGTGTAGAAAATAAAGGTGCTCATATTGAAGAAGAACATCTAGAGAAAGTATGGGATCGCTTTTACCGGGTTGATGCTTCTAGAAAAAGGGCTGGTGGGGGAACTGGCTTAGGACTAGCGATTTCCAAAAATATATTAATGCTACATGGAGTAGAGTTCGGTGTTAATAATACAGAGGATGGCGTACAGTTCTATTTTTATTTACAAATAAATGAGTAAGTAAAACAGCTCATACGAATGGTTTTAATAGGTCATTCGGATGAGTTGTTCTTTTTTTATAGAGCTACATGATTTCATATAAAAAAAATTCATTTCCAATTCACATAATCTTGATTTTATCTTTACATTGTTCGGTAATAATTGTGCTGTAAGATAAAAACAAAGAAAATGAGGGATTAAGATGAGTAAAAAGAATTTAATCATGGCACTAAGTATTTCAACAGCATTTTTAGTAGGTGGTGTACATACCTATGCTACACAAATTCAGAAAGAAGATTCAGTAAAGACGGTACAACTAGTTAATACACAATCGAATGAAACTACAAAACTAGAAAACAAAGAACTACCAAATCAATATAGTTTTACGGAAGAGGCGTTTTTCACTACGAATGGTCAGCCTGACTATTTTGCTAATGCGTATTTAAATAATCAGGAACTATTTTCTTTATTAAGTATGAATGCGACGGAATTAATACAAGAATTAGCATCTGGTAAATCGGTTGTTGAAATTGCATCATCTAAGAATATTTCAACACAACGAGTAATTGAGGCCATTGCGAAAGCGCAGTATGAGGTTCAGATTAAAGAGGGAGAAACTGGAGAAGGTCATTTAAAAGATATTGAAGTAAAAGTATTACATGTAATTGAGTACAAAAGTAATTGAGCACAAATATGAGATAAAAAACATCACCACTTTAAAATTATATTAAAAAGTTGATAGATCAATATTTATAGAAACAATAAGAAAACAGCTCATACAAACGGGTTTTATTAACCATTTGTATGAGCTGTTCTTTTTCGAGAAATAATGATTTCATATTGATTTTATGTTGCAAAGAACTCGATAATCCCATCAACGATTGATGTAGCAGTTTTGCTTTGAAATTCTTTAGATACCATTCGGATTTCATCTTCCTTATTTGACGTAAAGCCTAGTTCCAGTAATACTGCTGGAGCGGAATTGTTCTTCAAAACATAATAAGCACTATCTCTAATACCACGATTTTTGGCATGTATATTTTGCTTAAATATAGATGAATTCAGGATTTTAGCTAATTTTTTACTCTCATTCTGAAGCGAACTGTAATGAACAGTTATTCCATTAACGCTAGGATCGGTAAAAGCATCGTGATGAATACTAATGTACAAATCAGCTGAAACATCATCAGTAATTTGCATTCTTTTTCGTAAAGCTTCTTTTTGATTACGCCCTAAATCGATATCTTGATCACGTGTCAGAGTGACTGTTGCGGCTGTTCTTTCTTCAAGCTCCCGTTTAATATTTTGTGCTACTATAAGATTTACTTCTTTTTCACTTGTTCCATAGAATAAGCCTACTGTGCCACCATCAACTCCACCATGCCCAGGGTCAATCATAATCGTTTTTCCTTCTAATAAACCTCTAGTATTACTTTCTGCTGTGTTACTTTCTACTGTATTATTGTCAATTTCTATTAGCTCCGCGCCATTACCTTGAGTAATATACAAGAGACAAACGAAACTAGCACAAATAAAAGATACTAAAAGATACTTCCAACGAGATTTCTTCACTTTTAAACACTCCTAATCTATTTACTTCAACTTGTCCAAGTTTAAAGTATCTAAATAAAGATAAAATGAAGAAAGAATCAATATGAAATAAAACTATTTTGAGCTCCTGATAATTGAGAAAATACAGCTAGTTGAACCTTTGAGAGAGTATGATTTCTGCACACAATTCAAGAAAAAATTAAAGTATAGACTTAGCTATTTTCTTTAATTTAACTCGACGCAATCTGCACTCTATCTTTATATTGTTCCGTTACACTACTCTCAGAAAAGGAGAGATTGAACAATATGAACACATCACGAAAAACTACAAAGAAAAGTTGGAAAACTAAAGGTTTAATGTCATTTGGAATGGTGCTAACTATGATTATTCTAATGTTCTATTTGAATGAGGAATTAAAGGCACCTGTTGATAAAGTAATAGCAGAAGTAAGCAGTAAACAAATTACTCAAAAACAGGAAAATGAAATCATTAAACAGGAGCCAATAAAAGAGGATAAACCAGCTAGTAAGCCGTTGGGAAAAGTTGTTTATCTAACATTTGATGATGGTCCGAGTCAATTAACAGGGCAATTTTTAGATATATTAAAAGAAAATGAAGTAAAAGCGACTTTTTTTATGCAGGGAGGTCAATTACAGAATAAAAATTTTCAAGATAATGTGAAGCGAGCAACTACAGAAGGGCATTATGTAGGGGCACATAGTATGACTCATGATAGTAAACGTTTATACACAGACGGACAGTTTGTACATGAAATGGAGGAAACGCTTGCTCTTATTAATGATATTACAGGTACTAAACCTAAATTGGTTAGAGCGCCATATGGTTCAGTGCCAGGCTTAGATAATGAACACCTTCGTAAACAAATTGTAGAAGCGAATATAAAATTATGGGATTGGACAATTGACTCTTTAGACTGGAAATTGAAAAATAACCCTTATCAAATTGTAGAAAATATTAAAAATGGAACGTCAAGAGATGTGGAAGTCGTACTCATGCATGAAGTGCGACAAACATTGCAAGTACTCCCAGAGATAATTTCTTTTTATAAGGAAAGAGGTTATGCGTTTGGTGTTTATAAAGAACTTGGCCATTTCCCTATAAATTTCCGTAATGATCAACGGTTGTGAAAATTATAGAGGTATTTGAACATTAGTATGTTTCTATGAATGAGGCATCTCCAGTCGAACATGTATATACATATGAAAATGGCGATTTAGTTCACTATGAGAAGAGAGAAATAGTACAGGTTTAAAAGGTGTTATTTAGTTAGATAAATAACACGAACATACATTTCCAAAAATGTTGCATTTCAGGACTTATTATTGCTATGATATGACTTCATTGCAAGTGAAGGAGGATGAATCAAATGGACCAACAATGGATTGAATTAATTGGAGCACGTCAAAATAATTTGAAAAACATTTCATTACGTATTCCAAAGCAAAAAATTACTGTTTTTACAGGTGTATCGGGTTCGGGGAAATCATCGATCGTTTTTGATACGATTGCACAAGAAGCAGGTCGTCAGCTAAACGAAACTTTTAGTAACTTTGTACGCTTATACTTACCGCGCTATCAGCAACCACAAATCGATAGTATTCATCATTTATCACCTGCTGTTGTTGTCGGACAGGAACGCTTAGGAGGGAATGCACGCTCAACAGTTGGAACGATTTCAGATATTTCCCCACTTTTTAGAGTATTGTATTCGCGTTTTGCAACCCCGTCTTTAGGTTATGGAAATGCTTATTCTTTCAATGATCCACAAGGGATGTGCCCTGCGTGTGAGGGTATTGGAAGCATGATGACATTGAATATTGATGCGGCCATTGATCGTGAAAAATCATTACAGCAAGGTGCCATTTTATTACCGGGGTATGGTGTAGACACGTATTACTGGAACCAATATGCACAAAGTGGCTTTTTCGATGTAGACAAGCCGTTAAAGGATTATAACGAGGAGGAATGGCATCAATTATTATATTCAGAGCCACAAAAAGTACAAGTTACCCACAGTTCAGGTAATTTTCAAGCTACTTATGAAGGCATTGTTGTCCGATTCAGACGTTCGAAGTTGCAAAAGCAGCAAGAGGCTTCAGAACGCGAGAAAAAACAAAATGCGCAATTTTTAATGACCGCAACATGTGAGGATTGCTCGGGGACACGCTATCGTGAGGAAGTACTTAATTCATTAATACACGAGTATTCGATTCATGATTTAAGCGCGATGCAGTTATCACAATTAATAGAAGCGTTAAAGACATTTACGCAACCGGAAATGCAGACGATTGTATCTCGCATTTCTGAACGTGTGCAAAGCTTAATTGATATCGGGCTTGGTTATATGACGTTGAATCGTGAAACGGCTACATTATCAGGCGGGGAATCACAGCGCGTCAAAATGGTGAAATATTTATCGAGCACATTGACAGGAATGCTCTATATTTTTGATGAGCCAAGTACTGGTTTGCATCCGCGAGATGTGTATCGTCTCAATGATTTACTGCGTCAAATTCGGGATAAAGGAAATACGGTTTTAGTTGTAGAGCATGATCCAGATGTGATCGCGATTGCGGATTATATTGTCGATGTAGGTCCTGGTGCGGGTGCACATGGGGGAACGATATTATTTAGCGGACCGTATGAAGAATTTGCGAAAAGCGATTCCATTACCGCACAAGCATTGCACACACAAGCTCCTATGAATACAAAGCCGCGCCCAGTATCGACATTTATAGAAAGTAAGCGAAGTAGCTTATATAACTTGAAAAATGTATCGTTAAAAATACCTGAGCAAGTGTTAACAGTTGTTACAGGGGTTGCGGGCTCTGGAAAAAGCACGTTAGTCAATGAAGTATTTGCAAAGCAATACCAAGAGGCAATTGTTATCGACCAACGTCCGATTCACACAAATGTTCGCTCAAATGCAGCCACTTATTTAGGAATGATGGATAAAATCCGCAAGCTTTTCGCAAAAGAAAATGACGTGGATGCCGCTTTATTCAGTTATAACTCAAAAGGTGCTTGTGAAGAGTGTAAAGGAAACGGTGTTGTAACATTGAATTTATCCTTTATGGATGATGTAGAAACGGTTTGTACTACTTGCCAAGGTCGCCGTTATGCAGAAGAAGTACTCGCGTATACCTTTAATGGTAAAAATATCGTTGAAGTGCTTGAAATGGATGTAGAACAGGCACTCGCTTTCTTTGACGCCAAGGATTTAGTGAAAAAACTAGAGATTTTACAGCTAGTCGGATTATCCTATATGTCTTTAGGTCAGCCTTTATCAACGTTTTCAGGCGGGGAGTGTCAGCGTTTGAAGTTGGCGAAGGAAATGAAACCAGGAGGACAGCTGTACATTTTAGATGAGCCAACGACTGGATTGCATTTACAAGATGTATCGAAAATAGTGCATATGCTTCAGCAATTAGTCGAGCAAGGAAATACAGTTGTCGTGATTGAGCACCATACCGATGTCATGCGTCAAGCGGACTGGATCATTGATATTGGTCCAGAAGGCGGCAGTGCGGGTGGTCAAATTATCTTTGAAGGAACACCTGAGCAATTAAAAAATTGTAAACAATCGATTACAGCGAATTACTTATAAGACACTAAAAAAAGGACTTACCTCACGCAATTTTGCGGGAAGTAAGTCCTTTTCATTGTGTTTAAGATGCTTTCACTTGGAAGGCAAGTAGGTCTTGATAATATTTATTTAGAGATGAAGCTGCAACGCCGAAGCTATCTGCAATTTCTTTCACTGTAAATTTCTTATCAATGTAATTTTGTTCTTGTGCAAAACGAATAGCTCCAGCAGCAATCGCACCTGCTTTACGAGCGGTTGGTTGTTGCTCTACTAAATAATCTTCCACAGTCACTAAAAGCTTATCATTTTCAATCGAATGTTCGACTAAGAATGCTTTCACTTGCTCTAATACATCTTGCTCGAATGGCGTAAATTCTTCACCCTCATAGCCATTTTCGACTAAACCTTCCCATAATAAAAGGTGATTTTTTTGAGTGAATTCTTCAATTGTTAAACCACTTGCTTTATACGAAGCTGTAAAGTCCTCAAATGAAATCGCATGTTCTTTATGGAAGAAAATTAACGTAGATGCTGCTAACACATGATTTTCTTGTTTTGAACCATCTGGTAATAAGAAGGCGAACACACGCATGCCAATTGGAATCGCTTTAGGGCTCTCGCGCTGAATTGAGTATGTTTGATTGTCTAACGCAGAAATCGCTGTAAAGTATTTGTCTTCAACAGCTTCAACTGTTCCGATAAAGAAAATCGGAGTTGTCCAAGATTTTAGTAATTCAATTGTAGAGGGGCGAATTAATTTCTTTTCCATACGTTTTAAAAAGCCTGTCCAAATGTCAGGGCGTTTATGGAAGAAATACTCATCTAACGCAACCGCTTCAACTAACTCACGGTGTAATTTCTTTTCTAATTTTGGAGCCCAAACCTTTACTAATTCCATAAATTCACGAATATCTTTTCGTTCAGGGTAATTCGTATAGAAGGTTTGTAAAACATTTTCAATTTCCTCATTAAAAACAGTTATTGCTGTCGTCGTTTGTTGTTTACCTTCACAACACTTTTTATATTTTTTACCGCTGCCGCATGGGCATGGATCATTACGTCCAACCATAGTTACACTTCCTTTTTTTGACTCATATTAATACCTTGTTTAAATTCAACAATACTCTTAATAATAACGTCAGAATGATATTATGGAAACTAATTATCTATTTCGAAAAATCTGATTTTCGATATATTGTATTATATGTTGAATATTTATGTAATAGACCTAAAATCTATAAAAAATTATATGTTTAATAGATTTGCTCTTTAAAGGAAGAAAGGGGCTAAATAGAAAAAAATACCCCAAAATTCAAAAAAATTGGGGTATTCTAATAGATAGAAATTATTTAAATAGTAGATTCCGAAGTCGCTGTTGCTGGAACTTTTTTCAGCATTGTGAATTGTTCTAACTGAGCAACAAAGTTTCCGATTAATATAAAGGCACCACCGATTAGTAATTGAGTCGTTAATCCTTCACCTAAAAAGATGATGGCGAAGATTGCGGCAAAGATCGGTTCTAGTGAGAAAATTAATCCCGTATGTGTAGGAGATGTGTATTGTTGTACAACAGCTTGTGCGATAAAGCAAAACGCCGTACAAATAACACCTAATCCTAATACAGCAACCCAACCTAAATTAGTTGATGGTAATTGTGGTGTTTCAAATAGTAATGTAAAAATGGCACCAAATACACCGGCAACACCTAGCTGGTATACCCCATAAGAAATCGATTCAACACTTTTCGTAAATTTACTATTTAAAATCAAATAGATGGAGTAACATACTGCGGCAATCGCCATTAAAATATCGCCTGTTTGGAAAGTTAATGATTCTTTCATCGTTAATACTGTAATACCAACCATCGTACATACAATCGCAAAGCTAACGGCACGAGAAGGTAAGCGCTTTTCGATAAGGCTTGAAAAGATTGGCACGAGTACAACTGTTAAGCTTAAAATAAACCCTGCATTCGATGCGGATGTTGTTTTTAATCCAAATAATGAAAGGGCAAAGAGCGTGAATAATAGAGAGCCTTGTATTGATGCGTAAATAAGTGTTTTTTTATTAATGCGCAACATCTTTGGTAAAAAGATTAGCCCTGCGATAATAAATGCGATTAAGCATCGTAATGCAACAACGTTATAGGCTTCTAAAACGTCTAACCCCATGACCATAAATGTATACGAAAGCCCCCAAAACATTGTTACGATAACCATTAATAAATTTGCTTTTCCTTGTAAACTCAAAGATGTCACCACATTTCTCCAAAATAAAATTGCTGTTATAATACAGTGTATCGTTCCTATTGTGATTAGTAAAACGAATGTTTATAATGATTAATATGAAAAAAATTCATGTTGAAGGATTGTTACAGAGGTGAGGGTAATTGAGTTTAGTCAAATACGAAATTTTAAATAAAGTAGGCGAAGTACATAGTTTTACGAAAGCGGCTGAATTACTCGGGTTAACACAGTCGGCAGTGAGTCATGCTATTTCTAGTTTAGAGAAGGAATTTGGTTTTAATTTAATTCATCGCAACCGCACAGGTGTCTCATTAACGGAAGATGGCATGACGATGTTACTTGCGATGAGAAAGGTTTTATCCGCAGAGGAGCATTTAAGACAAGAAGCAGCCCATATATTAGGTGTGGCGAAAGGGACAGTTCGTGTGGGCTTAATTTCCACAATTTCTACCCATTGGATGCCCAATATTATTCACCTCATGGAGCAGCAATATCCCGGTATTCATATTGAGTTACGTGAAGGGGATTATTACGAAATTGAGCAGTGGTTACTTAATGGGGAAGTGGATTGTGGCTTTTTAAATAGGACAAGCTCCAAACAGTTTGACTTTATACCGTTAAAACGAGATCCGCTACTTTGTATTGTTTCTTCAAAAAGTCCGCTATATGATAAAGAAGAAGTCGATTTAAATGAAATAGGGGATACGCCATTCATCATGCCTTCCTATAAGGGAACAAATGATGTTATCGCGAATTTTGAAAAGTATAATGTGCGCCCAAATATTCGTTTCCATTTAACGGATGAAAAAGGGATTCTATCTATGGTAGAGCATCATTTAGGGGTTAGTATTTTACCACAACTTGCGATGGCGGGTTTGATGAACAATGTGAGAACTTTACCGTTAAAGCAAGAAAGTTTCCGAACGATTGGACTTTCAACGAAGCAAAAATTATCACCAGCTGCCCAAAAGTTTGTGGAAGTATTGAAGCAATGGTTAGCTACGGTGAAGGAATAATAGAAGGAGTTGTTATTTATGTTTAAAGGGAAAACCGTATTAATTACAAGTGGTGGGACATTTGAAAAGTGGGATAATGTCCGGGGGCATACAAACCTATCAAAAGGAACGATGGGCTGTTATTTAGCCGAGGCAGCCTATGCAAAAGGCGCGCAAGTCATCTATATGCATGGTTATTTTGCTCAACTACCGGAAAATCAACGTGAGATGCGTCTGGTGCGCTTTGAAGGGATTGAAGACTTAGGGGATCAGTTAAAGGCGATCGCCCGACAGCAGCATGTAGATTACATTATTATGGCGGTAGCAGGATCAGATTGGCTTGTGGATAAAGTATTTGATCAAGCAGGCAATGAATTGACTGAAAAAGGAAAAATGCCGTCTGATGAACCACCGATTATTCATTTTAAAAAGGCACCAAAAATCTTAGCGCAAATTAAGGGATGGTCACCACAATCGACGCTTATTGGTTTCAAATTAGAGGCGACAGAAGATGAAGCATTTTTAATCGAGCGTGCAAAACTCCGCATGGATTCCGCACAAGCTGATTTTATGGTGGCAAATAGCTCAAAATCATTATACGGCGCAATGGAACCTCATATCATTATTCATCAATCAGGTGAGACACTACGTACAGACGGTAAACAGCAAACGGCGCTTATGTTAATCGAACAAATTTTAGCGCATCAATGAAGAGAAAAGTGACAACGCCTTGTTTCAAATTGAATTGGAATGATATAATTTGACTATTCTTTTTATCTAAAGGTACAAACAGTGAAGGGGTGTTTCAAGTGGCATTAGCGGAAGTAAAGGCATTTTTTAAACAGCATGGCAAAGAGCAAGCAGTATTAGAATTTGATAGCAGTAGTGCAACCGTGCAAGAGGCGGCGCAAGTATTACGTGTGATTCCCGCAAGAATTGCCAAAACATTATCGTTTCACGGTCCAGATGACAAGGCAATCTTAATTGTCGCGGCAGGGGATACTAAAATTGATAACGCTAAATTTAAGCAACAATTTGGGATGAAGGCTAAAATGTTAGATGCTGAGTCCGTTGTGAATCAAACCGGTCATCGCATTGGTGGAGTTTGCCCGTTTGCACTGGCAAATGAGCTGCCTATTTATTTAGATGAGTCTTTACAACGATTTGCAACCGTATTTCCGGCATGTGGAAGTGCCAATTCAGCAATCGAATTGAGTTGTGATGAATTACAACAATATTCCAATGCAAGTGGTTGGGTAGATGTGTGTAAAGACTGGCAATAGAAAATATGAAACAGAAATTTGAAGGAGTTTACGAACGAATGACGTTAACAAAACAACAAGCAATCCAAGCATTAAAGAACAATCAATTTATCGGTTTTACTACCATTACGGGCAATGTCCTGATTAAAAAGGCAAATCGTACGGATTATAATATTTACATTTATGAAGAGGGAACAGAGGAACCTTCTCATTACATAGGCTCGATTACAAATGTAATGGCAACATTAAGTGATAAAAATAGTAAACAAGATTTTGTTATTGTTGAAAAGTAGATTGCAATAAAGGAAAGCTGCAAACATACGGACAACCTTGTATGTTTACAGCTTCCTTAATTTACTTTTTAATAACATTTGCAGCTTGTGGACCTCTATTGCCATCAATCACATCAAACTCCACAGATTGTCCTTCAGCGAGTACACGGAAACCTTCTTCTTTTATTCCAGTGAAATGTACAAACACATCATCACCATTATCACATTCTATAAATCCATATCCTTTTTCATTATCAAACCATTTTACAGTGCCTTGGTGCATTAGTGATCTCCTCCGATACTGTCAAATTTAGTTGGTAATTATAATCAATTTATTGTACCTTAGCACAAAAATACAGAATATTACGAATAAAATATATCCTAGTTAAGGAACGTATGTCAACAATTTGTCGAATAAGTCACATTTTTATATATATGTTTCCATCTAAAACAGACTATAATAAAGACGACTATAAATTGAAAGTAGGGTTTAAAATGACAACTACGAAAACAAAACCTCTTACAGATTTGGATATTGCAAATAATGCAATAATGAAACCGATTACGGAAATTGCAGAGAATGCGGGAATACCTGCAGAAGCGATAGAACAATACGGACGATTTAAAGCAAAAATCGATGTAAATAAAATTTCAGGTCAAGCAAATGCTAAAGTCGTTTTAGTGACAGCTATCAGTCCAACACCTGCTGGGGAAGGTAAATCTACAGTTACCGTAGGATTAGCGGATGCACTAAAGCAATTGGAACAACGTGTTATGATTGCGCTTCGTGAACCATCATTAGGACCAGTTATGGGTGTAAAAGGTGGGGCAACAGGTGGTGGTTATGCACAAGTACTTCCTATGGAGCAAATTAACTTACATTTTAACGGAGATTTCCATGCGATAACAACGGCCAATAATGCATTATCGGCATTTATCGACAATCACATTCACCAGGGGAATGCTTTAAATATCGACCCTCGCCGAATTATTTGGAAACGTGTCGTTGATTTAAATGACCGTGCGCTGCGCCATGTGACAGTAGGCTTAGGTGGCCCAATGCAAGGTGTCCCACGTGAAGATGGATTTGATATTACGGTTGCTTCAGAAATTATGGCAATTTTCTGTTTAGCTTCAAGTTTAACGGATTTAAAAGAACGCATTGCAAACATTGTAATTGGCTACACATATGATCGTCAGCCAGTTATTGTGCGTGATTTAGGTGTTGAAGGTGCGCTTACATTACTATTAAAAGAGGCATTAAATCCAAACCTTGTGCAAACAATTGAAGGAACACCCGCATTAATTCATGGCGGCCCATTTGCTAATATAGCACATGGCTGTAACTCTATTATTGCCACACAAACAGCACGTAAACTAGCAGATATTGTTATTACAGAAGCTGGGTTTGGTTCGGATTTAGGTGCAGAGAAATTTATGCATATTAAAGCGCGTGAAGCAGGTTTTGCGCCAAGTGCAGTAGTAATTGTTGCAACGGTTCGTGCGCTAAAAATGCATGGTGGCGTTGCAAAAACAGCGTTAATCGATGAAGATGTAGAGGCGCTTCGTAAAGGGATTGCCAATTTGGCGCAGCACGTTGCAAATATTCGTAATTTTGGTGTTGAACCAGTTGTCGCATTAAATCGTTTCATTACAGATTCAGCAGCTGAAGTAAATTTAGTTTTAGATTGGGCAAAACAAGAAGGCATTCGTATCGCACTTACAAACGTTTGGGAAGAAGGCGGTAAAGGCGGATTGGATTTGGCGAAGCAAGTGTTAGAAGCCATTGAAAAACCAAATAACTTCCATCCCTTATACGAAAACGATGAAACGGTTGAGCAAAAGTTATCAAAAATTGTGCAACAAGTATATGGTGGAAAAGCTGTTCAACTAACAGATACGGCTAAAAAACAATTGTTGAGCATCGAAAACAACGGTTGGGCAAACTTGCCGATTTGTATGGCGAAAACACAATATTCATTATCTGATCAACCAAGTCTATTAGGTAGACCAACTGACTTTACCGTTACAATCCGTGAAATTCTCCCAAAATTAGGCGCAGGCTTCTTAGTTTGCTTAACGGGTGATATTATGACAATGCCAGGTTTACCAAAGCAACCAGCAGCACTTCGTATGGATGTAGCAGAAGATGGTAGCGCATTAGGCTTATTCTAACGGTTAGTTTTTTGCGAAATAAACAAAATAGATGACACCAAAGAAAAATGCCATTTGACTGATTTCAAATGGCATTTTTGTATTGGATTAAATTTAAAATTTTTAGAAGAGAATTTTTGCTATATTACCGGCAATCATAATCGACACACTGCCTGCATAAATAGCAGCACCTATTAAAATTGGTGATAAAAGGATAAGTGCTTTCTTTTCTTTATCTTTTGTACATTGAACATTATGAGAAATTACTTGCAAATCATTGTCTTGTGCACACTGAACAGTTGGATAAATTACTTCTTCCATTAATAACACCCCTTAAAGTCTTTTGTTTTGTTTCGTTTTTTCTATTATATGACGAAAACTTGTAAAACACAACGACTAAGTTCACAAAATAGACAAAATTTTAAATCGTCAGATAAAAAGATAAAAATTACATTTTTAGAAAATTGTAACCACCTTGTATTAGCGTATGGCATTATTGAAAATGGAATTTTTGAGCTTATATTCATTTCCATGTTAAAATAATGGATGTAGCGTAAGTATTGAAAGAAAATAGGTGACTGTTGGTGAAGGATATATTATTAAAATGCGAAGTACTAGTAAAAGAAATTTACGGGAAAATGGATGCAAGTCATGATTTCCAACATATAGAACGCGTTTATCAAAATGCTCAAGCCATTTTGCAAACGGAACCAGATGCCAATGAGCAAATCGTTTTGTTAGCTGTATTATTACACGATGTGAGCGATTCGAAATATGCAGTCGATAAATCCGATGAAGAAAGAATTTTAAAACAACTCAATTTAACCGAGCAAGAAAACGAACATATTCAAGCGGTAATTGCAGAAGTGTCATTTAATGGGGGCAATGAGTTACCGACAACAAGCATTGAAGCAAAAATTGTGCGTGATGCGGATCGTTTAGATGCGATCGGAGCAGTGGGCATTGCGCGTACATTTGCTTACGGTGGTGCAAAAGGGCGCATGCTTTATGATGATGCTGAGGAAGCAAGGGCGGCGATGTCACTAGAAGACTATCGCGCGAAATCCACAGCAAGCGTGACCCATTTCTATGAGAAACTTTTATTATTGAAAGATCTGATGGTGACGAAAAAGGGTCAGGAAATGGCAGAACGACGCCATGCATTTATGGTAAAATTTTTAGAACAGTTTAAACAAGAAAGAGACGGGATTTCATGAGTCATTTAATCGTATCGAATTTAACAAAAACAGTTGGCGAAAAAACACTATTTCAAAATGTTGAATTTACAATATATGAAGGAGAACGCGCAGGTTTAATCGGGATAAACGGAACAGGGAAATCAACGTTATTGTCCATTTTATCAGGTATTCAAGATGCTGATACAGTGGACATGGACCACCCGAATAAATACCGCATCGCTTATTTAGAACAAGATCCACAATTTGCGGCGAATACGACGGTTTTACAAGCTGTTTTCAGTGGGGATTCCCCCATTTTACAGCTAAATCGAGCATATGAAGAAGCCGTAACTGCTTTATCAAATGAACCACAATCAGAAAAGCTTCAAAATGAATTATTCCGCATTCAGCAGCGAATGGATACAGAAAATGCCTGGGATGTGAATGCATTAGCAAAGCAAGCGTTAACAAAATTAGGCATGGACATGTTCGAGAAAGATGTGTCTGAATTATCAGGTGGTCAACAAAAGCGTGTAGCTCTTGCAAAAGTGCTCATTGAACCAGCAGACCTGTATTTATTTGATGAGCCGACGAACCATTTAGATGTCACTTCGACGGAATGGTTACAAGAAATGGTTTCACGCTTAAAAGGGGCAGTTATTTTTATTACGCATGATCGTTATTTCTTAGATGAAACAGCGACACATATTTATGAACTGGCAGATAAAACATTATATCGCCATACCGGTTCATACGGAGATTATTTAGAAGCAAGGGCTATTCGGGAAGAGATGAATGCCGCGACGCAAGCAAAAATGCAAAATCGTTATCGCTCTGAATTAAAATGGATTCGCCGTGGGGCAAAAGCAAGAACAACTAAGCAAAAAGCACGAATTCAACGTTTTGAAGCGCTAGATGAAACGTTGGACCGTTCAACAGACCAAACGGATTTAGAAATGGCTTTAGCGACAACGCGCCTTGGAAAAAAGGTGCTTGAATCAGAAGGTATTTCAAAGGCATATGGTGACCGAAAAATAATTCAAGATTTCAGCTTCCTGTTACAACAAGGGGATCGCATCGGTATTATTGGTGCAAACGGCTACGGGAAATCAACATTACTCAATATGTTAGCAGGCGAAATTGACCCAGATCATGGGGAGGTAATCGTTGGTTCGACAGTAAAAAGACTGCACTTTAAGCAAGCAATCCCTGCGATGAATGAAAATACCCGTGTGATTGATTACATTCGCGAAGCATCGAATGATATTACCGACGCGGATGGTGTACGTTACTCAGCTTCTCAAATGTTGGAACGCTTTTTATTCCCATCTCAAGCACATGGTACGCAAATTAGTAAATTATCTGGTGGGGAAAGAAAACGGATGCATTTATTGCGTCTGTTAATGGAACAGCCGAATGTTTTATTGTTGGACGAGCCGACAAATGATTTAGATATTGAAACATTAGGGGTATTAGAAGATTTTATTGAAAACTTCCCTGGTGTTGTCATTACGATTTCACATGACCGATTTTTCCTAGATCGTATCGCGAAAAAACTATGGATATTAGATGGTCGTGGTGGCGTGCAAGAAAGCTTGGATGTATACACAGATTACTTGGCAAAAGTAACGATGCAACAACAGCAAGCAGCAAAAGAAAACAAAGTCGAAAAGACAAAGGTTGAAAAGCCAAAAGTAGAGAAGAAAAAATTATCCTTTAAAGAGCAAAAAGAGTGGGAATCCATAGCGGATACAATCGCAAAAATGGAAGAAAATATTATGCAAACAGAAGAAGGAATCTCTACTGCGGGTTCAGATTTTACAAAACTACAACAATTAACCGAGCAATTAGAGCTGTTCAATAGTGAATACGAGCAATTAATAGAGCGTTGGAGCTATTTAGACGAGATTGTAAACGGATAAGGAGACATACGTATGAAAATTATTCTAATTGAGCCAACTCCTAGTCCCAATTCAATGAAAATTGTCATTGATCAAGAGCTACCATTTGGTAAAAGTTTTAATTATTCGAAAGAAAACGTTGAACAAGCTTCAAAAGAAATTCAAGCGATCTTTGCAGTAGAAGGCGTAAAAGGCATTTATCACGTGGCAAACTTTATGGCTGTTGAACGAAATGCGAAGTTTGCGTGGGAAACGATTTTGGCGGGCATTCGCACGGCGTTAGGGGAAGATGCGCAAGCTGAAAAGCAACAGCAAGTAACTGACCATTTCGGTGAAGTGAATGTGCATGTACAATTGTATAAAGCTGTCCCTTTGCAAGTAAAAGCTTTTGATGGTGAGGGCGAAATCCGTATTAGTGCAGGGAAACGCTTTTTAGAGACATTTGAAAAACTTCAATTGCACGGAACGGATGAAAATTATATTTTTGAACGAAAATGGATTGATTTTGGTGTCCGTTATGGCGATAAAACGCAAGTGGCTGAAGAGGTATTAAAAGAAGTAGAAGTACTTTATCCACAAGAACGTTTGGAAAAAATTATTGAGATGGCTAATGAAACGGTTCGTACGGTTCCTGTCAGTCGCAAGGAAGTTTCGTTAGAACAATACATGCAAATTAGCGATTGGCAACAACGATTCCAATTATTAGATCAAATTCCTGATCCAGAAGTGAAGGACATTCCACTTTTAGAAGAAGCGCTAAAAGATGAGCAAATGTCTGTACGCCGTCTCGCAACGATTTATTTAGGGATGATTGAAGATGTGGCCGTTGTACCCGCGCTCACGAAGGCTATAAAAGATAAAAGCGCGGCTGTTCGACGTACGGCAGGAGACTGTATGAGTGACTTAGGTTTACCAGAATTTGAACAAGCCATGATTGAAGCGTTATCGGACAAAAATAAATTAGTGCGTTGGCGTGCAGCGATGTACCTATTTGAAACGGGAACAGAGGCAGCAATCGAAGTATTAAAAGTCGCAAGTGAAGATAAAGAATTTGAAGTGAAATTACAAGCGAAAATGGCATTAGCAAGAATTGAGCAAGGTGAAGAAGCACAAGGCTCGGTATGGAAGCAAATGACAGAACTGAGAAATCAATAAAAGTGAAAGAATGACATTTTGATTTTATATCGAAATGTCATTTTTTTATTTAATGGTGTTATTTTATAAAACAAGAATAGTAAATTTGTGGAATATAATCTATATTAATAAGGGGGAGGGGAATTTATGGAGTTAATTGACTTAATAGAACAGGAATTAATTTTAAATTATGAGGTCGCGTTAAAAAATAAATCGTTAAGTAACTATTTACTATTTTTCGAAAATAATTGCCCAAATGTGATGGGGGAAATTGAGAACGACTATTATCTCCATTTTATTCAAGATATTTGGTCTTTGCTTGAGCTAAGTCAACATCATCAAATCCTGTTTATGAATGAGAAGTGCATTTTAAAAAAACCACGGCAATTTTTAATTGAAATATTTTCATATCAAGAACAATTCATAAAAAATATACCTTTTTTCAGCGTTTCATCAATAAGAAATTTCATCGTAGCCACGATTATTGTAAAAAAAATGGACAGATGGATTTACAATGAAGTAGATTTTTTCAGTCTAATTGAGTCGGAATTTTCCGGCAATATGGAAGCAGTTCATAAACATGAGCTGATAATCGAAGCGTTCCGTCAAATCAAAAACAACTTTTTACAACGATTTATTGATTTTCTTGATGAAACAATCATTCATACAATTGAACAAATGAAGGCTGCAGAACAAATTCTAGGAAAAACTTTTTGGTCGCAATTAAATCAATTTGAAATTGATCAATTATTTCAAAATTTAGATAGCCACCATTTTTCAGAAATCTATTTAATGAGGGAGAAAATGAGTACTGCTGAATGTATAACGCTTCATAAAAATTCGGGGAAGAGTTCCAATTCCACATTTATATTTTGTGTGCAACAAGATCAATCGATGCTACCATTTGGCAAATTACAAACATGTATTGCCTTAAATTTATTAGATTTATCAAAACAAAGTAATCAAGATTTTATGTATTTACCTTTTGCGGATAAAATCAATCAAGAAACAATTATTTTAAAGGGTGAGTTAGATTTTCAGAAATACTTTGAGATGAATGAATCGTTTATTGGGGGAGAAGGGGCGATAAATTATAAAAAAGTACTAAATTTTGCTTTTACATTATTAAAACTTGAATTATCTAGTGCTTCGGGTAAAATTTATTTGCTCTGCAATGAAAAGCTCTTTGAGGATTTTTCAGCAGAAGATCATTGGAAAGATGCTGTTTTGAAATTCAAAAGTGAAAAAGATATTGAAATAACCGTCATCTATGCAGGGAAGAAAGAACTTTTAACACCGATTTGGTTTGCTGATCAAGTATTTACCGTAGAAGAAAGTGTGGTACCTCACTAAAGAAGACTTAGTTAATAGCCCTAAATAGTACATACTATTTAGGGCAGATTATTTTCATAAAATTGTTATATTGAAGGTTCGATTATCTTTACTTTTTGTTCAGGAATAAACACGGTATAAAGGATGCTGCCAAAAATTAAAATGATGCCGATTACTTGGAGCAAGGTAGGTCGGAATGACAATAAAATCGCATCTAATAAAATGGCAACGACTGGGTCCACAAAGACGAGTACCGAGACAAGAACAGTGGATAAATTGCGAATGCTATCAAAAAATAAATAATACACAAATCCGGTATGAATAAAGCCTGTTCCTAAAATGAAAAGCCAGTTGCGCACTGTTAAACTTTCGAAAGCTGTAAAATCACACAGCGGGAATAGCATGATGATGCCTACTGTTGTTTGGATAAATGTTAATGCATACGATGAGAGTCCTGTAATTGTTCTACTCGTAAACATCGTCAATGCATAAAAAATAGCGGAAAGCAGCGCCCATACAAAGCCTGAGTTTAAAAATTGGGATGGGAAGTAAAGCTGTCTAAACCGATAATTAGTAAACTACCGAAGAAACAAATAACCGTTGCCAATATAGAACGCACACTCATTTTTTCTGCTAATAACATGGATCCGAGCATTAACACAAAAATAGGGGCTAAATTATAAATGGAAATGGCCACTGAAATGGACATTACTTCAAATGCTTTAAATAAAAATACCCAGTTTAAAACGATAAAAACACCACAAAGGATTGTTTTTAATACCTCCGACTTTCGCCATACTTCTGTTTTATGGCCACCTGTCAAAAACCAAAGACTACTTAAAAAGAGCGTTGCACAAATACAGCGAATAAATACGAGTTCAACAGCAGGTAATCCGGTTTGCGTTGTAAAAAATCCAATCGAACCAAATATCGCCATCGCAATACTAAGTTTCACAATTGCCTGTATATTCATATACGAACGCTCACTTTCTTAGGAGTTGTCAACTTGATTCAGCAGAAGTCTCCTGCTTTTATAAGTGGGTGAATGCTAACTATACAATTCGAGTCAGTGAGGTTCAAACCCCGGCTGAATCAAGATGAGCCCCGGCGTATGTCACAGATTTTTTAGGAGAGTTTTTCAAGCGAGCTCGAAAAAAATCTGGCCGCAATTACGCCAGGGCGTAATTGATTAAACTTTATACTCTAATCTGCCCGTTACCTGTAATAAAGTATTTCGTTGATGTCAGTGCGGGTAAGCCCATTGGACCGCGCGCATGCAATTTTTGCGTAGAAATGCCGATTTCAGCACCGTAGCCAAACTCAAAGCCATCAGTAAAGCGCGTCGATGCATTATGGTAAACCGCAGCGGCATCTACAGCGTTTAAAAATAGGTGTGCATTTTTCATGTCCTCTGTCAGGATGGCCTCCGAATGTTTTGTACCAAATCGATTAATATGTTGCACGGCCTCAACAACGTTTTCGACAACTTTCACACTTACAGTAAGCGCTAAAAATTCCTCCGCATAATGCTCGTCTGATGCAGGTAATGCTTCGTTTAATACGTCACATACATGCGCATCACCATAAATTTGAATGCCAATCTCTGATAAATAGTGCAGTAATTCTTTTCCGTGTTGTGCAAAAAAGTCTTCGTGAATCAAAATGCTTTCCGTCGTATTGCAAACAGATGGACGCTGTGTTTTCGAATTTTTAAGGACGTTGCGAGCCATTTCAAGACTGGCAGAGTGGTCTAAGAAAACGTGGCAGTTTCCAGCACCCGTTTCAAGAACGGGAACACTCGCTTCTCGAACGACTAAATCGATTAAATTTTTCCCACCACGAGGGATTAATACATCTAAGTATTCATTTAATGTAAATAACGTTTTCGCTGTTTCCCGGCTTGTATCCTCAATTAATAACACGGCATCTTCAGGATAATTTACTTTCTTTAGAGCCTGGTGGATCGACGCCACTAACGCGATATTGGAAAACTTGGCAGAAGAGCTCCCGCGTAATATTACGGCATTCCCTGTTTTTAATGAAAGGGTAGCAGCATCAATCGTTACATTTGGGCGGGCCTCATAAATCATGCCAATGACACCGAGAGGCACACGCTTTTTGATGATTTGTAAGCCATTTTCCTTTGTGATTTCTTCCAATACTTCGCCAACAGGATCTTGAAGTTCCGCTAATTGACGAATAGCATCACTCATTGCTTGGATACGTTTTTCATCGAGTAAAATGCGGTCTAAAACGGACTCGCTTAAGCTAGCAGTTTGGCCATTTTCGATATCTTTTTGATTTTCTACTATAATCATTTCGATATCTTCAAGTAACTGGTCAGCAATGCTCAGTAATGCTTCATTCTTTTCGGCAGTCGTTTTCATATTTGTTTCAAAACTTGCCAACTTTGCGCGTTTTCCTTTTGCAATTACTTCATTTTCAGTGATTTTCGTCATGATAAAAGCCCCCTTAAATTTTCACCCACTGATTTCGGTGAATGACCTCGATTGGTAAGTCGGCAAGCTCGCTCGTTCGTTTGCCCATCGCTTGTTCCAATTCATTTGCAGAATATAATATTTCACCTCGACCGATACATGTATGGCGGTCATATACTTCGACTACATCGCCTTTTTCAAATTGTCCTTCAAAGGCATAAATTCCAGCAGGTAGTAAGCTCTTGCCACCATGTTGAAGTGCTTGTACGGCACCTTCATCAATAAATAATTTGCCCATTACTTGTGTAAAGGCAACCCATTGCTTATGACGTGGAATGGACTTTTCATTGCGAGTGAAATACGTCCCATCGCCATTACCTTCAGAAATCTCCAACAATTTATTTGCCCCTTCACCTGTACCGATAAATACATCAACACCAGCACTCATCGCATGTTTGGCAGCAAATAATTTCGATTCCATCCCACCTGTGCCCACTTTCGAACCAGTGCCATCCGCAAAGCCGAGCATTTCATCGGTCACTTCTTCCACTTGATTCATGCGCACGGCATCGGCATTTGTTAATGGATTCGCGGTGTAAAGCCCGTTGACATCCGTTAATATGATGAGCTGATCCGCATGAACAAGTCCACTAACAAGGGCAGAAAGCATATCATTATCGCCGAATGTCAGTTCTTCTACAGAAACCGTATCATTTTCATTAATAATCGGTAAGATAGAGCGCTCCATCAGCTCAGAAAGTGTTGCGGTCGCATTTTTGTAACGTTTTTTATCACTAAAGTCGGAACGTGTTAATAAAATTTGCGCGGGCGTTACTTGATACTGTGCAAACCCATCACTATAAGCTTGAATCAACACACTTTGCCCAACAGCAGCAGCGGCTTGTTTTCCTTTGAGTGTGACAGGTCGAGACGAATAGCCTAATTTACGAAATCCAGCAGCGACTGCGCCCGAAGATACTAAAATCACTTCATGACCCGCATTTTTAATTGTTGCAAGTGCCGCAATATGATCAGCTATTTTTAGTTGGTCAATTTCGCCTTTATTATTTGTTAATGAGCTACTTCCAATTTTTACGACAATCCGTTTCTTTTCCAATTTAAAAGCCCCCTCAAAATCAATTTCGCCTCGGCGTAATTGCGTCCAGATTTTGAAATATGCTTAAACCTACAGGAGTAGGTTTGAGCATAATTAACTCCTATCAAAATCTGTGACATCCGCCGGGGCTTTATTTTCGTTCAGTGAGTAGTGGAATACACGTAAAAAATACGAAACCTGTATTCATTCTCAGCCTTTTAGATGGATGATTTCTACCGAACGAAAATAAAAAAAGCGCTTCTCATCCTATATAAATAGGACGAAAAGTGCTTTTTCCGTGGTACCACCTAATTTGAATGCAAAAAAACATTCCACTTTGCCTCATAACGCTGAGTCGGCGCCTAGTTTTAATAGGAGCATGTTCAAGTAGGTTCGATGGGTTTTGCTACGCGATTCTTTCAGCCAGTGGAATCTGCTCTCTTGCTAGCTAAGTGCCATGTACTAGTCTTCAATTTGCCTTTACATTTTCTAATAGCATGAAGGATAGCGGGCCTTTTGTCAATATCTAAATAGTAAAAATAGTTTCAAGCCCGATTTATTTAGGGTAAAACAGCACTCTGAAAAAAATGTATAAAAATAATGAAATTTACCTGTCAAATTTCTAATTTCGCTTATTTTTCACGTTGAAAATTTCTATTTGAAGCATTTTATTTGGAAAAGTGCATTTTGATAAAAATAGGGGACTTCCATTACCTTAAGAGTACCTAGGAATAATCAGTTGTGCACAGCTAAAAGGACAACCACAATGCAGAATTTTGAAACGGTCTATGAAGAGCATGAAAAGTTGATTAATCAAGCGATGTTTCATTTGAAAATTTATCGTAATTTTGATGAGTTTTATCAGCTGGGAAGAATCGCGCTTTGGGAGGCGGTAGTCAAATACGATCCAACGAAATCACAATTTGAACCGTTTGCCTTTATGATGATTAAATTCAAAATGGTAAAAGAAATGTCTCAATTGAATCATATTTCTCAATTTGAAAGTGTATTAGAAGAAACGCTATTTCAATTCGCATTGGATGAACAGAGTGCAACGGTTGATGAATTGAATGAGATCGAATGGTTGATGCTCCTGCCTGAACAAGAAAGGGCGTTACTGAAACTCGCTTTTTTTGAGGACAGAACAAATCGCGACATTGCGAAAATATTGGGAGGTACAGAGGAAGCCATAAAAAAACGGAGGCAGCGGTTGATTAAAAAAGTGAGGGGGATGTTAAGTGGTGAAAGGGGATAGGTGAATTTTTGGTAGGTGAAATTTAAATCGTTTGAGTTTGTGGGCTCGATACCAAAGTTTGTTCAAGCGATTAATTCAAGCGTGGCTATTAATATTAAAAAAATGACTAGTATTAACGGGTGAAAGATGCCATAGAAAAACTGTACCTCCTTGTTCGTAGTTTCTAAAAAGGGGGTACAGTTCATTGTTTATTATAATCAATAATTTATTAAGTTACTCTTCTGGAATACAAGAGTAAGGTATACTAATTTGCAATATTAATATGATTTAATTTATTTTAGAATGCCCATTCATTTAGAAAATCAGCAATTTGTTCTTTAAAATTTGGTTGAAGCCAAAGTAATAGTGTGTCCTCGAAGCCGATTTGTTCTACAACTGAACGAACGACTTCATAACCAATATAGTATGCTAAACGGGTATAACCAAAATGCTCTCCACCATTAATAGAAAACCACTCTTTAAAAATCTCCTGTGTAGATAGCTGCTCCAAATCCTGTTGAAATGAGGAAATAATACTTGCTATATTAGCATGGGCATAATTTAGCCACGCTTCATCTCGTTTAAATGCGAAGTAAACGTCCAATTCTACTTCAACAACTTGGGTAGATAAATACGTTGCCATGCCTTCTTGAATAAGCCATGTATATGGGCTATTCCAATCAATTTGGCCAATCTCCACACCGTTTTGAAGTGTTAGGATATGGTGCACAGCATGGCCGAATTCATGGGCAATTAACGTACGGATGCCGGATTCTAAGGTTGGCATTCGCTCAACACAAAATGCTACCTCAGGATTCATAGCATGAGTTGTATAGGCATTTGAGCCCCCTAATCCTATGAAAATATGAACAGCTTCTGTAAAAGTAATATCAAACATTTTTTCATAGTTGGTTGTAATTTCATCTAGATTCGTTACTATTCGATCTTTCACAAAGTTTAGGTCACCGAGTTTATTTGGATGCTGCTGTAAAGCATAACGTAGCTTTTCTTCTTTGTTTTTACAATGAAATTGAAAATAAAAATCAAATGCTGCAGGAGATTGTTGAAAATAAGCTTCATAATAATCTGGTGTTGCTTCGTATTTTTGTATAAATGGTGTAACGTAATCGTTTATTTTCAATGCTGCTTCCCCTAAGACTAATCAACTTAAAAGTTTAACAATTAAGTTGATTTGTCAAAATTTCTTATAATTAGATCTGAAGAAACCGGTTTAAGCTGTAGTTCTCTAGCCCAAACAGATAATTGCCCAATATGATGAATTTCGTGAGTGATCATATGTGCTAGTATCTTTTTTTGAGTAAAGTTTAAAAGAGTACCGTCACGGCGTTTCACTTCAATTATTTTGTTTTCATATTCCGAAAGTAATTGCTTAATAAAGTACGCTGTATGCGATTTTACAAAGGCAGAGTATGCTCTTATATTTTCTAAACTATTTATTGAATTTCGCGTTTCATAAAGTATGTTTTTTTCCACCATTGAATTTAACCAAAGTAATTCACAATCCGCTATATGTATGAGCATTTCCCGTATACTTTTCATTCCACCTACACGCTCTTTATGGAAATCTTCTTCAGATATTTATTGACACCAATTGAACCATTCTTCATGTACTTGCCAATTGTATTGAAATAAAGATAACATCGTGCACCTCCTCCTGTTCGATTAATGTTAATATTAAGAAAATTATAATTTTTTGGAGGCTTGTATGAAACATAGAATCATATTTTTTGACGTAGATGGGACTATAACAAGTCATAAAGACGGGACCATTTCACAAAGTACAAAACAGGCGATTAAGAAGTTGTTAGGGAATGGACTTCATGTGGTTGCTGCAACTGGCAGACCTTTATCAATGTGTGCTGAAATTATTGAATTAGGTATAGACACATTTATTACAGCCAACGGAGCCTACGTTACACATCAGGGGAAATGCATTCATAAAATAGTATTATCGCATGAAACGGTTTATAGAGTTAACCAATTTACATCCCAACAGCAACATGCACTTACCTACTATTCGGATACTATCCATATGAACGAGGTGCAAAACCCGAAAGTACAACAGGCGCTTTACGAAACGTTAGGGTTGCAAGAATTTCCATCAATTAATTCGGTAGCACATTTAAGTGAGACATATTTGCTCTGTTTATTTGCGGATGAAGTGGAAATTGAAAAGTATAAAGCTCAATTTCCTACAATCAACTTTAAACGTTGGCACCCATATATTGTGAATGTACTCGAAGAAAATGTTTCGAAATCTGTAGCAATTAAAAAAGTATTAGATTATTTTGGATTTACAATGGAAGAAGCTATTGCTTTTGGTGATGGAGAAAATGATATTGATATGTTAGAAATTGTAGACTTAGGTATTGCAATGGGAAACGCAAATGAAAAATTAAAGTCAAGTGCTAATTTTATTACGAAAGATTCTTGTGAAGACGGTATTGTATGGGCATTAAAGCACTTTAAATTAATTTGAGTAATAACACGATTATTAAAATGTTTTTATATAATTATGTAGCTCATACAATCCATATTGAATAGGATTCTTTTGAATAAACAATATAAAACTCTTTTTCAAAAGTAATTATTATGGAATTAACAATTTGATGGGAGTATTTTTTGTACCGACTAAATAAAATTAGAGGAAGCATCTTTGTGCCTGCTATGTTACAGGTATTTTACGTAAGCTTTCAGATAAAAAAATGAGAAAGGCGCGGTGGAAATGAACGTTTCAAAATTAGAATCAAAATCGAGGAATGTTGCGTATACCTATATTGAAAGGGATTCAACGACGATTTGCGTAATGCTATCAGGTACAGGCTATACATATGAAAAACCATTGTTATATTACTCAACAATGCAAATGATCGAGGCTGATTACGATCTTGTTCAAATTCATTATTCCTATGATTCAAGTTGCTTTAAAATGAATCCACTAGACTTTATCAATATTATTATTGAGGATGTCGATTCTGTAATTTCGGAAGTTTTTTCTACTAAAAAGTATGAACAAGTTATCTTTATTGGTAAATCTTTAGGCACTTTACCAATTGCTTTTAAATATAGTAAGGCAGCTTATTTTCAAGATGCAAAATTAATACTTTTAACACCATTACTTCAAATAGAAGGGTTTCATGAAAGCGTAATGGAAAGTCAAAAGGATATTTTAATGATAATAGGCACTGAGGATGTTTATTATATTAAAGAAAGTGTAGATGCACTGCGCCATAAAGGCAATGTGAATTTAATCGAGATAGACGGAGCAAATCA
Source organism: Solibacillus cecembensis (assembly GCF_050272495.1). Classification (NCBI taxonomy): domain Bacteria; kingdom Bacillati; phylum Bacillota; class Bacilli; order Caryophanales; family Caryophanaceae; genus Solibacillus; species Solibacillus cecembensis. The sequence goes on along the minus strand of NZ_JBNNMF010000009.1, from coordinate 81,587 downwards.
TTCTTTAGAAATAGAACCAACTAACACGAAAGAATCACTGATAGTTATGGAACAGGTTATGAAGGAATTGAATAAGTTTTTAATAAAATAAGGACTGGATACTATTCTTAAATGAAATTTGGGGGATAATTCCCGTAAAAACTTTCGACTGTAGTCCGTTGTATCTGTGAATGCAACTAGTTATACATAGCAAAAGCCCGTTCATATGTTTAAACTGAACGGGTTTTTGCTTGTTCAAAAAGTTATGAACTCTGAATATAAAATTAAAATTAACAGATTATATTGACATTTATTCGGTTGATTGTATATAAAGTATATATACAATATAAATTGAGGAATTCGCATGCAAATTTTAATCTCTCACAATTCAAAAGAGCCTTTTTATGAGCAAATTGTGAAGCAAATTAAGAAAAGTATTTTAGCCAATGAGATACCAATCGGGTTTGCTTTACCATCCATGCGTAATATGGCGAAAGAGTTAGATGTAAGTGTGATTACGACAAAGAGGGCCTATGAAGAGCTTGAAAAGGCTGGATTAATTTATTCCATTGTAGGAAAAGGCTCATTTGTAGCAGAACAGAATGTGGAATTGCTGATGGAACAAAAACAGAAGGTCATCGAAAAACAGTTAGGGCAGACAATCACAAATTGCAAGGAAATGGTCCTTAATCTAGAAGACATTCAACAATTAGTTGGACTTTTATATGAGGAGGCAGATTAATGGATTCAATTATCGAGTTATCAAACGTGAATAAAACTTTTAATGGATTTGCAGTAAAAAACCTTTCCTTTAAAGTGAAAAAGGGCTTTGTAACAGGTTTTATCGGGGCAAATGGTGCAGGGAAATCGACAACAATTAAGCTTATTATGAATTTATTAAAACCTGACAGTGGGGAAGTAAAAATTTTTGGATTAGATTACAAAAAATATGAAAAACAAATTAAAGAAAACATTGGATTTGTTTATGATGACCATGTATTTTATGAACACCTTACTTTAGTAGAGATGAAGAAAATAATAGCACCTTTGTACAAAAGATGGGATGATTCATTATTTGCTACGTATGTCGCGCAATTTCAGTTACCTCTTAACAAAAAGCTAAAGACTTTTTCAAAAGGGATGTTGATGAAAGCATCATTGGCAATCGCGCTTTCTCATCACGCACAATTGATTAATATGGATGAGCCAACAGCTGGCCTAGATCCTGTATTTAGACGTGAGTTTCTAGCCCTTTTACATGAGTTAGTACAAGACGGTGAAAAAACGATATTCTTTTCAACACATATTACATCGGATTTAGATCGTATCGCGGATTATATCGTTTTCTTACATGAGGGTGAACTCCAATTTACAGATGAATTTTTAGCGGTAGAAGAGAAATTTGTGTTAGTAAAAGGCGGTTTGGAATTATTGGACCGAGATACAGAAAATGAATTTATGGCAATTCATAAAACCAAGTTAGGCTTTGAAGGGCTTTCAAAAAATAAAAAACATATCATGCAACTATTTGGAGAACTAGCCATTTACGAACCAGCGACATTAGAAGATATTATGTTCTATACGAAAAAGGAGAGTGAGCAAATTGCTGCAATTAGTTAAAAAGGATTTTGTCATTCATAAAATCATTTTGTTAGGTATGCTTGCTGGATTGATTATTTATATGGTTTTAGATGTTTCGGCCATTTTTTTAGGACTTTTATTTTCATTTACAATGACACTACAAATTTTCTCCAGTGATGAAAAGCGTACAGCTCAAATTTTATTAAGCTCACTGCCTTTAACACGTAGGGAAATTGTTAGTTCAAAGTATATAGCTGCTTTTCTATATATTGCCATCATCATTTGTATTTTGATAGCAGGTAGCTTCATTGTTCATCAAGAACAACCTAACTGGATTCATTTAGGTTTAGTTGCTGTTGCATCCTTAGTAGTTGTTGCTTTTATGTATCCATTTTCTTATAAGTTTGCAAGTAAATATTTGCTAATTACATTTGTCATTGGATTTGCCGTTTATTTTTTAGCGATGAAGTTGTTTATCCATGACTTGAATGATCAGTTTCGAGCAATCATTTTAAAAGTAACGCCTTTAATGGAATCACAAGCTATGTTTTTCGCACTCATTGCAGCTCTAGTACTATATGGTGTTTCATGGATTTTATCTGTAAAAATTTATGAACAGAAAGTATTTTAACTAGGTGGTTGAAATGCAAAATAAATCTCGTGTATCTATTTTTAGGGAAAATTGGTTTCAAGGTATTTTCGCATTTTGTTTCGTTCAAGTAGTATTTATCCTTATGGAATTGACGGGCTGGATTCCGAATGTAAAGGATTTTGATGGGAAATTGTTCAGCAATATAATAAATTTGTTTAACATGAATCAGTGATTTTCTTTCTATAACACGGCTTTTTTTAATCTAGTTACTGTTATACTAGGCGTAATTCTTTTAGGCCAAATTAGTTTTGCGCTAATTCAAAAGTAAAGAAGGAAGTAAAACATGGAATCAAATAAACAACAAACACCTTGGCTACTTGAACGAAATCAGTTGTCATAATTAGCTGCTATTTTTCCGCCAATCGCATTGATTGTTGTTCGCTTAAATAAGCATAAATAAATGAAAATACAGTTTTTCGCTAGCCTTATGACGTGCTTAAGGCTAATTAAACTATTGTCACATCATTGGATTACGTTGTCATTGTTACTTCTGTTGATTAGCTTGGTATTGGGGACACTTATTTTTAAATCATTTAAGTAACAAATTATAGTTAGTTGACATGAATCAATTTTAATAAACGAGGGAAATGCCTGTTTCAATGCATTTCCCTCGTTTATTAATACTTCATTAATTAAAAGAGTAGTTTAAGCCAAGTTTATGAGGCATGTATGTATTTTAAGTTCATTTTTCAACAGATAAATATAAGTCTCTTTTAATTTCGTTCTATTCTTTCATGATACAGTGTTCGTTTGAAAACTCAACTAATTTAAAACAGGTATCCCGTTCATCAGAAGTTGAAGGTTTGCGAACAGAATCGATGAAAAGCGCCTTTGATGCACCGAATTGTATAAAATTTCTTTGTGCTTCGTATAAAAAAACGCTATTTGCTCCACCTTCATAAAATGGGTCAATGAACTGCACAAAATCGTCTTTCCAATAACAAATTGAACAGATTTCATATGTTCCAGTAGGGCATTGTTCTAACGTTTTGTAACCACAGTAAGGGCATGTATAAAATTCATTATTCATTTTGTCATTAGCGCCTTACAAATTTTTTTTAGCAGTTTGATTAGTAGTTATCTGCATTACTAAAATATGGACCACAATGGCTTTCATGTGTAACAACGTATGTCCATGTGAAATTCTCGTCCACAACGTAGATGTCTTCTTCATTTGCAAATTGAGCTGCTTTTAATGTAGATGCTTGTTCTACTGTTAAAACGTTAGCTGAATGTTGATAAAATATGTAGCATTTCGACTTTTTAACGGCGTCAAAAGCGTCATTTGCGGCAGTTTGAAGGAGGTGAGGTCTTCTATCATAGCTAAATACATGCCATAAATAACCACAAAAATAACGATCTCCGTATAGATGTATTTTTTCTTTCTCACTTTGTTTTAAATGACTCACAAAAGCTTCTTCCCAGAGCTTTCGAAAATAGATACCCCAATATGGGCTGGATTTAAATTTTATTTTTGTGCTTTGTAGTTGTTCGATTAAATAGTCCATTTGTTGCTCTGATTTTTTTGTTAGTATAATACTATTATGGATGTTAAAAGGAATTTTTGCTAGTATCAAAACACGAGGCAATGTATGATTAATCTATTAAACTATGATAAGGAATACGATGGTTGGATTGAAGTGAAGGGGGAATATGTTGCTTATGCCGTTTCAGGAGAGGCAGATGACTATGTGGAACAGACAAGTAAGCGTATGCGACAGCTCGCACAAGCAATTTATACGTTTCCGTTTTATTTCCATTTTGAGAGCTACGATGATAGCCCAGAGTGGATTTTGCAAGAGAAGGACTTTGATATCCGTTATAAGACTTCAGGAAGAACCGTATTAACGCAAATTGGGCGTAAGACGTTTCAAGCAGAGGTGCCTACATTTACGGTAGTTATTACAAATCAAGTCTTGCTTAATCAAGCGTTTAAACTATGGTTTCTAAATGCATTTGATAATCATTTATGGGCGCTTACGCAAGAGGATAATATCTATTATGAGAACGGTTTTGCAGCAGTTGATTTAACGAAAGACATGACTATCCTTGTAACAGAGCATGACGCGTTTGGATTTACAGTTGTAACGAATGAAGCCGATTATCAGAGTGAGCCGTTGTTGAGAGCTTATTTAGAGAAGGTAATAAGTGGGTGGTAAAAAATGGATGTTACGAAGAACTTACAAAATATAATAGAAACGATTTGTTTAAGCGAAACAGTGGATAGTTTACACTTTTGGGGGCCAAAGCTAATTCTTTCAGCTGCTAATACTAGTATTTACGATGAAGTATATATACATATCGAAGGGGCATTTTCAATTATTGAAAATGAGCAAACTATAGCAATGGGAGTGGGCGATTCTATGCGATTGCAGCAGCTTTGTAGATTAGCATTTCATAAAATTTCGGCTATAAAGGTTATTGCTGCAAACGATTTGTGCTTTATATTCGAATCTGGCATCCAATTATATCTTTTTGGAGATAATGGCGTATTTGAAAGCTGGCAACTAGAGGCTCGGGTAGAAGAAAAACAACTTTTAATTGTAGCTGGACCAGGTGAACGAGTATCGATTTTTGGATAGTACATAAAGGTGATTATATGCGAACGAGCAAAATAAGAGGTACCAAACGAAAGTTACGAACGATTGAACAGTATTTAAGCGATAGGACAAAGCAGTTTCCAAATGATTTTTACGAAGGTGTCTATAATTATAAGCTACCAGCCAATCAGCAATTTATAGATAGTCTAAATCCGAAGGGGAAAAAAGTCGTTTTCAATTATTTAATGGATTGTGCAATGAATTTAAAAAAGAAGAAACCGAATGCAGCTTATAAAATTGCCGTGTTACTATTTCCAGAAAAATTTTGGCGCTCTGAATTGATTGTTTTTGAAAAGGAAGCAGTATATCAGGACTTTTTTAATCGGAATCAACCTTGGCAAGTATGGCGTGAGATGAAAAATCCAGCCGATTCATTCATTTCAATTCATTGGACGAAAAAGATGTATGAAGAATTAATTGACGACGAGGATGAACAACAGCAGCAAACATTCATTTGTTACATAGAAAGGTAGGGAAATTGGATGCACTTTCAGTATCAGTTAGAGGATGAGCGTTTAAATAGCGGTAAATGGGCATTTGAAAACGGCTCGATTAAAGGCGATTTGCAAATTTATGTGGACGGGGAAATGTTTTTTAACGAAACGTGCATAAAAGTAGTGGAATTGGCGACTGAGCTTGGAAAGTGGCTTGATTTGGCTCGACATGGGATAAAGAGAGATTTTGCGTATGCGTCAATGGATTATGACGAGGTGATTCTTCATTTTGCAATGCAGCAGGATGGCATACTGCTTTCTTCACCTATACAAAATGTTGAGCTGCAGAAGCTATTAGAGGTAGAGGACGTTATTCATGCGGTTACGAAGTTTTTAACGGTGTTAAATATGAAGCTACATGAAATGGATTACTTCGAGAAGCTTGATCTTTATTTACATAATTATTTGTCCGAAAATACTAAAGCGTTACTATTATTGGAACAAAACGAATATGACGGGTCATTTGCACTACTAAAAAAGCTTGCAGAGGAGCAACCAAGTGTTCAAAGTTTAAATAACTTAGCATGGATGTATTTGCGAGAGGAAGAGGATCCGAAAACGGCGAAATGTTTGCTTGAGGAAGTGCTTGTGCTAAATCCACAGTCCTATTTCCCGTATAGCATGCTCGGGGAAATTACGTTAGCCGAGAAGCGATATGAAGAAGCTGAAATGTATTTGACAAAAAGCTTACAGTTCCAGCATTCGGAGGCAGCTTTAATTAATCTTGGTATTGCTTTATTTTATCAAAGTCGTTTTGAAGAAGCTGCCCAACAGTTTTGTAAAATGACAGGATATACAGATGTGACATGGCTATATGAGGTATTTGGGTGGATTAAAGCGGGGAAATTTGAGAAAGCAACAGCTAAGCTTGCAAGCTGGACACCTGAAATGGAGGACTATGTGAGCGCGACAGAAATTGCAGATGTATATGTGGAACTAAATGAACTTACATTGGCAAAAAAATGGTTTGACTCTAGCTTGACGGAGGGCTATTTCACATCGTATTTTACACCTTATCTCATTAGCCGTTATTCTTATGTATTAATGGAGCTCCAAGAAGAGGCAATTTGTCAGCAATTTATCGATGCTCAAATTGTATTAAAGATAGCAGAAATACAAGAAATCGAGCAAGAACCATGTGAAGCAAATTGGACGGAACTTGATAAACAAGAAAGTCTAGAGGAATCACAGGCAGAACAAGTACTGCTTGAAACGTTATTTGAGCAACTATCTCAAGGTTATGTTCCACAGTATGAATACGAATTATATCCGACAACCGGCTGCTATTTATTTGGATGCACACAGCACGGACATGCAGAATATGAGCAGTAATCTCGAGGAGGAAGTATGTTTTCAAATGACGAATTAAAAGCGCTTATTGCCGGGGAAATGATAGGCGCTATTTACCCATATTCGAGTCGAAATGAGCTAGAAGTAGAGCATTATTTAAAGCGACTCGTAGCCGAACTAAAACGTGAAAAAATTCAAGTGATTGAAGTGCCTGCTAATTTCGGCAGTGGCTATGCATCTTATTTTGAGTGGTGCTGTTACGAGGATGAGCATGTTACCGTGTATGAAGATGAGGACACGCGTACGGTAGAAATTGAAGGTCTTGCTGTAGCGATTAGTCGACTCGCACCCGTTGTGTTAATCGGGCGGATGAATCGGTCGGATACATACTTGAAGGACGGAAAATCATTAAATGGCGGGAGAACATTTTTTTCGCAGCCCTCTGATTTACATATAGAACCTGCTTTTAGACTACTTGTTCAAAGGCTTGAGCGACTGTTCATGAAATATCAATATACAATTTTAAGAACAGAGGATGTTTCGTGTCCGATACCGTTTCAAGCGGATATCCCAACAACCCTGCGTGAGAAAAGGGATTATTTAGTTTGGGATGCGATTTTTTATTGGGAGGATTAAGAGATACTATATGCACTTAGTGAAAAAAGTGGATATATTATATTGTAATAATACCGGAATAAAATTTTTAACTGAAAAGAGGAGTATTTATATGCAGCTTTGTCGTCGATGTGAGAAAAATAAACAATTAAGAGTGGAGGCGGATATAAGTGCGGATCCATTTTGGTGTGGTCGATGCCTTTCAAATCTAGATATGGATAACTTTCCAATATCTAATACGTTGAAACGAGAGCTCCAAGACTGGATAAATGATTATGGTACATGGATTGACTGGGGAAATGATGGAATTATTCCAAATGGTGTCTTGTTGGAGCAACGGCATAATGAACAAGGCGCTCTGCTAACGGCAAAAGTGAAGCTGGCGTTACAAGGACAATATCAAGTTGTATTTTCGCCATCTACATTTGCAATGGGACATAGCAAATAATTATACCATGTGCTTTAAGGAAAGTTTGGGTGGAATAAATTGAATAACGATAAATTGATATACAGTATACTTTTTGAATTAACGAATGGTAGAGTTCCAAATCATACAGATTACAAACTAGAATTGTTTATATGGGCGGAAACTTTAGAGCGCATGGGAAATTACGGGTATGTGAGAGGGGTTACCATTTCTTATTTTGAAGAGGATGAGTGGTATGATGAAACCGTTCACTCCGTTGTACTCGATTCCGTACAAGTTACGAATGTTGGATTAGCCTTTTTAAAGGAAAATAGTTCATGGATGCAAACGTATAAAGAGATTGCGAATGTGAATGAATGGTTAGAAATTTAAATGTGTTTTGTGCAACTAACGAATGCTGTTGTTAAACCGAAACTAGTAAAATATGCAAAAACAGATAGAATAACATAACTAAACCACGTTAGGAAACAGTTAAAACCCGTTCGAATTATTATGAACGGGCTTTAACTATTAGACTCATTATATGATTTGTTTACTTACTTGTAGTAAACGAATTACTTATTCAAGCTTTGAATAAATGCATCGCGCTGTTCATCGGTTTGTTGGACGGTATTAACGAGCATGGCGCCAATGATGTGAGATGACTTATCTTTTTCCACAATGAATTGTACATTAACAGGCTCAAGCTTTCCGTCTACTGTACATTCGCCTTTATATTCAACAACACGATCTAACATTTTCGTTTCGAAATATTCCCAGCCACCTTTTTCACAAACATTCGAAAAGGCCACTTCAGTTGTTAACGGACTATCACTCGTTAATGTTGCTGCTTTCATATAATCTATGTATTCATTGTCCGTAATCGTATCTTTTGGACCGAAAAAATAAACAAAGATACCTAAAATTGCAATCGGAATAATCCAAAAAATTGTTCGCTTCTTTTTCCCCACAAAAATTCCCCCTTATTTGTATTCATAGTATAACATTCGGAATCTTCTATTTGCTACATGAAGATAGTATTTTCTCGAACAAACGTCATATTACTCATATCATTAATATCTATACTTTACGTTCGTATGTCTATATTAACTTGGGAATTTAAGGGGATTAATTATAAAAATGAGAATAATTAAGCGGGGGAGAATAGTAGGTATAGGCTAGCAAAAATAGCTGGTTGGGTGACAAGTTTTATCTTTATTTAGAATTAATAGTGAGCTAGGAAGGACATTTACATTATGACCTTGTGATGTTCTTATTTATAAAGCCAGTAAACCGAATCAATGCCAAATTAAAATTTTTTAAAACATTTCAAAAAAGTAATTGAAAATGATTTTCATTTAAATTATACTTACAAACGATAATGAAAATCATTATCAATTATATTTTTAGGGGATGGAAAAATGAATAAGAAATTTAGTGTTTTAGTTTTTTCTATTATTGCAACAATTGCAATTTTAGCTGCTTGTGGTAATGCAGAAGAGAAAGAAGTAAATTCTGCAAGTGCGGAGAAAAAAACAGCCACTTCTGAAACGAGAGTAATAGAGCATGTTTTAGGTACAACACAAATTACTGGCACACCTAAAAAAATCGTAACCTTATATCAAGGCGCTACGGATACACTTGTAGAATTTGGTGTGAAACCTATTGGGGTAGTTGAATCATGGGCTGAACAACCAATATATGAATATTTAAAATCAGATTTAGAAGGTGTTACGATTGTAGGCTTGGAAACTCAACCAAACTTAGAAGAAATTGCAGCTTTAAAACCTGATTTAATTATCGCAACGCAAGTAAGACATGAAGAAATTTATGAACAATTATCACAAATTGCACCAACAGTTGTAAACACTACTTTATATGACATTCATGAAACTACAAGTTTAATAGGGCAAGCAATAGGACAAGAAGATCAAGCTGAAAAATTGATAGCTGATTGGGAATCTCGAGTTGCTGACTTTAAAGAAAAAATTGCAACGAATGAAAATTATCCATTTAGCGTAGCTGTTACAAATTACCGTGCAGATCATGCACGTGTTTATGTACAAGGCTTTGCTGGTTCAATTCTTACAGAGCTTGGTTTTAAAGAGCCAAAAAATCTACAAGGACAAAAACTAGATATTGTGAAATTAAATGATAAAGAATCAATTTCACAAATGGATGCAGATGTAATATTCCAATTCATGGAGGACGACGCAGCTGTAAAAAATACTTATAAAGAATGGTCTGAACATCCACTTTATTTAAATTTAGATGCGGTTAAAAATGAACAAGTATATACAGTAAATGAAATTGTTTGGAACTTAGCAGGTGGTTTACAATCGGCAAATTTAATGTTGGATGAATTATATACGCATTTCAAACTTGAAAAATAAATACTAATGAAAATGGGGAATCGATTTGAGTCCCCATTTTTCAGATAAATAAGAGGTTAGGATATGTTACATTCTTTTAGCTCTAAAATTATTGGAATCATCACACTTTTATTTCTCGTTGCACTTTTAATTTTTTGTAGCTTAGCAATGGGGCAAACTTCCATTTCATTTTCATTAGCTTTGGAAGTTTTGACACAATACAATCCAGAAAATCCGGATCATCTTATTATCGCTACCAGTAGATTAGCACGTGCAACGATTGCACTTACTGTAGGTATTGCATTAGCTATTGCCGGAACGTTAATTCAAACATTAACAAGAAATCCACTAGCCTCCCCAGATTTACTTGGAATTAATGCTGGGGCAATATTTTTTATTGTTTTTGCTATCACTTGGTTAAATCTTCAATCATTGACTCAGTACATGTGGTTTGGTTTTCTCGGGGCTGCTGTTGCAGGTTTAGGCGTATTTTTTTTAAGTAGCCTAGGTCGTGATGGCTTAACACCGATTAAAGTTATTTTGGCCGGCACAGCATTATCTGCCCTTTTTATTTCATTTACACAAGGGATGTTAGTCATTGATGAACAATCGATTCAAACGGTATTATTTTGGATATCAGGTTCGATTGCGGGCAGAGATTTAAATATGCTATTTGCTGTTCTTCCGTTTTTAGTTACTGCCATTATCATTAGTCTATTTATTGGGAAAGCAATGAATATTTTCGGATCGGGTGATGATGTAGCGAAAAGTTTAGGTCAAAATGTGGGTTTATTAAAAATCATAATGGGAGTATTAATCATTATTTTAGCTGGAGGTTCTGTTGCGGTAGTCGGTTCTGTTGGATTTATTGGTTTAATTGTTCCGCATATTGCTAAAGGATTAGTTGGCACTGATTATCGATGGACACTGCCTTTCAGTGCTTTATTAGGTGCGGCGTTATTAATAGGAGCTGATATACTGGCACGATTTTTAATTAGCCCAATGGAAGTCCCAATTGGGGTTATGACAGCACTTATTGGCGGACCATTCTTTATTTACTTAGCGAAAAAAGGGGTGTCTAAACAATGAAGTATTGGACATTTCGTATGTTAAAAGAAAAGGTTTCATTTCAAATTACAAAAGGCTGGATGCAAGTATTTAGTATTGGATTATTATTATTAATTGCATTTTTCATATTAAGTTTATCATCAGGTAGCAATTGGATTTCCCCTACACAAGTATTTATGCAACTTAGTAATATGACGGATGAGCATGCATTTGTTATCGAGACCCTTCGATTACCTCGAACATTGCTTGCAGTTCTAGTAGGTAGCGCATTAGGTATATCAGGGCTGATTTTACAAAGCATTGTGAGAAATCCACTAGCGTCACCTGATATTATTGGGATTACAAGTGGTGCTTCCTTTGGTGCTGTCCTTTTTATAAGTGTTGGCACTGGGGTCGTAAGTATGTCTTTATTGCCTGTTGCAGCAATAAGTGGTGGATTAATAACAGCCACTTTCATTTACTTACTCTCTTGGAATAAAGGTGTTACACCTATTCGATTAGTTTTAATTGGTATAGGAATCTCCGCCATATTAAAAGCAGGTGTCACATTTTTATTAGTTTTTAGTGATACATACGTTGTTTCTAAAGCCTATATTTGGTTAACAGGAAGTTTATATGCGGCGACTTGGAATGATGTTACTTCACTTTTCTGGTGGATAATGATTCCATTACCAATCTTAATAATTTTAGGTAGAAGTATGAATGTAACAGAACTCGGTGATGATGTTGCGATTAGTATGGGAATAAAATTACAATGGCAACGACTAGTTTTCCTTGGGTGCGCAGTCATTTTAGCAGCAAGCTCTGCTGCATATGTTGGGGGAATTGAATTCGTCGGATTGATGGCGCCACATCTCGCGAGACGTTTAGTAGGGAAATCGTTTCTTGGATTAATTCCGATAACAGGAATAATTGGTGCTTTATTAGTCGTAATTGCAGACTTAATTGCTCGAACAATGTTCCTTCCTTTAGATATACCTGCTGGCGTATTTACAGCTGCAATCGGAGCACCATTCTTTATTTATTTATTATATAGAAATCGAAATCGTTAGGAGGATACTCAGATGAATGGGCTTCAAACAAAAAAATTAACATTAAAATACGGGGATCAGCCAATTATTGAGAATCTCGATTTTGACATACCAATCGAAAAAATTACAGTACTTGTAGGTGCAAATGGCAGTGGGAAATCAACATTATTACGCTCGTTAGCACGCTTACTTAATCCAACATCTGGAGAAATATTTATAGATACGCAAAAATTACAAGACATATCGACGAAACAAATTGCCAAAAAGCTTGCCATTTTACCACAAGGGCCCGTTGCACCTGAAGGAATTACTGTACATCAGTTAGTAAAACAAGGTCGTTATCCACACCAAAAATGGTTTCAGCAGTGGTCAAAAGAAGATGAGGAATTAGTTGAAAAGGCACTAATTGCAACTCAACTACTCCCATTAAAAGACCGACAAGTTGATGCTTTGTCAGGTGGGCAACGTCAGCGGGCATGGATTGCAATGACATTGGCGCAAGAAACACCGATCATTTTATTAGATGAGCCAACAACCTATTTAGATATGACGCATCAAATTGAATTATTAGATTTTTTATTCGACTTAAATCGCGAGTATAAGCGAACGATTGTTATGGTATTACATGATTTAAATTTGGCATGTCGTTATGCAGATAATTTAGTAGCGATTCATGATAAGAAAGTGGCTGTCCAAGGTACACCTGAGGAAATTGTTACAACTGAAATGGTAAAAGAAATTTTTAATTTGGATGCACTGATTAAAGCGGATCCCTATTTTGGAACTCCCCTATGTATTCCAAAAGGAAAAGGACGCCGTGTCAAATGAACTTAGAAGGTTATGGTGTAACTACTTCTGATTTAGAAATTGGAATACCACTGTCACATTTGGAAGATAAGAAACTCCTCTTACCGATTATCAATCAATATGCCCATTATTTAGAAACGGATAATTTAGCAATTGCAGGATCCTTATTTTTTAAACGCTATGCTGTATTAACGGCTGCTGCTGCGCTAGATTACTATGGCTTACAGCAAAAAAGAGTGGATTGGTTAAAAAATGCAACTTTTGATTTATCGCAATTTAAATTATTTGTTCGAGGTACGGTAAAATCTGAAATGGCAGGTTGTTGGGAAGACCAAATACTATCGCGCCATTTGTTTCGATTAGTTGAAATGATATCAAAGGAATGCAAAATTAATAAAAATATTTTATGGGAAAATGTTGCGGTAAGATTAAACGCTGTACTCAAGCGAAATCAGATAAAGTATCCATTCAATCATTTGGAATTTGTTCATAGTAGAATTACACAATGTTCACCTCAATGGCTTGAACATATGGATAACCCTCTAAAAAAATATTGCCATCTAATTTATACCGAGCGCAAAACTTGCTGTCGTTATTATCAATTAGAGAAAAAAGAAGATGGCATGGATTATTGTCTTGTTTGCCCTTTAAAAAAATGATATAAAACAGATTTAGGTAAAATGAAAAGGCATGTGTTCGATATAATATCGAACACATGCCTAATGCGCTGCCTAGTGAAAAAATCGTGTCTAATATTTAAGAGGCACTTCAAACAATTAACTTGTCTTGTAAGCCTGCTCAACTTTTGATGAAAGTTATCCGTTATTTAAACAACTTCCCAAACAAACTTTTTCCCTGTTTTTCGGATTCTGATATGGTTGTAGGGTGAAGCTCTTGTTGCGCAACGTTAAGTTTATTCAGTGTACTCATGATTGCGCTGTTTTGCTGTTCGACACGGTCGAGCTGGCGTTGCTGCGCGGAGGAGTTTGGCTCATTTGCTTGCTCCATAATATGTTGCATCATGACGCCAAACTGTTGCTTTAATGTTTGGTTTTGCTCAATCAATAGCTCATTTTGAGTACGTTGCTCTTCGATTAAAGTTAATAGCTGCCCATTTTTTTGCTCAATGCCGTAAATATGAGTTGCGATTAGTTCCATTGAATTTGATAAATCTTCAAATTGTGATACTTGATTTGATGATGGAATTATAGCATGCTGTAAAATTTCTGCGGGCTCGAATTTTGGACTGGTTACGGTTTGCGCCGCTTCTTTTAATTTTAAGCCACGGTTTTTATATAAAGTTAAAAAAGCTTGCAATATTATTAAATCATCGTCTGAAAATTGGCGATGCATACGGTTATTGCGTCGTACTTCATATCCGTGCTCTTCTAGAATGGTTATGTAATGTTGTAATGATGCTTTACTAATGCCGAGTTGTTCAGCAAATGCACCAGTTGCATATAGTGCGGACATGGTTCAAACTCCTTTAATATCAAAAAAATAATAAACTAATTTTAATTATACGTCTTAAGTAATGGTGTTGTGAAGCGAAAACATTGCGGTAATGATATTTCGGGTAGAAAGAAATAAAGTTGATCCATGATAGGATGGGATTGAAGGGGAATTTGTCGGGGGTGGGTTTCCTTATAATACAGAAATGGGCAGGAAATATTTTTAAATATCAAATATTAAGCGTGATTATTGAGAGAAGAAGCCTAATCCGTTTGTAAAAGAGAATTAGGCTACTCTATTTTTTCTAAGTAATGATTCAACAACTTAATAGGATTGACCGAGAGCTGTATCAAAAAGTGTGCTTACTTTTTATAGGTAGAACTTCTTTTAAAATTCGTCGTTTGTGTATTATTTTCAAATTCAAAAGTAATTTTTTCACCATCAAATAGTAACGCAGCACTAAACCTTTTCCCAGCTTTAGATTTCAAACCTCTAATTACAGCCGTTTTGCCTTTCGTACATAAATCTTTAATGTTTTTTTCGGACAATTTCTTTCCTAACATTTGCCCTGGAAAGGATTGTTTACATCCATTTTCATGCTCCGAGCAGCGATAGTAAGTTTTTCTTTGAATGATATTGCCTTTTTTACAAGTAGGGCAGGGCGCAATGACAGTTATTACCTGATTAGCTGTGATGCTTTGATCTAATCCTTGGACTTGTAATTGCTGCGGAACTTCTTGTATTAATTTATCGATAAATTTTGCAACGGTTTCGATAAAATGCTTCGGTGAGCCTTCTCCATTCCCGATTTTCTTTAAATAGGCTTCCCATTTGGCTGTCATAGAGGGACTAGAAAGGAGGTTTCCTTCTATTGATTGGCAAAGAATCTCTCCTTTTGGCGTAACGCTGACAATATTTTGATTTACTGCAATATAGCCATGCCTTTTAATCGTTTCAATAATGCCACTTCGGGTTGCTTCCGTACCAAGACCTTCAACTTCTTTTAAAATCTCCATCTCAACTTCATTTTCAATCGCTTTTCCACATGTTTTCATCATGCCAATTAATTGACCTTCTGTGTACGGTTTAGGGGGAGTAGTCATACCTTCTATCATTTTGATGACGCCTAGCACTTTTTCATTGTTTGTGAGCTTAGGGAGAGTCGGAGTGACCTCTTTTTTTGATTCCGTGAAAAGTTCTTTCCACCCTTTACTAATTTCCGTGTTTCCAGTTGTTTCAAATAAAAGGCTATTCACGTCAGTAATAATTTTTGTTTCTTCATAAATATAATCCGAATGAAACATGGCGAGCGTTGTTTTGAGTATTTCAAAATATAGGTTGCGCTCTTCAATAGACAACCCTTGTAGTTTTCGGTCAGTTGGAATACTTTTCGTTGGGACGATGGCATAGTGTTCCTGTACTTTAGAATTATCGACATATCGTTTATTTGGTTGATTGTAAGCGATAGGGAACGAGACATTGGCGATTCGTTGGTAAGCTTCCACATTGTTTGCAAGATAAGTAAATTCATTATTCGTAATAAATTGTGTGTCAGTCCGCGGGTAGGTTACTAGCTTCTTCTCATACAAGCTTTGCGCAGCTTTTAACACGTTAGCAGGGCTATATTTCCATTTTTTATTGGCAATGGCTTGTAGCGTCGATAGTGCATGCAATTTAGGTGACTTGGCACGCTTTTCTTTTTTCGTGATCGATTTTACAAAACCTTCATTTTGCTCTGAGATGTTATGCTGTTGCAACAGTTGCAGAATGTCCTCTTTTTTCTCACTTTTAATCTTTACTTTCCCTTTATATGTACCATTTTTCGCCTTGAAATTTCCCTCAATTTCATAGAAAGGGGTCGGAACAAAGACTTCGATTTCCTTTTGACGTTGGTAAATGAGATAGACCGTTGGGGACTGCACTCGTCCAATCGAAAGACTTTCATTGAAGCCTTTTTGCTGCAAGAGTAGCGTATAAAGCCGGCTTCCATTCATCCCAACGAGCCAATCGCTAATTTGGCGCGTTTTTGCTTCATGATAAAGTAATAAATCCTTTTTGTTATCCTGAAGGTTATTAAACCCTTTTCGTACTTCATCGACTTCCAATGAATTGATCCATAGTCGCTTAATCGTTTTATTTTTCACGCCTGTCATCGTGTGAATGGAATAAAAAATATTAGAACCTTCCCGATCGCAATCACAGCCATTAATAATCGTTGAAACAGTTGGATCCGTGAACAACTTTTTAATAAAATTGAACTGTACTTTTTTATCAGAAGAAACTTTATGTTCATATTTACTTGGCAAAATCGGTAAAGACGCTAAATTCCATGATGTCCATTCTTTTTGATATTCTTTTGGTTCCTTCAACTCAACTAAATGCCCAATTCCCCACGTAATAATTGCGCCAGAAGGAAAGGTGCTACATGGGTTTAATTCAATATGGGTTTTGTGCCGAGCTTTTACTGAAAAAGCATCAGCATAGGCTTTTGCTTGTGATGGTTTTTCGGCTAAGATTACTGTTTTCATAACAACACCTCTTTTGTTTCGATAATAGAAACTCTTGTTCTGTTATTATCGCATAGATTGAGGAGGTTTTCTAATGGGATTTGTTTAGAAGGGAGTAGAGTAGGGGATAAGTATGTACTTTTTTTGGGGATACTCATTAATCGCGAAAGTTTCTAAAATGACATCGACAAGTTCAAAAAACACCAAAATAATTATTGCGCTGTTTCTTTTCATTTAAACTTCCTCTCCTTAAATAATAGTAGTGAGCAGGTAGCAATGAAAGCTTTAGCTTTGTTAAACAGCCGACAAATGTTAACAAGATTAATCTTTAAGTATGTGAGTTATACAAATACGATGTTAAAAAATACTTCCACTAGGACAACTAGAAAACAGGAAACACCCAGATTTATATCTGAAAATTTCCTGTTTGTGTAACTGACTATTTTATTGCATATATTCATAAACAAATCCCCAAACCGTTTTCCAATATAACTCTGGATTTACTTGTGCGGCTTCCGCATGTCCTGCTCCTGGAATGACTAACTTCTCTTTTTCAACAGTCGCCGCATTGTATGCTTTATCTAACATGTCAAAAGGCACAAATGTATCTTGATCACCGTGAATAAATAGCATAGGTGTTTTACTATTTGCAATTTGATTTAAAGTTGGCGATTGAAATATGTCATAGCCAGCACGGAGTTTTGTAATTGTATTAGCCGCATTTAAAATAGGGAAACTTGGTAAACTAAAAATTTCATTTAGTTGATAAGCAAATATATCACTTGTAGATACAAATCCACAGTCCTCGACAATAACTTTCACATTATCAGGTAAGTTTTCACCAGATGTATTCATAACGGTTGCTCCTCCCATAGATACACCTAGCAGAACAATTTCAGCATCTGGATTTATTTTGATAACCTCATCTATCCATGAAACGATATCTAATCGATCGTCCCATCCCATACCTATGTAATCCCCCTCACTTTTACCATGACCACGGAGATCTGGAGCAAGAACATTATATCCATTTTCATGGAAGTTACGAATCCATCTAGTCGTAGTTTGGATGTCTCCTGTATAGCCATGAACAATAATCGCCCATTTTGAATCGGGTTTCTCATTTTGGAAAACTTCAGCGTGGAGCTTTAAGTTGCGTTTATCGCTGGAAGTAATTGATTTGTCCATAGATGGATATTGTTTAAGAAATTCCTCATCTGCTAATTTTTCTGCTTCCTCTCTCTTTTTATTTATAAGGCTGCTTGATTCCAAATTAGGATCGTCAACAAGAAAATCTTTTTTAGTATTTGCATTGATTGCAAAGTTATAAAAATAGTTACCCACGAAAAAATAGGTACAAGTGAGTAGAATCGTAATCGTTATGGCAATAATGGATGCTCTTTTCATTACCTTTTTATTCATTGTTTAACCTCCATAAATGATAGTTCACTAGAAATAGTGTTTCCATTATACGACAAATAATGCTATTAGGTTAGGGGGAATGTATATGTTTGTTCAGGTGAATGTCTCAGTTGCTTGGCTCATAACTCACAGGTGTCAGTCACTCGTTTAATCGGGGAAGTTTGAATGAATATGATTTATAGGCGTTTCAATCGAAAAAAGCTGTCTGATATCTTGAAAGTTTAGATTCACATGAATCATTTGAGCTAATTTATTTATGGTCTATTAAACTTCCAAAAATTGCGTCGAAATAAAATTTGTATAATTAACCATATACTGTTAATTAGTTGGTGTTATAAACATTTATAGAAATAAATATGAAGGGATGAAATAAATGATTCTTAGTATGAATGAGACGAGGTTGCCGATAAACTTTGTGTTAAAAAATACATATAAAATAACTGGAAATATATCATCTAGTAAGATATCAATCGTTTATAAGGCAGAAAATATTCACACAGGGGAGAAACTTGTAATAAAAGAATTTTACCCGAGTGAATTAGTTTTGCGTGATTTAGATAATATCACAGTTATTAATCGTTTACCTTCTACAAAGAATAAGTTTGAAGAACTGAAAGAAAATTTTCTTCAAGAAGCACTTATCCTGCAACAAATAGTTCATATAAATATTGTTAAATATATAGATCATTTTGAAGGAAATGGTTCAATCTATATTATTACAGAATATTATGAAGGTGTTTTATTAGATCAATATATAAAAGATTGTAAATTTACTAAAAGGAATCAATTATATAATAATATATTTTCCCCTTTAATTGACGCACTAAACTTCCTGCATAAAAAGGGTATCATTCATCGTGATATAAAGCCTAATAACATAATAGTTGATTCAAACGGGAATTTGAAATTACTGGATTTTGGTTCTGCAATAAATTATAAATTAAACTCAAAACATAACATTTACATAACACCTGGATATTCGCCTCTGGAGCAATACTCTAACTCATCAAAGCAAGGGGTTGTTACTGATATCTATAGTTTTGCTGCTACAATTTACTATTCTTTAACTAATATTACACCAGTAGAAGCACCACAAAGATTAATAGAAGATTCCTTGAAAAATGTAAAGGAATATAACCTTAATGTGAGTTTAGTTATGTCAAATACAATTATGTGGAGTCTGGCAGTAAATTCAAAAAAAAGGTGCTTTTCACTTAAATTTATAATGTTATCTATTTTGATAGAAAATATGGTCACGAAAATAAAAATGTTTTTTGCAGAGGATAATATATAGACTTTTTTAGTATTGTTAAATCAATAATATACATATTTTTACTTATATCAATTATAAAAAACAAAGTAGTTATTTTTCCGGGAATAAAAAATTAGGTATATTTACATATTATATATTTAAATGCAAATATTGACAAATATTTATATTATTATATAATTTGTGCATATGACACATAATGTAAAAAGTGTGAAACTAATGGAAATTTCACTTCCGACATAGGTATTAATTGAATTTGTAGTTAGTAATAAAATATTTGTGGAATGTATGGACTTCATACTAAACCCATTCATACTATCTATTAAAATGATGATATTTATTGTTGAGGTTAGTTGCTTAATTAGGTTCCCGCTGATGATTATGTTTTATAAAATGTTTACTTGCTTGAAGTTTGTTATAAAGGAGGGATGGCTGTAGTATTTTACAGCCGATTAAATGGAGATTATAAACCAAACAAACAGAACAATGCTCTTTGAAGAAATTAATCCCGAAAAAATGGACCTAATTACGCTTGTTGGGGATGTAAAAGGAATTGACAGTCTTAGTGATGAGAAGATAAAGGAGATTAATCAATATCTACTTGTAAAAAGTTTTGATGAATTTCTAGATAAGTTCTCACCAACAGTCTACTCTTTCTATAACGCAGCGAATCAAAAAGTGATGTATTCGCTTAAAAAACCTGAAGGAATTCAGGAGGATTGCATTTCAGAAATTGCCATTGACCAAAACAATGACTTTTTAAATATGTTATTCACATTAATTGATACGAAAAGAAGTCAAGGCATTGCCAATGTGGACTTTAAATTTGAAAATCTATTAGATATGATTTCGCCCAAAAAAGTGATGGACGATATTCGACAAGTGAGAAAAGAAATTCACTACTTATATGGAGAATATGAAGGTTTAGACGAAGGTGATCCGAAAAAACTGGATACTGGAGATAAGTTGAATTTAATGTTTGAGGTAGCTAGCAGAAACTATAATAACGTCATGGCGATGCTCCCGTTAGCTATTGAAGATATAAAGACGAGGCTTTTACTAGGTGCTAATCAACAAGAAGATGAGTCCGAGAAGTTACAAATAGGGACCCTTACTATCGGTGAAACAGGAGAACTAAAAGTCATTGAAGCTCCTCAAAATACTAATTCGGAACTAATGATAGTTGAAGAAAATAGCAACTATGGTTTAAGTACGGTATTTGAAGAGGACTATGAATCAATTACAGAATCACCATCTTCTTATGTCAAAGATTTAGTTGTAAGAACTTTCTCCCCGCTACCATCGGTTAGAGCTGAATTTGATATTGCAACAGAGGTACAAAATTACAATACATACCTAGAATTCTATAAAGATGCAAAGGATGAATTTGTAAAAACCGTAAAGCCTTTAGTTGAAAAGCTATTAGGCGTAAAAATGTATTTTGATCAATATGCTACTAAAAATAGAGGTATGCAACCATCCTTAATTGTGACAAATACGAAATTAGACATGCTAGTTAAAGGTAATAATTTACCAAGACTAAGCACATATCTGAATACTGTAAACTCGAAAAATGATTTTACAGATACAGTATGGTTTGGTATTGTCCCATCATTAGAATTAGAAGCTACTAGTAAATTAAAAGTTAGTAGGTCAAGATTTAAAGGGAATGAAAAGGTTTCCAAGCAAGAAGGAAACACAATGGAGTCGTTATCTTTACTTCTCGATGCTATAAAAGAATTTAAAGTGCAAGTATTTTTCAATTTTATGGCGGAGGAAGAAACTACCTTTAATGGAATTGCAACAGCTGGTATTGATCGACTAATTGATAAATGTTCTGTACTTGTCAGAAAGGAATATAGTGAGTTTGCGATACCTTGTCTCCCTAACTTCACAATCATTCCAAAAGATAAGTCAGGTGTCATTATAGATACAAGAATGCAGACAACCGAAAATGGTGCACGTCTTTCTAAAGAAAAAGAAGATATATTAAAGCTTTGGATTGAAGGTGTGTATGTAGGTGCTAGCTATGTAGCAGCTGGAATAGTGTCTGCTTATCAATGTCCAGAATATTTGAAAGAATCATTCCGTAATGTAAAGAGAAGTTATCCGGGTGTTCGATTTGATATTGAAGCGGGTGACAACTCACTTAGAACTGTGACGACAATGGCTAAAGAAATATCTGGATTTACTAATAATATTAAGGATGCAATTAATAGTAGAAGCTTTGGTTTTGTTTTCTCATCAGAAAATGCCCAACTGCAAGATAAAGATATTAAGCGCATTACGGTATATAAAGCTAGAAGTTTAGCAATGAAGGATGATGGATTCGATTCAATTTATAAAACGCAAGTAAGTACCTATATTGAAAGAATTCTACGATTCCAATCAGGGGATTTTAAACATGATAATATTGTTCGATTCTTTAGTAATAATCCAAGTAGTCAAAAAAGTAAGTGGCTAAATGATAAAGGATATGTGAATTCGGTTATTCAAGATGGGGACGATATAGGCTACATTATTGATGAAAAAACAAGCCTATGCCAAATTGATTTAATATTTAATGGTAACGTTAAAAATCTTGAAGTCATGATTACAAAAGGGACAAGTGCTGTGAAAGCATAAATGTTTCACTTAACAGTATCGGTATTAATGAACACATTATGAGATGTGTGTTTAAGGTTTATTACTAAATAAATCTTTTAACATAAATATGAATCTACCCTAAAGATTAATTTGGTAGAAAGTACATATTCCTCATTCTAACAATTAACTATGAAAAAAGGTTTTATTTTCTACAAATGAGTAAAACAACTTTAGTTGCTGTTGATTGTAGTAGATGCTAAGAGATTATTGGGAAATTAAAGCGTCAAGATGGGGAGTTTAATGCTACCAAGGGATTCTTTTGATGATTCAAATAATAAAACAATTTGGAGGGAATAAGAATGGGTTTTGTATTAAAAGTAGAAGGTTCTGAAGCAATTGAATTAGGATTAGAAAGTATTATATCGGTTGAGTATGAAACGGATACACCAGACGACTCTAATGCTCGATCTACAGATGTTGGTGCAACTTTAAAAGTGAAGGGGAAAATTCTTACAGCAACAGATGGTGACAATTCTGATGATACGATGAAACTGGCACTGTGGTCTTTAGTACCTGCGGAAAAGGCAGATTGTTACCGTAAAGTAACATTAGAAGTTATCGCTGCTGATCAAGTTGTTAGAAAAATTGATTTCCCAAATGCGTTTGTTGTCGATTATACAGAAAGATTTGGAGACACTGAGGGGATTGGCGAGTTCTTCATTTTTATTAAGCAGAAGAAAGACAAAACAGACTTGGCGAAAATTGAAGGCGGCTACGCTGTCTAATATTTTTTTCTAGTATATTTTCTTTTAATTATCTAAGGAACTGTATAGTTCCTTAGATAATTTTGAATAATTCATAGTTAATGAGGATGAAATATTATGAAAAATCACTATGAGATTTTAGGTATTAGTAGAAACGCTTCACAAGAACAAATAAAACACGCGTATCGAAAATTATCAAAAAAGCATCATCCAGATGTGAGTGATGGCAGCAAGGAATCCGAAAAAATATTTTTAGAAGTGCAAGAGGCATACACAGTGCTAAAAGACTCTACTACTAGAGATGTATATGATGCTAGTTTAGATTCAGCTAATCGAAGTGGAACGCATAAAAATGACCCTGTCAACAAAACTAGAAAACAGCCTTCTGCAAAAAGTTATGAGTTTAATATGAATAATATTGAAAAGAATTTTGAACAATTTTTTGGTTTTAATCCTAAGACAAGAGAAACATCGTCGTTAAATAACCAATCTATAAAGAAAAATCCATTGGATACTTCTGATTTATTTGATCGTTTTTTTACAAATAAGAAACGGTAAATGCTCTTAATAAACCTTTAGTTGAAAGTCTGAGGAAAGGAGTTTTATATCGTGTATGACATGAAATTTCAATCTACTAAGCGTGTGGGAAAGCAAAGTGAGAATAAAAAAATGATGATAAAAATTTTAGATTTCACAATTTTTATCATTTCTTGTATTGCTTTTTTTTACGTATTTATAGTAAATCAAGAGCTTCTTTTAAAAATAATATTTGGCTCAGCATTGTGCCTAATAGCTATTATTTATAGCTTAGTAAAGTATGTTCCTAATGATAGTGTCAATACAAGGACTGACTTAGCTATCCAAAAAATGGTGCTGCTCGGCGAAATGGGAGAAACAACAAAAGAATGGCTCATTCAAGGAAAAACATCTTTAGTAATTGGAAAAAGTTCGAAAGAAATTGAAGTTGGAATAGATTTATCAGGTACAGAGTATGAATCCCTCATCAACTATGAGCATGCAGTATTAAATTGTGTAGCAAATGCATGGTTCATAGAAGATATTGATTCTGTGAGTGGGGTAGGGATTAAAAAAGCTGATAAACGTGTAAAAATTAGATTGAAACAAGGCATCCCTTGTCGCATAAATGTTGGAGATACAATATACATAGCAAATACTCGAATTTTAGTAAGATAAAAGAAACTAAGATTGTAACATAGATTGGAGCAATAGTAGATGAGTTTGATTAGATGTACAAATGGCCATATGTTTAGTTCAAGAAGACATAAAAATGTTTGCCCATATTGTAATGTGATGGTTGAACAGGAAGCAAAAGTAAATAGTCATCCACTTGTTAGTGTAGAAGATGATAAAACAATGCCCTACTTAGGTGAGATGGATGGGGTTGATCCTGTCACAGGGTGGTTAGTTTGTATTGAAGGGGCACAAATGGGTCGTGACTATAGAATATTAGCTGAAAAAAACTTTATTGGAAGATCAGAAGATATGCACATTAGGATTATTGGTGATAATACCATTTCTATACGTAATCATGCGGTTATTGTTTACGACCCTAAAAAAAGGAATTTCTTTTTACTTCCAGGAGATGCTTCAGGATTAGCATACCTCAATAATGAGGCAGTATACACGCCTATAGAATTAGCAGCATACGACGTTATACAACTGGGAATGAGTAAGTTTCTTTTTATCCCACTATGTGGAATTCATTTTGAATGGGAAAACAACCAGAGCGAGGAATGAGCGAGAAATGGAACAAACTTTAGTACCATACATAATCGTACTTGGAATCATCTTTGTACTTTTATGCTTACTATTAATTAGAAACATTATTGTAAATTTAGTAGAAACTAAAGAAATCGAAATTGGAAATGGTCAGACGATAGGGAGACGGGAAGAACAAGATGACTATTTTTCAACAGAAGAGACTAAGCATGGAACAATTGCTGTGTTAGCTGATGGTATAAGTGGGTTAGCAAACGGGAGAATGGCAAGTACTGTTGCCGTAACTACATTTATTCAAGAATTTAAGAAACTGGATAACCTTGAAAATATTGATTCCTTTTTTAAAACGACAGCTTTACATAGTAATAATCGAATTGTTCAAAATCTCAATGGTTCCAATGGAGGAACTACATTAGTGGCTGCTATTATTGATGAAAATGGACATTTATATTGGGGAGCTGTAGGAGATAGTGTTATTTCAATATTTCGAAATGGAGAATTTATAGCTATTAATCAAAAACATATTTTTGAATCAGTATTAAAGGACCGTTATATAGCGGGGGAGATTTCCCAATTAGAAATTCAAGAAAATCCCTTTAAAAAAAGATTAATTAACTATTTAGGGTACGAAGGATTTAAAAATTTAGATATCGGTAAAACACCGATTAAGTTAATCAAGGGAGACAAAGTATGTTTATTTAGCGATGGTATATACGATAGCTTGACAGAAATAGAAATGGAAAATATTTTTTCTCAGCAAGTATCTCCTTATGATATTGCTCAAAACACTATCAAAACAGTTGAACAAAAACGCTTAAAAAATCAGGATAATGCGACCATTTTAATTTTAGAGAAAAAATGGTAGTAAGACTGGTTGATTATCTATTTTTGAGCGAATAAGGAGGAACGATATGCGAAAGGAAAATAGTAATTTTAAAACTGCTTTTTTGTCAGAGGCAGGTTCCTATATGCAAAATAAGGATTACTTTGCATATACAGAACTCGATGATGTAGCTTGTTGGGTTGCCGTAAAAGGATTAGATTCCGATCAGGAGATTAATAGTGCTGAATTGGCAGCAAAAGGAATACTAGAAAAGTTTATAGAAAATCCATCTATGTCAAGAAGAAGAATCAAAAAGTATTTAAAAAATGCCCAACACTTGCTACAAGCACAGAGTTTAAGAGTAAGATTGAAAGCAAGTATTGTCATCGTAGTATCAGATTATTCAAAGATGATTTGTGCAACAGCAGGTAATTCAAGGGTGTATCATTTTCGGAATGGCACACTATCTTATAAAAGTAGCGATCAGAGCTTAGCACAAAAATGGGCTTATGAAAGGGATTATGCAATCGATATAAGTCAACATGAAGAGAGAAGTAATCTGTTAAATTATCTTGGAAAACCAAATAGCTTTCAACCAGTTGTTTCAAAGAAAATCAAGTTGATGGATGACGATGTGTTATTGCTTTGTACATCAGGATTTTGGGAAGAAGTAAGTGAAATAGAAATGGCTGACGCATTAGAGAATGCTAAAGAGCCGGAGCAGTACGTGGATGTGCTAGAGGAGGTATTTTTAAGTAGACAGAAGAAAATAGTGAATAACTATACAATCGCTACTATTTTTACCAATAAAGTATATCAAGAGAACAATAAGAAAAAGATGAAATATCTTAAACTTATAGTAGCTACAATGTTATTAGCTCTGGTTGTTGGTGGAGGTACTATTTTCTATCAAGCTAAACAAGCAAAAGCAATGGCTGAATTATCAGCTGAAATGATTGAGCATGAAAAAACGGGGAATCTTCATTTTCAAGATGGTAATTACGAAGATGCTTTAATGGAATATAGTGAGGGCAGAAATGCCGCTAAGAAATTAAAAAATCCAGTACATAGAAATTTATTAGCAAAAAAATTAAGGGTAACGCAACTAATCATTAATGGAAATCAATCAGCAGAAGCTGGGGAGTTTTCAGGAGCGGTGGAGACATATGAAAAAGCTAATGAAGAAGGAAAAATAATAGGCAATTTCGGTAAAGAAGAGATTGAACAGAAAATTACCGATATGGACTCCATTGTACAAATTCTAGAGGCTGTAAAGAAAGGCGATTTTAAATTTGAAGCAGAAGATTATACTAATGCGCTTGAGTTTTATCAAAAAGCTAGAAAACAAGCACTTGAAATTTCCTTTAGTGGCGACTCCGCTATAAAGCAGAAAATTGAAGAAACTGAAGGGAAAATCGCTGAATTGGAAAAAGCACAGAAGGAACTAAGAGCAGAAGGTTTAGAAAAAAGTGGAGATCAAAGCTATGCTCGTCAAGAATATTCTAAAGCAGTTGAATCCTATACAATAGCACAAGAAATTTATCAGGAAACAAATTTAATAGCGAAGGTGTTAGGACTAGAACGTAAAATTATGAATGCTAATGATAAATTAAATCCCCCCCCTTTAGTAGAAGTACCTGAAATAATGTACGATAAAGCTGGATTCCCTCTTGATGAAGTGACAGAAGAAAATCAGGATTCTAAAGAAGAGGGGGTAGAATGATGAAAGAGATAATATTTGAACGGTTACGCAAAATAGAAAACCTTGAGCAACGTCAACTATTAAAAGATATCGTAGGGGGCGTATTGGTAAATTTAATTAATTATCAAGAAGAGATGAACAGCAAGCTAGAGAATCGGATTTTCAATGAAATTGAAGATCGGGAAAGCAAAACTGATATTTACGTGACGTTGAGTTCAAAGGATGAAGTTGATCCGATTCATGATTATTTGTTCCCAATCATACCAGCCAATCTTGAACAACATAAAATAGATATGAAAGAAGTATTAGATTCGTTTAGTAAAAATCAACCTATCCCATTTTTCACTATATTTTTACAGTGTGATTCGATACAACTTAAACAATTGGATGCACAACAAAGAGTATTTAATGGACAGCTTCATACTACAGATGGGCAAGTAGTAGAGGTAAAGGTAAATCTCAAAAAAAATGTATCCTATATACGGGAAATAAGTCATTTATACCAACTTTTTTTAGTGAACGGTTTATATTGGAAAACAGTTAATAACCCATATATCCATAAGTTTTATGATGTTGTTTTAGTAGATTGTCCATCATTGAATGCAGATACTGAAATAAAAGAATTCACTATTAATTTAGAGGAATTTGAAAATAAAAAACGATTAGATATGGTGCCGATATGGAATATTGAAAGGCTTGAATTAAAGAATATAGGTTTTCCAATTCCTGCATTAGATAAAGTAAACTATGAGCACGTTCTTTCTATTAGAAAGACAGGAAGTCAACATGGCTACCTTGTGGATGTGGAGGGAGAGAACATCCGCTATATAAAGCGTTTAGAAAATGAATTGACAATTGTTTCACCGCAAGATAAATCAGGACTATGGAAGCTCCTGAAAATTACAGAAATCAACAAGGATAAAATTGGAGAGTTTAATTATGAGGTCGTCTCTAATCGGAGAGTAGATAGCTTCATGAACAAATTTGCAAATAAATATATGGTTAGTGTAAAGACAAAAGCAGAAATTATTCGTCTCGTTAATACTTTTGAAGCCGCGGAAAAGATGGAACTTGTAGATGTGAAAATATTAAATGAGTTTCAAGGAGAAAGCTTTTATAATCCGATGAATCCGTTCTTAATGGACCCTATTGGAGAGCATAGTGGGAAAAAAGTAATGTTATTACTTTTTAAAGCGAAAGAAGAAAAAAGCTTTATTTCGAATGATATTTTAAACTTTTTTGTTTCAGAGGTGCAAAGACACTTTTTTGAATATAAGTGTGAAGGGGCCTGGGTATGAATTATATATGGGATCTATTAATTAGGGCTGAAAACGAGGGGTTATCGAAGAAAGATATCTATTTTAATCTTGCGAAAACGTATTCACCATATATGGAGCTTAGTCCGGAACTTATAAATGCAGATTTTGTAGAAAAGTCAGTAGAGGTAAACCCCTATTATCGCTATCATGATATTTTTAAAAATTTGTTTCATCCTGAAAATATTGAAGAGCTGGAATTAAGAGAAAGTTTACTTGATTTGTTGCTTCATTTTTTAGCGGAAATTGATCGTAAGCAAGGAATGAATAAACAAGAGTTTTTTGTACGTTTTTTATTACGAGATATTGAAGCGAATATTTTTGGTGAAAGTATTAGGGATAAAATGCAATTATTTACTAAACAAGAGAAAGAGATAATTGCACTAAATGTTATAAGACTATATCAAACTGGCGATGAATTCTTTCTGTTAAAAGATACAATGAAGAGACTTTTTAAAGATTGTATTTTGTATGTTAAATCAGAGGAGAAAGATGAATTACTTGTCTATCTTGGACAAAAGAAATATGACCAGATTCAACAAAAGGTTCAATTAGTTCTAGAAACATTCTTGCCAATTGGATTTCAAATAGAGATTTATTGGGAAAATCATTTTGGCATTATTGATGTAGAAGAGACAATGAAATTAGATAGAATAGTTACTTACTGACTTTTGGAGGTGGATTTAGGTTTGAATAAATATTCATATAATTTACATATTAACAAAAAACACCTTGATAAGAAATATATGATGTATACAAAAACGGAATTAATGGAGATGACAACTTTTCAGTTGAGAAATATATGTTATAAAGAAAAGCTTGTCACAGGTCTGATTAATAATCTTACAAGAGATATGTTAATTTCGACAATATTAAAATACCGAAGTATTGATGATACTTTCCTTATTTTAGAGAAAAAGGAAGGTGGTTTCGACCGAGTAGAAGCAGCATTAAAAAAACATTTAAAAACTGTGCTCTCAGATAATGGAGAAATCAAGGTCCCCGCAAAAATGAGTATCTATAAAGGCATGAAGATAGATAAAGCTGACCAATATTATGTAGAAACCGGTGGTCGACTTGTGGAATCGAATGTATTACTAATTAATGAAGAACTTGAATTGTGCGGAATCCTTAATCTATTAAGAAATCATCAAAACCCTAATCTTTTTTATCTTACAGCTGATCAAGAAATAGGGATTAGAGAGACGACAAATAAGAGTTATAGTTTTGTTTTCTTAAGAAAGCAGGATTCGGAGTACATATATAAAACATACTATCAGGAGAATCCACTTCCACCTACTAATCTTCACTATTATAAAATTCCCATACCGGATTTAGAGATCAAGCAGTTAGAAACAACAAATGCAATTCTTGCCATTGATTTTGGTACAACAAATACGACGGCTGGTGCTTATTTGGATAGTGATTATGTTTCCTCACCATGCAGCCATGATTTATTAAATCAAAGAATCCATTTAAATAGCATTAACTTTGTATCCTTTCAAGATCCGATGAATGAGGATGAATGGATAGAAGTAGTGCCGAC
The DNA here is from genome assembly GCF_050272495.1 of Solibacillus cecembensis. Taxonomy (NCBI): domain Bacteria; kingdom Bacillati; phylum Bacillota; class Bacilli; order Caryophanales; family Caryophanaceae; genus Solibacillus; species Solibacillus cecembensis. Next base: position 51,564 of record NZ_JBNNMF010000009.1, on the reverse strand, counting down.
CGTTATGAGCGTAGCAGATTGCTCGAATCCCGATCAAGTAAGCTATTATTATGGCTATGAAGCATTAAAAATTATGAAAAAAAATAGCTATACAAGTCTTGCTACAAAATTTCAAAGTATAAAAAGATGGGTCAATAATTACGATAAGCTGGAAGAAATTATTGATGGGCATGGGAACACGGCACTCGTTCCAAGAAGTCAAATTTTACGAGAATTCATACTGTATATTATTCGGATGGCAGAGCACCAGTTAAAATGCCGTTTCAAACATATACATATTTCAAGTCCAGTCAAGCTAAAGACGCAATTTATTAATATGTTCAATGATATTTTACCTGAATATGAGATTGAGTCTGAGTATGCCCTCGATGAAGGGATGGCGGTCCTTTATAATACGATTGCCAATCAAATAGAGAATAATAGTTTTCTTGATGGTAAAGAGTATAAAGCACTCGTCATTGATTGTGGAGGAGGAACAACGGATCTTTCCTCTTGTAAATTCCGTATAGAGGATGGGCATATCTCTTATAAAATAGATATTAATACGACATATGAAAATGGAGATACAAATTTTGGCGGAAACAACATTACATATCGTATTTTTCAATTCATGAAAATTGTTTTTGCCAATTATTATAGTCGTGGAAAAAAAGCATATGACATTGATGTAATAATAGATATACCGAGTAAAGATATTTATAGACATGTAGATGAATTTGGTGTTGAAGCAGTCTATGAACAATTTGAAGCAGCCTTTGCTGAGGCAGAGCATATTATACCTACGCGTTTTAAAGAATTTGAAAATAGGACACGTGATGAATATTTACGTGTTAGAAATAATTATTATTTTTTATGGGAAATGGCTGAAGGGATGAAGAAAGAGTTCTTTAGGAAGACGGGTATTCTAAGAAGTCGATTCTATTCAGAAAATGATTTAGATCATGACAGTGATATAAACGTGACAACTGTTGAACATTGGTATTTGTCGCTATGGGAAAATAGCCAATTCAAAGATGTATATGATTATCCAAATGTTTTTTTCAACATTAAAGAAATCAATCATCTAATAAAGGCTGATATTTACGATATAGTAAGGATATTTTTAGAAGAGTTTTATGAGAACGGAGAACTCGCTGAATATTCTATCATTAAACTGACTGGTCAATCATGTAAGATCGATGCGTTTAGAGAAGCGTTAAAGGAATTTGTACCTGGACGTAGTATTGAGTTTAGACAAAAGGCCGATGATTTCGGAAAAGTAGCAGAATTGAAGCTTGCATGTTTAAGAGGTGCGTTACGTTATCTGAATGCGAAAAAATTTGGCACGATTGAAATGAATGTTACAAACCAGGCACCAGTTGTACCTTATGAAGTAAGTGCTTTCACACATAATCGTCAGGAAAAATTACTCATTAGCAGTTTAGAACGTCTAAATCAGATTCACGGTTCTATCTCTCGACCATGGGGAGTTATAGAAGTTGAATTTTACTTAAGGGACAGTGAATATAATACTTCGCATAAATATGTTTATTTCAATAGAAAAGAAAATTATGTACCTGTACTTTACGAGACGATTGCATCGTATTATCAGGCTAACATTCCCCAAAATGAAACAGATTACATTAAAAATGGCGAAGTGAAATTTTTCGTTTTTGCTGAAGAAAATTGGGGATTCCATGTTGTACCTGTGGCTAGAATCGATGAACAGTTATTTTTAGGAAAAAAAGAATTTTTTGCTTTTGAACCAGATCTATCGGAATTGGATTTCTTTGATGGATTAAAGTAGTCCGTTATATTAACCAAAAAGCAAATGAGAGAGGATGAAAGAAATAATTGTTTTCCAATCAATATCCACTTTTTCATAAAGGGAGAATTTTAAAGCGAGAAATGTTGGAAAACTTACGAGATTACCCAAGGGACTTTCTCGATATATATTTCCAAGATTATTCAGATGGGATTATTGAGGGGGTAGAAGTTGTTATTGAGGAAGATACGCTTGTTATTACAAAAGGAATTATCAAGCATAAAAATAGACTTTATCTCCTCCTTCATAATTATGTAATTCCTTATCATGCTACCGGAAAAGAGACAATGTTAAAAATAAAGTTTCAAGAGGAAATTGTTGAGCTCGATTTTAATTGTTTTACAGCAACTATTGTACTTGATGAGTTTAGTGAAGTAGCGAGTAATGAATTAGAACTAGGTCGATTCAAATTAAAATCAGGTGCGAGGTTACGTTCAAAGCACGAAGACTTCCTTGATTTTGCAACGGAATATAACACATTCAATTACATTCATTGTCAATATGCTGGTTTTCAAAAAAGTACGTATCATCCAATCATTTTGCAATATTTTGCAAGAGAGCTTTTAAATAATCGACCTACGAACGCCTATGATATAAGCTTTGCCTTTTCTTGTATAAATGAAGATCGAATCCAGCGTGATACGATTTTATATTATGTAAGTAACAGATTAGGTTTGGAGTTCAAAGATTATACGAATGTGCAAATTCATAAGTATTTAAGTCGAATTTTATTAGAATCAAGTGGAAAAAAACAATCTTCAGAGCTAACTTATGGACGTTCCAAACGTATGATCGTTGATTAAAAATGGTTGTTTGTTATAAAAATTCGTTAAAGAAGGTGGGGGACAAATTGAAATTTTTAGATGAAAGAATCATTGCACTAAGAAATGAGATGCGTGAAAACAATAGACCTGTTCAGGAAGAAGCGGAAGTTACTCTAAATGAATCACAACAAGAGCTAGATATTTACCAGCCGTTTGTTGAAATTGCTGGTGAAGAAATTCAAATAATCGATCAAAGTATTCTAGATGGGAAAGTCACTTTACGGATGCCTGAAATCTTTACAATAATGCTTCCTGAATTGGCATCTTTAAAATATCCATCTGAGCGAAGACCTAACTTGATTTATACGGATGAATCGTCAACAATCAACCTTGCTTTTAATATGACAACACATTCAGTAACAGAGATGGAAATCGCGGAATTTCAAGAAAATATGGCAGATGTATTAGAGCAAGCACAGCCCACAGCAGAATGGCTCGACAATGATAGTAAGGAAATAGACGGGAAAAATATCGGCTTTTTCGAAATTATAACACCAGCGCTGGATGGGGATATTTATAATTTGATGTTCTTCGCTTCGATAGATGGAAAAGCACTTATTGGGACATTCAATTGTATGGAGGAAGATGTCGAAGAGTGGCGTCCTGTTGCGCAAGCGATGATGGATACATTGAAATTTGTTCGTAATGACATCAATGGAGGTGCAAATCTATGAGTCTCACAGTAACAGCTTATCATAATTTACAAGTGTCACCTTTTAAACTCATACATCTGCAAGAGCTTTCGTTAACGAAGAAAATGAATGATCATGCAACACTTTGGTTCACAGGGGTTGTGCCAGAGGATGTTAAGGATAAATATGTTCAAATGACGGAAGCCAATGCTGCAATTGAGGTAAATCAGCTTGATAATGAGGGAAATCCGATTCCGTTCTTTAAAGGCGTTATTTTAGCTATTAAAGTGCGTGCTGTTAGGGGGATTTACTATCTTGAAGTTGAAGCTGCTTCAAATACGTACCACTTAGATATAAAAGAAATCAATCGTTCGTTTCAAGATAAAGACCTAACTTATGAAGGACTATTTAAAAAAATAGGAGAACCTTACCCAGGGATTGATATTATTGATGAAGCCACTAAAGGAAGTAAGTTGGACAAGTTTACACTGCAATATCGAGAAACAGATTGGCAATTTTTGAAACGACTCGCATCTCGTTTTAATACAGGGTTAGTTCCTGCTACGATTTTTGATAAGCCAAAGTTTTACTTTGGAATACCTGCTGGAAGTGCAAAAGGGAAACTAGAAGATTATCACTATACAACAAGAAAAAAACTAGCTGAATATCTACTATATACAGAGAACGGTAATGAAGGCATTGAAGAAAATGATTTTATTTATTATGAGGTTGAAACGGACAAATTTTTAAATATTGGCGATCATGTATCCTTTAGTGAACAAACCTTGTATGTATATGAGGCTCATACATCGATGAAAGACGGGTTGCTCAAGCATATTTATACGCTATCTTCAAAAAAAGGCATGAACAAAAGTGAAGTCTTTAACCAAGCTGTTTCTGGTTTATCGCTTGAAGGAAAAGTACTAGAGGTGGCAAAAGACCATATAAAAGTCCATCTTAATATTGATAAGTCACAAGACAAATCAAAAGCGCATTGGTTTTTCTACTCGACTGTTTATACAGCGGAGGGGCATAGTGGCTGGTATTGTATGCCTGAAATCAATGATTATGTCCATGTATATTTCCCATCGGTTAAGGAAGAAGAAGGCCTAGCGAGCAGTTCGATTCGCAAAGATTTGGAAGCCAGCAAAACGAATAAAGTAGATGATCCTTCTATTAAATATTATCGGACAGCTTTTGGTAAAGAAATTAAAATGAGTCCCACTGAAATTGTCATTACGGCACAGGATGGGGATATTTATATTCGTCTGAATGAAGACAGTGGTATTGAAATTTTCAGTAAAAAGGAAATTAAGCTGATTTCAGAAGAGGATATTTCTGTAAATGCAAGTAAGAAAATTTTTTTATCTGCAGAGGAAGAAATTTCTTTAAAATGTAAAGAAAGTAAAATAATCATGAATGGAAGTGTCGAAATCTTCGGAAAAGAAGTCAAAGCCAATTAGTGAATGGAGTTGTAAAGTTCTTCACGAAGATAAGGGAGCGATGTATATGCAAGCTGAGGGAGTTTTACAGCATTTCTATGAAAAAGAAGTAGAAAAAAGACGGTTGAATTATTTATTGGCATTAGAAGATTTCTTTCAAGCTTCTAAAGAGGAGATTGCACAACAATTCAAAAGATCTTTTCAAAGCATTTGTCTCCAGTTGCAAAAGCAGCAGTCACAACAACAGAAGGGGGCTATAGGACATATTACCTTTTCGATGTTGCGCACGGAACTATTGGAAGGCAGTCATATTTATATAGTTGAAGGGACAGATGAGGATTGGTTTTTTGACATGCATCCCGTTCTAGCTACTTATGATGCAAACTGGGCATTTCGTTTTTTAGAACAATTCATAGAAGAGCTATATTTGTATAGTAAGACATTTATGGGAGCGATTACGAAATCAGATATTGAACAAATCAAGATAAAAGAAGCTACTCATTTTCATCAGTATGTAATTAGCCTCGTGAGGTATGCGCTTGCTGATATGATTAGATGCCCAGAATACGTAGCATTGAACAGAGCTCAAACGGTAGAAATTCGTATAGGCGAGTACATGGATATAAGTGAAGCTGTTTATATTGATGATTTCTCACAGAAGGATACGGAAGAAATCAAGATGTGGCTTAATCAAAAGCTCGAAGAAGAATATCCATATGAAGTATTTAGTCACTTAAATTTATCTTCTGGGAACTATGAAAATGTAGATTTACGCTATGCGTTTTTCCAAAAAACGAATTTATCACATAGTCAAATGCGAGATTGTCAGCTGATTGGCGCTAATTTTAAGGAGAGCCATCTAATAGAAGCAGATTTAAGTTTTAGTAGTATTTATGAAGCAGATTTTAGACAAGCAGAACTTCAAGGTGCTAGTTTCCAACAAGTACAAGGGGCAAGTGGACTTGCTGATAGAGAGACTTGGGAAATGCCAGGATACCTTCCAGTCCGTTTTACAGGTGCAAATTTAGAAGGTGCAAATTTTGAGTTGGCAAATTTACGAGGAGCTTGTTTCTTAAACGCAAATTTAAAAAATGCGCAATTTACAGGTGCAAATTTAGAGAAAGCTATATTTTCCAAAGAAGCTAGAGAACATCTGAAGCTTGATCCATTCCAATCGGCTACCGTCATTTGGAAGTAGAGATGTATTGAGAAAAGGAGGTTAAAAGGTGAACTATTATATCCTATCTCAGGATGACCGGATTTCAAATGTTGTAGAACCAATTGGCATATCTAAGGTGATCAAAGGAGAGTACTTAACAGAAGAAAGAATGGACGAGTTAGAAGAGCTGGATCGTCAATTCCCAATACTGGATAAAAGCACGAATGACTATATAGACTTTATTGAAAAGCCCATCGCTCTCTTATCAGACCCTATTAAAAAATTAGTAGAGAAATATGAACCACAATTACCATTCAAATCAGTAGTTTTAATGGATATGCCCAAGTTAAGTCAGGTACTCTATTGGCTTATTATCCCACCAAAATTAGCGTGTTTGTCAGCACAAACCGAGTTCCATCGGGACGGGACGTTGAAAAAGCTCGTTATTGATGAGGCGTTAGCTGCCCCGTATACTATTTTTAAAATTGAAGGTATTAGAGAAGATTATTTGATTATTAATATCGAGCTTGCAGAAAGTCTACTACGCCGAGCGTTTCGAGGTGTTCGTTTAGTAAAAGTACAAACAGAAGGTACATGGAACAAGGTGTTTAGTAGCTAAAGCTTTGATGTAGAATCGTCATGGAAAATTTGAAAGCGGGGAGAGCAATATGAAAAGCAAGTGGATACCGGTAATTTTGGCAGCATTGGTACTGGCAGGCTGTGGATCTGATAGTACTGAACAAGTTAACAAAGAGGTAGACGGAGAGGTACAAGAAAGTTCAGCTAGTGCGAAAATGGATATTAGTAAATCCAATTTTTCAAAAATCTTTGCAGAGGGAACATATCCAGCTGATATTATGACGTTAGGATTAACAGCAGAATTGAGTGGGAAGATGGAAAAAATTACAGGAAAGATGCAGATGGCTATTGCTGAAAATGAAGTGTGGTACTCTGAGACACTTGCAAGTTTGGAGGAGGGGGAGGCATTTCCTTATGACGAAAAGCTAGGACTAACGGAAGAAGAATACGATTTTTTGCTCCAAGCTGATCAACATTTGCAATTTGGAAAAATTGGTGAAAGCGAGATTACCATTACGAGAGCGGATGAACAGCCTACTATTCTTAATCCATCATCGGCAATTGTCAGGGAGCTAACGATTAGCGAGGATGGGAACACCATTCATAGTGATGTAGGTGAGTTGGCGTATGTTGAGGAAATAGTTGCTTCGGATCAGCAAACGATTACTGGAAGATGGAACGGTCATTTCTATCGGATAGGTGACGAGAATTCACAACAAGTAGTACAAATTTCTATTGGCAAGTTTGAGGATCGTGATGAAAAAATTATGTATATTGAATTATTCGAACAAGGGCAAGAGCAACAATTTGAGTTTTTTGTATTTTAATAAAAAGTAAGGGATTAGAAGGGAGTGGGTAGGGATGACGCAATCAGGTTCAGATGAAATGCAGACAAAAGGGAGTGATCAGCGAAGTTATGTGGTTGCTGGTGCAACGCTTTCATGCTCTCAAGGAGATCAAACAAGTATTTTAGCGATGCCTTTCAGTCATGGAGTATATACGAAGAACAAGGCTCAAATGAACATTATGGATTTTAAGCCTCATATCAATATTCAGCCGTTTGGTTTATGTCAAACACTTGCAAATCCAGCCGTAGCCGCAGCAACAGCAGCGAACAATGGCGTTCTTACACCAGTACCTTGTACACCTGTCGTGACAATGCCCTGGATTAACGGAAAAGATGATCAATTGGTGGAGAAGTCTCCGGCACTTATCAATATATGCATCAATATGTGCCTTTATAGTGGGACAATCAAAGTCGAAGATGATGGTCAGGAATAGACCTCATCACCTAAAGAAAGAAGGGAATTCATGTGAAGACGTATGAGGAAGCAATTGGGTACGGCGAGCTTGAACTCGTATCCCCTTATGATGTCCAAACGTTGCATGATCTCAGCCTGTTTCATACTGTCAATGACCATGCAAGGTTGTCGATTACGGGGATGATCCCCGAGGACAAGAAAGATCGTTGTATGCAGCTTGCCAGCAGTTTCGATAGAATCGAGCTCTATCAAACAAAGGATGGACAGCGCGTTCGGTGTCTTTTCAAAGGGCAAATAACAGAAATGGCCATTCGAACGGTGAGAGGTATTTATCAAATCGAGCTAGAAGCGATATCGTCTACATTTCGCTTAGATTGTAAGAAGATTGCTCGCTCTTTCCAAAACGATAAAATGACGTATACGGGAATGCTTGACCAAGTGCTTGCCAATTATTCAGGTGCGGATGTCATTGATGTTGCTTCAAAGGGTACACCGCTCAAGCAATTTATATTACAATATAAGGAGACAGACTGGCAGTTTTTGAAGCGCATGGCGTCTCATTTTCGGACTGTACTCGTACCAGCAGTAGATGCCGATACGCCGAAGCTATGGTTTGGTCTACCCGACGGACGTGCTGAGGAGCTACCGGATGATTGGTATACGATTACGAAGGATCGCTCCATCTATTTACATACTGCGCATAATGATTTAGAACACCCGATGGAAGAAAAAGATGGCGTGACGTATGTAATCGAAGCGAAAAAGCCGCTGTTAGTAGGGGACCGTGTACGTATACAAAACAAGGAGCTCATTGTAGCTAAAACAATGGCTTGTATGAAGCAGGGCGTTCTTACCTATGAATATCATTTAGTGACAGAGGCAGGCATTCGTCAAGGCAGACTGAACGCACCTTTACTTCCAGGCGCATCCCTTGATGGCAAAGTGTTGGAGGTCAAGCAGGACAAGGTTCGTCTGCATCTTGCCATCGATGAAAGCCAAAAGAAGGAAGAGGCAACCTGGTTCCCACTGGCGACATTATACACGGCAGAGGGGCATAGCGGGTTTTATTGTCCACCTGAGATCGATGATACCGTGCAGCTTGCCTTTCCGAATCATCGGGAGGAAACAGCGATTGTCCGCCGCAGTATCCGAAAAAGCGGCAATACGAATCCAAAAACAGCCGACCCGAAAACTGCTTACTGGGGCACCCCCCGTGGCAAAGAATTCAAGCTAGACCCCCAATCGGTAGTCGTGACCGCCAAGGAAGGGGCAACCTTCCTCAAAATACATCAAGAGACGGGCATTGAAGTCCACAGCAACCATCCGATCGTTTTAACAGCCAGTGATGACATCACGTTTTCAGGGAAAACGATCGCCATGAGCGCAGGTGAATCTCTCCGTTTTACATGCGGATCTAGCAGTCTTGTACTCGATGGCATCACCGATATTCAAGGTCAAATCGTAGAAATGGATGGCTCGATTAAAGCGCCAGTTTCTATCTCAACAACGACAGAAGACGATGATGATGATGATGATGATGATGACTTCGAACAAGGCCTCGACGTCATAGGCATGATCCCACTCGCAGGGGGTGGTGCTTAATGGCGAAGAAGGGAAAAAGCAAAGGATTCTTAGGTAAGGCAGCCAGTTTTCTCGGCAGTATCCCAAGTGTCGGAGATGTAGCGAAGAAAGCAAAGAAAGCGGTCAAATCAACAGCGAAAAAAGCGGGAAAAGCAGCGAAATCGACAGCAAAAAAAGCAAAAAGTGTCGCCAAGTCAACGGCGAAAAAAGCGAAAAAGGCGGTCAAATCCACAGCGAAAAAAGCCAAAAAAGCAGCGAGTTCCGCCAAAAAGAAAGTCAAAAAGAAGGCAAAACAGGCGAAGAAAAAGCTCGGCAAAGTGTATACGAAAGCTCGGAAGACCGCGAACAACCTGTCTAAAAGCAAAATGGTCAAACAGGTCAAGCAAGTGGCGAAGAAAGCTGTGCTTACAACGAAAAAAGCCGCTCAAAAGACGAAGACAGCTGTCACAAAGGCTGGTCAGCAGGTAAAAGCAGCTGTTAAAGACACGAAAAAGGTCATGACAAAAGTGGCGGGGAAAGTTGCCATCACTTACACCGCCTTTAAAGAAGGCGGTTATAAAGAAACCCTTTCGGCTATTGCTGACTTTATCCCAGTAGTGGGCAATATTAAAGCAGGGATTGAAGTTGCCATCGGAAGAGACCTGATTACAGGTCGCAAGATGGAAGCTTGGGAACGAGGCGTAGGATTTGCGGCTGTATTTGGCGGAGGTTTAGTCAAAGGAGCTGTACGTGGCAGTAGATTTGCATCTGGCATCATTACCGGTGGGAAGAAAAATGGGCAGGGACCTAAGCAAACCCCATCTAATAATTCAAAGCCTTCAACTACAAGCAAAGGGAACGCTACAAATCAGGTTAAAAGTATTGAAAAAAACCTAAATTCATTAGATCAACAAATAGCTAATTTAAGAAAAGAAGGAAATAAAGATGAAATAAAGAAATTACAACGTGAAAGAAATAAATTAGCAAACAAACTTGATACACCAGATAATATAACCAAAAAATATAATTTGGTGGAGGCAAAGACCTATGAAAGAAAAATCGATAATACTAAATATTATTCCCATGATAAAGGGGATTTTGGAGAAGAAGTATCGAAAATAGTAGCAAAGAAGAATGAATTAGGAGAAGATATATCAGAGTTGTTCCAAGTAGGTAGGAACGGTATTGATGGAACATTTTTATCTAAAGGACCGCCACCTAAGTTAACAATGTTAGAATCAAAAGCTTCAGACGCTGCGAATTTTATCTATTCCGATAAACAAAAGCTCGGTGGTGAGGAGTACTTTACGAAAATGCTTAATAGTACTGACTCTAGATATTCTGATTTTAAGAAGCAATATAGAAAGCTACAGAGAGAAAACCCAGGATTAGAATTTGATTTTATAAGGGTAGAAACAGATATTAAAATTACGAAAACAGGATTTGGCGTAGAAGAATTAAAAGTTAAGGATTGGAATAAAAAATTTGATTAATAGAGGTGAACATATTGTTAAATACTAAAAAGTTACAATTATCATATAAAAGATATACTAAAAATTTTGTTGAAGGAATAAAGTTTGAGGATGTAGAAGAGACATATTTAGAAAGTTTTAATAGAATTACTCAAATTGTGAATTTGAATGAGATTGAAAAGGACCATATTTTATTAATAGATTTAGATTCAATCGAATCATATAATATTTCTAAATGGAAGAGGGATGTTCTTGTAAATCATGGAGAAAATTCAGTTGAATTAAACAAAATAATGATGGTAATATTTCATCAATGTATGGTACAAAATCTTTATAAAAGTAGATATCCCAAAATGTTTGTCGAATATACTTTTGAAGACGTAATTAAGACCTTAATCCATTTCACAATGTTTGGATGGGAAAAGGAAGAGATTATATTATTTAATTTTATAGTAGATCATTTTGATAGCCGCTGGATGAAGGCAAATAATTGGAACAAACATACATGGTTTTTATTGGAGCTTTATTTGCAGTTCCGAAATAAAACCATCTTTGGAACAAACCAAAACCTTCATAAGGCTGTGAGAGAACAATTTAAAAAGATGGATTTAGAATATGGTTTAATACCGGAAGAATTAGATGTCTATACTGAAGTATTAAAACATTGGGAAACACCTCAGCTAGATGAAATTAAAATTTTGACTGATAAAATGTCTGTGTATCATTCTGTTTTAGCTTCTGAGCTAGGAGAATCTATTGAATTTGGGGATTTTGGCTACGGATTTTACCCTTATGAAATTTTATTTTTACTTTTCGTAAGGAAACAACGTGGATTACCTGTTCCAGAAGAATTCGATGATTTTTTAATGAATACACCTGAAGCGAAAATGAAAATGAATGATCCAGAACCATATCCTGAATGGGACCCTCTTTTAAAACTTATAGATGGTTTTTATAGGAAGAATTATCCGGATTATATTCCGAATCAATATGGGGAACTTTTTCAAAACTAAAATAGCTTTTATGAAAGGGAAACAAAATGCAATTTCAAGAAATCGTATCAATCATTTTTAATAAGACGGAAAACTTGGAGAACGCCAAGGAAGATTTAGACAAAGTAATTGATCCCCATGCATGGATTTTAGAATATGGGATGGCAACTAAAAGGTTTCTTTTTCTTGATTATAAAGGGGAAGAAAACTATGAGATTGTGAATTATATTTTAGATTACGAATTTAAGCATAAGATAGAGCTCGCTTCACAAGAAGAACTTGAGCAACTTGGTGAATTCGAATATGAGTTTTTACCCGACAAGATTAAAGAGGTAAACAAAATTATTTCATCAAAAGGATATGGGTTATTTTCTTATCCAACTACTGGTGATTATTATGCTTTATTTATTTCGGAATTAGTAAATCAAACAAAACTATTACAGGTTGAATTACTTGGAAATGAAAATATCCCTTTAAGCGAGAGATATATACAATTTTATAATTAAATTTATTTTTTCTTCAGAATGTTATTATTTCCAGAAAATAGAGATACAGATTAATGGAGTAAGGGGTCATTCAATTTGACCTGGTTAAGAATGGGTTAGCGCTCGCAAGTCTAGTTATTTTTAAAAGGAATATGAGGAGATACTTAATTTGGCATGTGACAATTTCAACAGATTAAGTTAGCCTAATATATTGAATGCAACAATAACATTTTTGATTGACAGCCAGTTAGCGGTTCACCCCGATTACTGGCTGTTTTATTTACTTATCTATCTCAAACTTCATGAAGAAACGGGCATTGAAGTACACAGCAATCACCCAATCGTCTTAAAGCGAATGATAACATTACTTTAGCCAAAGAAGCAGCGAGTTCCGCCAAAAAGAAAGTCAAAAAGAAAGCAAAAAAGGCGAAGAAAAAGCTCAGCAAAGTATATACGAAAGCTCGCAAGACCGCGAACAACCTGTCTAAAAGTAAAATGGTTAAACAGGTCAAGCAAGTGGCGAAGAAGAGTGTACTGGCAACGAAAAAAGCCGCTCAAAAGACGAAGAAAGCTGTTAAGAAAGCCGGCAAGCAGGTAAAGGCAGCCGTTAAAGACACGAAAAAGTTCATGACAAAAGTGGCGGGGAAAGTTGCTCACACCTATACTGCCTTTAAAGAAGGCGGCTATAAGAGTGCTGCGTCGGCAATTTTGGACTTTGTTTCGGTAGTTGGTAATATAAAAGCAGAAATTGAGATTGCCACCGGAAAAGAAATGTTCACAAATCGCAAGCTAGAAACTTGGGAGCGAGGCGTAGGATTTGCGGCTGTATTTGGCGGAGGTTTAGTCAAAGGAGCTGTACGAGGCGGGAAACTTACATCTGGTCTCGTAGCTGGCAGTAAAAATACATCAAAAAATTCGACATCGGTAGCCAAGTCTTTAGATGGGAAAACTCCAAAATAAAAACTGCAAAAAAATAAAGAACCAGATAAAAAGCAGACAGAGAGTAAGGGTAACGATAAATTAAGTCCATCAAATTACCCAAATCCAGATCCACCCATGTATGTACCTCCTATAAGGTATGAGCCGAAAACAATAGAAGAAGTCCAAAGAATGCGTCGAGGAATTGGACCAACCACTAAAAAGACGCTGGTAATAAAAATATTGAAGCACATCATAGACAACAAATCCCTGTTAGAAATGGTGGAATATTAGATGAATTAGAACAAAAAACTCATAGAGGAGAAGGAAATCATACACGTCATGATAATCCCTCGCAGTTAACTCCTTCTTAAATAACCAAGGAAATTAGAGAATATTATAAAGAAAGAGGAAAAGAGTATATACTTCCAGGAGAGGGAATTTAAAGGGGGATAAATTAGTGAAGAGAGAAGAGATTGCAAATTTATTAGCGAGCATTTTAGATAAGGAATTCGAGAATTTAGATATTCCTACGGCAAGTGATTGGGAAAGAATAGAGAAAAAGTACAAGTGTAAATTTCCAATGGAATTTAGATTTTTTATTGATTTAATGTCTGAATATTCATTTCCAGGGGGCATCTTGAATGTTTCTCATGGAAAAAAAAACGGAAATGATACTATTGAATTTACTTATGACTATGAAATGAAACAGGGCGGATGGAAGGAAAAGTTAATCCCATTTTATAGTGTGGGTAATGGTGACTATTTTTGCCTTCTTTCAAACGAGTGTCCTAATTCAGGTGTTTATTATTACTCACATGAGCATAATAACATTGAAAAAGATGCTGATAACTTTGAAGAATGGTTAAATCAGTTGCCGAATTTTTTGAGCTAATAGGGTATGAACCTTGATTGGGTATTTGCTCTTCAAGGTTTCTTTTACATAAGGCTGCCTAGAGTTAAAGAATGCCTGTAGGTGTTGTTTTTGTGTACATGAATATACAAAAGATTAGTAACACATAGGTAATTAGAGTGGTAAAAAGTTAACATAATTTCGCATTTTTTCGTACAAAATAACACTGCACATATAAATTTTTTTCAACTAAAAGAGATCAATTTGCCTAATGATTTTTGCATTCCATAGTATTGTTGTTTTTGAAAATATAGTAAATAATATTCGAGGGATGAGAAATCATGACGGTGATTGATATGGTTCAAAGGCTTAAAGAATTAGCCGCTACAAGGAGATAGTGATAATTATGGAAAATATACAATTGGCTAAAGAAATTCGTACAGCTATTAAGCAAGATAATATTGAAAGGGTAGTCGAGTTAATTGGTTCTGATGTCGAACTTTTGAATATGGTTACAACCTTTGGAACTTGGTTGCATGTTGCAGCTACGCATGGAAAATTTGAAATAGTTAAGTGTCTTATAGACTTAGGTGCTGACATAAATAGACGCGGAGGTGTTTTTGGTGGCGGAGCAATTAACGTAGCGGCTTCTGAAGGACATCTTGACATTGTTATATGTTTATTATCTAGCGGCGCTGAAATAGATGTGAGCGAACCAGAAAGGAATCCATTGTTTGCTGCAATTCGTGGTGGACATGTAGAAATTGTTAGACTTCTAGTTGAAAATGGAATTGATACTCGTGTTAGGTACACGGGAGCTTCTATGAAAAATATGAATGCATTAGCATTTGCACGTGAACAAGGGCAAGAAGAAATAGCAAATCTATTGGATTCTGGTAATAAGGAAGAGATTAAAGATACTACGCAACATAAAACAACTGAGATTTTAGATTATATAACAGAACAATTTGGTCCTATTCATCATACAATCAGTGAAATTATTCCTGGAAGTAAGGTGGCGGTTGATATTCAAATAATAATGCCAACGCAAGAACATGATTTTATCACTCTTGTGACTACAGGGATGAGTGATATTGCTATGGATGAAACAGAAGAAAGTGCAGGCTTTAGGTATGCAGAATTAGTAATTAAATTACCTGCAAATTGGTCAATAACTAAAGATGATATGGCGAACAACGATTATTTTTGGCCATTAAAGTGGCTTAAAATGGTCGCTCATATCCCTCATTCATATGATGGATGGTTAGAAGCAGGGGTCATACTTCCAAATGGGGAACCTCCAATGCCATTCGCTTCTAATACAGCATTATCATGTGTTTTGTTAAGGGAATCTGAAGGCATGGGGAGTTTTATAGATTCGGAAAATACAGTAATCAATTTTTATACTTTATTACCGATTTATGAAGAAGAAAGAATGATTGCTTTACAAAAGGGACATGATTATTTAGTAGAAAAACTCGATGAATTTGATAGATCAAATGTACTTGATATAAAAAGGCAAAACATTGGTTTGATAGGATAGATAATAGCATTTTTATAATATGTTTTATATGAAAAACATTTTGCCAGTATTCATTAATATTGGATGCTGGTTTTTATTTTATGAGAGGCTAAAAAATATCCAGGATAAATGATGGAATTAGTCTGAAACATTACCATAATAGTCGTAAATTTCTACCGCATATTAAACACTTGCTCACTTTATATAGCTATCGAGTTACTATATTTGCAGTGGAGTAGAATCAAGTGAGTTCCCACCTAGCGATTGAAGATGTTTAAAAGAAGGAGGATTTTAATGAAGCCTGATTTATTTTCTATTATCATGTATCCTACTGTATCTTTAAATACAGAGGAAACATTAGGACGTCTTCTAGATGTATTTGAATCGTACGAAAAATTTGCTCCTACGCATTGGGGCAACAGTGAAATGGTAAAGGTACCATATAATCGTGATGAAATTTTCGGAAAAGTATTGAAAGAGGGTAAGGTATCTGAAATCTATCTTCATCGTGATAAGACTGTGAAATACTCAGGGAGTTTTGATATCAACTGGAGTCATCGCTCATTTTTGAAATTTGATTTTCATAAGTCTATGCCCCCAAAAATGTGGTCAATTTTTTTGGAGCTTTCAAATGAAATCGCAGAAGTTGTGAAACCGAGTTTTGGTGTGACACATGTATTTTGGCCAACAGCCTACCCGTGGAATATTGAAAGAGAACGTCTAAACATGTGGATGGATATATGTTCTTATCCAGTACCAGTCAGGTTTCTTCCAAATGGTCCATTAGGCATAGGTTCAAGAACGTATATGAGTAGATATGTTTTAGAGATGTTTGGTAAAGAATTTATGATGAAAAGCCCTGGTGTTGTGTCAGAATTAGCCTGGGGAGGAATTAGTTTAGATATAGCGAATGAACCATTTGCAGTAGACAATGAAAGTTTACTTGATGGTTGGTTAAATATAATGAAATATTTGGATTCAGCTCAAGTCATGGCTATACCTAGTTTTGATGTGGATCGAATGGGTGTATCATTTTACCCTAATAAAGCCTGGATAAAGTATTTAAAAGAATAACACAGGAGGATAGGTGATAGTAATTAAAATGAATGAAAAGAATAAGGATAGAATAATGGAAATTGTATGTCAATCTCAATTGAATCATGAGGTTATTGAAAACTTGGATATAAAAAATGTAGATCTATCTTTTTCAGTCCTATCAGAAATGATGGCGGACGGTATAGAGGCTAATGGTGTGATACTAAGAGCCTCAACATTAATCGGAGGATCGTTCCTCGATTGCAATTTTGAATCGGCAGACTTTAGAAATTGTAATTTAGAGGGTACTGATAGTGTAGATTGTATTTTTAGTGGAGCGAATTTCTATCAAGCAAATATGCAATATGCCAAGATTAGTGTAAGCATGTGTATAGAAACATGTTTTGATGAAGTAGATTTTTCTTCTGGAGAGCTAGTGGGCTCCTCTTTTAATCAAGCAACTTTCCGACGTGCTAATTTATATGAAGTTGATGCTAATCAAGCTACTTTTTCTGAAGTAGATTTTGGCTCCGCCAATTTAGCTGACGGAAATTTTAAAGGAGCAGTATTTATAAATGCAAATTTAACTGAAATTAAAGCTATTAATACAGACTTCACAAATTGTGATTTTACTGGTGTAAATTTCACGAATGGCATTTTTAGCGGAGCAGATTTTACAGGTGCTAAACTTGAAAATGTAGTTTGGAAGGGAGCGAACGTGGAGGCTGCGAAGTTTGATAGAAATGTGAAAGAACAAGTTTTGAAAAAGTTATAGAGCAGATTAAAATATTTAATTTGGGACTTTTGAAAATACAATTAAATGAAATTTATATTAAAAAGGCTTGTTCCAACTTAAATGCTGTAATGGAATGAGCCTTTTTAAATGACTTTTTATTAGATATAAGCGGTTTATAAAATTTAGAGTTTATAAAATAAGTTGATGTCGCGTAAACATTAGTTATCCTACTTTGAATGGATATGTATAGCTCTAAAAAAGGGTTGTAATTTATTTACAGGGGCATTTCTCTTGAAAAAATATAAAAGATTATAGAGAAATAATGGACCATAGTTTAGAAGTTGGTCATTCTCACCTACGAGTACCATTTAGTGACAGAGGCAGGCATTCGTCAAGGCAGACTGAACGCACCTTTACTTCCAGGCGCATCCCTTGATGGCAAAGTGTTGGAGGTCAAGCAGGACAAGGTTCGTCTGCATCTTGCCATCGATGAAAGCCAAAAGAAGGAAGAAGCCACTTGGTTCCCACTGGCGACTTTGTATACGGCAGAAGGGCATAGCGGCTTTTATTGGCCACCAGAAATCGACGATACCGTTCAGCTCGCTTTTCCAAATCATCGAGAGGAAACCGCGATTGTCCGCCGCAGTATTCGAAAAGGTGGAGACACGAATCCGAAAACCGCCGACCCAAAAACGGCCTATTGGGGCACATCTCGCGGTAAAGAATTCAAGCTCGATCCCCAATCGGTAGTTGTGACCGCCAAGGAAGGGGCGACCTTCCTCAAAATACATCAAGAGTCGGGCATTGAAGTCCACAGCAACCATCCGATCGTTTTAACAGCCAGTGATGACATCACGTTTTCAGGGAAAACGATCGCCATGAGCGCAGGTGAATCGCTCCGTTTTACATGCGGATCTAGCAGTCTTGTACTCGATGGCATCACCGATATTCAAGGTCAAATCGTAGAAATGGATGGCTCGATTAAAGCGCCAGTTTCTATCTCAACAACGACAGAAGAAGACGATGATGATGATGATGACTTCGAACAAGGTCTAGATTTGATAGGTATGATTCCACTCGCTGGGGGTGGTGCTTAATGGGGAAGAAAGGCAAAGGCAAAGGATTTTTAGGCAAGGCAGCTAGTTTCCTCGGTAGTATCCCAAGCGTCGGAGATGTAGCAAAGAAAGCCAAGAAAGCGGTCAAATCAACAGCGAAAAAAGCGGGGAAAGCAGCGAAGTCGACAGCCAAAAAAGCCAAAAGTGTCGCCAAGTCAACGGCGAAAAAAGCGAAAAAGGCGGTCAAATCCACAGCGAAAAAAGCCAAAAAAGCAGCAAGTTCCGCCAAAAAGAAAGTAAAAAAGAAGGCAAAACAGGCGAAGAAAAAGCTCGGCAAAGTGTATACGAAAGCTCGGAAGACCGCCAATAACCTGTCTAAAAGCAAAATGGTCAAAATGGTCAAACAGGTCAAACAAGTGGCGAAGAAAGCTGTGCTTACAACGAAAAAAGCCGCTCAAAAGACCAAAAAAGCTGTCACAAAAGCCGGTCAGCAGGTAAAAGCAGCTGTTAAAGACGCTAAAAAGGTCATGAAAAAAGTGGGCGGTAAAATTGCTCACACCTATACTGCCTTTAAAGAAGGCGGCTATAAGAGTGCTGCTTCGGCAATTTTGGACTTTGTTCCGATAGTTGGTAATATAAAAGCAGGAATTGAGATTGCCACCGGAAAAGAAATGTTTACAAATCGCAAGCTAGAAACCTGGGAGCGAGGCGTAGGAGTTGCGGCTGTATTTGGCGGAGGTTTAGTCAAAGGAGCTGTACGTGGCAGTAGACTTGCATCTGGCATCGTCACTGGCAGCAAGAATACACCAAAAAATTCGACATCGGTAGCTAAAGCATTAGATGGAAAGAATATTGGTACACCTTCATCTATTAACAAAAAAGGATTGACTTCAAATCAAGAGCAACATTATCGACAAAAAATTGATGAAGCTAAAGCTAGAGGGAATCAGAAAGCAGCAGATGATGCTAGATATGAACGCTATTCAAAAGAGAAGAAAAATAAAGATGAAAAAGCTTTAGATAGAAAAGATTGGGATACTGCCAATGAGCGTTTAAGAAAGAATAGAGAACGTGGAAGGGTTGAGGAAATAAAGGGGAGAAAAGCTTTGGAAGGGCATCTTAATCGTGAATTAAAGGATAATAACACTAATGATGTTGTTACGTATACATCAAGTGAAGGTCATGTTACGCGCCCAGATAGCATTGGACGTAATACCAAGGGTGAAATTGATTTGGTTCATGATCATAAACATAAAACTGGTGGGAAAGATCAAACTGTTCATAATGACAGTCAAATGCGCGCTGAGAGAGAGATGCTTGAAGATAAAAATGGACGACATGTTGTAACAATTTCAAGTGACAAACCTAACATAAATGGTGTTCCTCCTCAGCCGAGACCAAGTGGACCGTTAGGTACTACGAGTGATGTTTATTATACGAATCCTGAAAATGGAAAAGTTACTCATGTGTGGGAGTCTAATCACCGTTTACCTGGTGGAGGAAGATGGAAAAAGGTATAATGAAATTTCATTTTTGTAGAAGGAGGATTTTAATGAAGCCTGATTTATTTTCTATTATCATGTATCCTACTGTATCTTTAAATACAGAGGAAACATTAGGACGTCTTCTAGATGTGTTTGAATCGAACGAAAAATTTGCTCCTACGCATTGGGGCAACAGTGAAATGGTAAAGGTAGCGTATAATCGTGATGAAATTTTCGGAAATGTAATTAAAGAGGGTAAGGTATCTGAAATCTATCTTCATCGTGATAAGACTGTGAAATACTCAGGGAGTTTTGACATCAACTGGAGTCATCGCTCATTTTTAAAATTTGATTTTCATAAGTCTATGCCCCAAAAAATGTGGTCAACTTTTTTTGAGCTTTCAAATGAAATAGCAGAAGTTGTAAAACCTAGTTATGGTGTGACACACGTTTTTTGGCCAACAGCCTACCCATGGAATATCGAAAGAGAACGTCTAAACATGTGGATGGATATAAGTTCTTATCCAGTACCAGTTAGATTTCTTCCAAATGGTCCATTAGGTATAGGTTCAAGAACGTATGTGAGTAGTTATGTTTTGGATATGTTTGGTAAGGAATTTATGATGAAAAGCCCAGGCGTTGTGTCAAAATTAGCCTGGGGAGGAATTAGTTTAGATATAGCGAATAAACCATTTGCAGTAGACAATGAAAGTTTACTTGATGGTTGGTTAAATATAATGAAATATTTGGATTCAGCTCAAGTCATGGCTATACCTAGTTTTGACGAGGATCGAATGGGTGTATCATTTTCCCCTAATAAAGCCTGGATAAAGTATTTAAAAGAATAACACAGGAGGATAGGTGATAGTAATTAAAATGAATGAAAAGAATAAGGATAGAATAATGGGGATTATATGTCAATCTCACTTGAACCATGAGGTTATTGAAAACTTGGAAATAAAAAATGTAGACCTTTCTTTTTCAGACCTATCAGAAATGATGGCGGATAGTATGGAGGCTAATGGTGTGATACTAAGAGCCTCAACATTAATCGGAGGATCATTCCTCGATTGCAATTTTGAATCCGCAGACTTTAGAAATTGTAATTTAGAAGGTGCTGATAGTGTAGATTGTATTTTTAGCGGAGCGAATTTCTATCAAGCAAATATGCAATATGCCAAGATTAGTGTAAGTATGTGTATAGCAACATGTTTTGATGAAGTAGATTTTTCTTCTGGAGAGCTAATGGGCTCCTCTTTTAATCAAGCAACATTTCGACTTGCTAATTTATATGAAGTTGATGCTAATCAAGCAAATTTTTCTGAAGTAGATTTTGAATCCGCCAATTTAGCTGGCGGAAATTTTAAAGGAGCAGTATTTATTAATGCAAATTTAACTGAAATAAAAGCTATAAATACAGACTTCGCAAATTGTGATTTTACTGGTGCAAATTTCACGAATGGCATTTTTAAAGGAGCAGATTTTACTGGTGCTAAACTTGAAAATGTAGTTTGGAAGGGAGCGAACGTGGAGGGTGCGAAATTTGATGAAAATGTAAAAGAACAAGTTTTACAAAAGTTGTAGGACAGTTTAAATTATTTAATTTGGGACTTTTGAAAATACAATTAAATGAAATTTATATTAAAAAGGCTTGTTCCAACTTAAATGCTGTAATGGAATGGGCCTTTTTAAATGTCTTTTTATTAGATATAAGCGGTTTATAAAATTTAGAGTTTACAAAATAAGTTGAAGTCGCGTAAACATTAGTTATCCTACTTTGAATGGATATGTATAACTCTAAAAAATAGTTGTCATTTATTATAAAAGCATTTCTCTTGCAAAAATTTAAAAGATTATAGAGAAATATTGGACTGTAGTATAGAAGTAGGTCATTCTTACATACGAATACCATGTAGTGACGGAAGTCGGCATTCGTCAAGGCAGACTGAACGCACCTTTACTTCCAGGCGCATCCCTTGATGGCAAAGTATTGGAGGTCAAGCAGGACAAGGTTCGTCTGCATCTTGCCATCGATGAAAGCCAAAAGAAGGAAGAGGCAACCTGGTTCCCACTGGCGACATTATACACGGCAGAGGGGCATAGCGGGTTTTATTGTCCACCTGAGATCGATGATACCGTGCAGCTTGCCTTTCCGAATCATCGGGAGGAAACAGCGATTGTCCGCCGCAGTATCCGAAAAAGCGGCAATACGAATCCAAAAACCGCCGACCCGAAAACCGCTTACTGGGGCACCCCTCGTGGCAAAGAATTCAAGCTTGACCCCCAATCGGTAGTCGTGACCGCCAAGGAAGGGGCAACCTTCCTCAAAATACATCAAGAGACGGGCATTGAAGTCCACAGCAACCATCCGATCGTTTTAACAGCCAGCGATGACATCACATTTTCAGGGAAAACGATCGCCATGAGCGCGGGCGAATCTCTCCGATTTACGTGTGGAATGAGCAGTCTCGTCCTTGATGGTATTACGGATATCCAAGGTCAAATTGTAGAAATGGACGGCTCTATAAAAGCCCCTGTTTCCATCTCGACATCCTCTGAAGACGACGATGATGATAATGATGACGACTTCGAACAAGGCCTTGACGTTATAGGCATGATCCCTCTCGCAGGGGGTGGTGCTTAATGGCGAAGAAGGGAAAAAGTAAAGGATTTTTAGGAAAGGCAGCCAGTTTTCTCGGAAGTATCCCAAGTGTCGGAGATGTAGCGAAGAAAGCAAAGAAAGCGGTCAAATCCACAGCGAAAAAGGCAGGAAATGCAGCGAAGTCGACAGCCAAAAAAGCCAAAAGTGTCGCCAAGTCAACGGCAAAAAAAGTAAAAAAGGCAGTCAAATCGACAGCGAAAAAAGCCAAAAAAGCAGCGAGTTCCGCCAAAAAGAAAGTCAAAAAGAAGGCAAAACAGGCGAAGAAAAAGCTCGGCAAAGTGTATACGAAAGCTCGGAAGACCGCAAATAACCTGTCCAAAAGTAAAATAGTCAAACAGGTCAAGCAAGTGGCGAAAAAAGCTGTGCTTACAACGAAAAAAGCCGCTCAAAAGACGAAGACAGCTGTCACAAAGGCCGGTCAGCAGGTAAAAGCAGCTGTTAAAGACACGAAAAAGGTCATGACAAAAGTGGCGGGGAAAGTTGCTCACACCTATACTGCCTTTAAAGAAGGCAGCTATAAGAGTGCTGCTTCGGCAATTTTGGACTTTGTTCCGGTAATTGGTAATATAAAAGCAGGAATTGAGATTGCCACCGGAAAAGAAATGTTTACAAATCGCAAGCTAGAAACCTGGGAACGAGGCGTAGGAGTTGCGGCTGTCTTTGGCGGAGGTTTAGTTAAGGGAGCTGTACGTGGTGGTAAACTTGCATCTGGTATCATTGCCGGTGGGAAGAATACATCAAAAAATTCGACATCGGTAGCCAAGTCTTCAGGTGGGAAAACGTCACAATCAAATCAGCTAAAAAATAACGAACTAGCTAAAAAGCAGACAGAGACTAAGGGTACGGGTAATGTTCCTAAGGCCTATTATCAAGATGTAAATGGAAAATGGCGCAGACCTGACGGGAAATACGCAAGTAACAAAGAAGTCGGGTTACCTGAACCAAGTGGCCTAACTAAACGTTTGGAATATATGGGTAGTACACCTGGAAAAAGCTCGAAAACAGGTAAAGAAGTAATCGAGAGAATGAAAAAAGAAGATCCACCAAAAATTCGTACAACACGTAAGGGTGAAACTGAATTTATGGCGAGTAATGAAAAATGGTACGGTCTAGAAAATGCAGATATGGCTCATAAAACTGATGCTGTTTCATGGTGGAATAGTACGGGGAGATATTATGGTGCAAAATCTCCAGAGGTTAGAGAATGGATGCTTAATTCTAATAATTATAAACTAGATCACTATAGTTTAAATCGATCGGCAGGTGCAAAGTTAAAAGAAACCTACTTGCCACCCAAAAAATAATCTTATTGAGGTGATTAATATTGGAACTGGATGATCAGGTTTACAACAGGATTGTAGAATTATGTAACAAAGGAAATGTTTTTGTAGAAAATGAACAAAATGAAAAGGCAATTGAAATTTATTTGGAAGCTTTGGATTTAGTACCGCTTCCGAAAGAAAATTGGGAAACAAGTACATGGATTTATACCGCTTTAGGTGACACTTATTATTATAATAGCGAATACGAGCAGGTAAAAAGACATCTATATAATGCTTTGAATTGCCCAAATGGTACATCAAATCCTTTTATCTTACTGAGACTAGGAGAAAGTTTGTTCGAATGTGGGGAATTAAGTAAAGCAAAAGAATATTTATTAAGAGCTTATATGTTAGAAGGATATAAGATATTTTTTAATGAAGATGATAAATATTTTCAGTTAATTGTAGATTTAATTTAAGGAGGATAAGAAGGGCTATGTTACCGTCATCTATAAAAGAAAAATTAGAAAATCTTGTGGATAAAAGTAATGAACAATTTAATAATGGTTGTCATCAAGACTCTATATTACTGTTAGAAGAAGCATGGAACCTAATACCTGAACCAAAGGGGATTTATTCAGAAGAAAGCTATCACATTGTAAAAGATATTATTGAAACTTACTATGTATTAAATGATTTTAAAAAAGCAAAAGAATGGGGAGAAAAAATATATTTAACTGGTTTTGCACGAATAGATTCAGGCGAGAAGGAATATATTAATGGCGAAATAGCTTTTGAATTGGGGAATTTAGAAATAGCAAAAGAATTTTTTAGCATTGCCAATGATAAATCAGAAGGAAGATGTTTTGATAGTCCGAATAGAGTGAAATATCTCAAGTTTTTCAAAAGTAATTGAATTATTCAAATGGAATGTTAACACCAATTCAGACATGTCATGAATTACATAAGTTTATTGAAAGCTGTGTTAGCTAATTTGCTTATGTTCTGCAGTTGTATTCTAGTTAAATAGAAATCTAACAGTATAAATTAAAAATAAAACATGAGCACAAATGAAGCGGTTCTTCATTTGTGCTCTCCTATTTTAATTTAGTAAAATCATCACATTAAGGCATTGGTTGAAGCGGCGATTAGAAGAGATCCAATTACCGGAAAGAAACTGGAAAGCTGGGAACGTGGAGCATCATTCCTCGCAGTTGCGGGTGGATTTTTAGTAAAAGGTGTAAAACATGGTGCAAAGCTAGGTGCAAAGGCTGTTTCAGGGGCTATATCAAGTAGCAAAGCAAAAAATAAAACAGTAAATCTGGCCGATTCGCCTACACCAAAGAATCCGACAAAGCAGCAAGCACCATCATTGGCAGAGCAGCAAGCAAGTGCAACAACGTTATCACCTGCGAAATCGAAGGAGCAGACTAAGGGTACGGGTAAAGGTACGGGGCTTAAATCCAGAAAATTATCTTCCGAACAAATTGAATTAGATTGGCTAGCTGACAAGTATACCGCTGTAGAAGTAAAAGGAACAGTTAAAGTTAGTGGAAAGGAAGTAGATGTATCCAGAAGAGTTTACCAAATTAAGATGGATAAAAATTATGTACCTAATAATCCGAAGGCACTAGGAAAGTCGAATAGAGAATTAATGAAAAAGGGTAATTCTCCATATATTGTAAAGGGTGGGGGGTAGTAAAGTTGAATTACACCATTTAATTCAAAAAGAACCTGGTGGGATGGTTGAAATTGCGGAGTTAACTCATGATAAATACGATTCCACGCTACATGGTTTGGTTGGAAATGGAAATAGTTTCAGGAATGATCCAGAACTTGAAAAAATGTATAATAACTTTAGAAGTAACTATTGGAAAATGCGTGCTAGAGAATAATAGGAGTGAGTTAATTTATGGATGAAAGAATTATTAAGATGATCGAAAATTATGGTGAAGAAGATGATTTTTTTGGAGAAATATCAGAAGAATATATTAATAAGGCTGAAGAAAAACTTAGAGTTAAATTCCCTCTAAGTTATCGCAATTTTATAAAAAAATATGGTTCGGGAGAATTTGCTAGATGTATGTATTGTGCAGATATTAATGATGACAGAATATTTAGTTTGGAAAGGGGAGGGATAGATTTACACCCAAGATATAATACATTTGATGACTATTTAATAGACATATTTCAAGAAGGAATTGATAATTGGTAAAAAACAATAAGGTTAATCGGGGGAATACTTATGAATCAATTAACGGACCAGAACAAACTCATAAGTTTAATGCAGTTGTAGTAACGCCCCCTTTAACCAGCTATCAAAAATTAATGAAATAATAGGTATAGGATTTAAGGAAAAAAAATCTATCTAAATTAATAAATGGAGTGGTAACATTTTTGGACAACTTTTTAAAGGATCCTTTAAAGCATAAGGGACGGACAGGTTGCTTGACATGGAGCCTCTATGGGCATGATTCATTGCGCCAAGTATCCAGCTAAACAGGGCTGGCTTAGTCAAACGAGGCTATCATGCCCATTGCTCCATATAAAGCTCTTCTTCGTTGAAGGGCTTAGTAATTGTTGCTCATCCTCTATAAAAACTGTCCAACTAAGTGTAGCCTATCCAAATCGAGAATAAATTCCATTGTAAATTTAGTGATGAGTTTAAAAGTTTTTTTATAGCAATGTCAAAATATGTGTTGCCAGGCATTCTAAATGTATCAACAGGGAAAAATAATGGTAATGATTTAATAACGTTTGTTTATGATTATGAGATAAATAATGGCAGGTGGGATGCAAATTTGATTCCATTCCTAGACATTGGTAACGGTGATTATTTTTGTATTAGTGCGAAACACAGTCCAAAATCGCCTGTATATTACTACTATTATAGTGAAGATTTTGGTGTTGAAGAGTATAATACAAGCTTTGAAGAATGGATAAAAAATTTACCTCATTTTTTAAATGGATAACGTTTATAACCTCGATAGAGAAATTTTCTATTGAGGTTAATACTTTTATGTATGTACAATTTATTTAGATAATATCTTATACATACAAATCCTATGTGTGGTAATATCCCTATATTTCCTACAAAAGTTGAGATTATTAGACCAGACTTTCTTTATTTACATAATGTACACAATGATTTAGAACACCCGATGGAAGAAAAAGATGGCGTGACGTATATCATCGAAGCGAAAAAGCCACTCGTAGTAGGGGATCGTGTTCGTATACAAAACAAGGAGCTCATTGTAGCCAAAACAGTAGCTTGTATGAAACAGGGCGTTCTTACCTACGAGTACCATTTAGTGACGGAAGCTGGAATTCGGCAAGGTCGACTGAATGCTCCTTTACTGCCAGGCGCATCCCTTGATGGTAAAGTATTAGAGGTTAAGCAGGACAAGGTACGCCTGCACCTTGCCATCGATGAAAGCCAAAAGAAGGAAGAAGCCACTTGGTTCCCACTGGCGACTTTGTATACGGCAGAGGGGCATAGCGGTTTTTATTGTCCACCAGAAATCGACGATACCGTTCAGCTCGCGTTTCCAAATCATCGAGAGGAAACCGCGATTGTCCGCCGCAGTATCCGAAAAGGCGGAGATACCAATCCGAAAACCGCCGACCCAAAAACGGCCTATTGGGGCACATCTCGCGGTAAAGAATTCAAGTTCGATCCCCAATCGGTAGTTGTGATCGCCAAGGAAGGGGGAACCTTCCTCAAAATACATCAAGAGACGGGCATTGAAGTACACAGCAATCACTCAATCGTCCTTAAAGCCAATGACGACATCACGTTCTCAGGAAAAACGATCACCATGAGCGCGGGCGAATCCATCCGATTTACGTGTGGAATGAGCAGTCTCGTCCTTGATGGTATTACGGATATCCAAGGTCAAATTGTAGAAATGGACGGCTCTATAAAAGCCCCTGTTTCCATCTCGACATCCTCTGAAGACGACGATGATGATAATGATGACGACTTCGAACAAGGCCTTGACGTTATAGGCATGATCCCTCTCGCAGGGGGTGGTGCTTAATGGCGAAGAAGGGAAAAAGCAAAGGATTTTTAGGTAAGGCAGCCAGTTTTCTCGGAAGTATCCCAAGTGTCGGAGATGTAGCGAAGAAAGCAAAGAAAGCGGTCAAATCCACAGCGAAAAAGGCAGGAAATGCAGCGAAGTCGACAGCCAAAAAAGCCAAAAGTGTCGCCAAGTCAACGGCAAAAAAAGCAAAAAAGGCAGTCAAATCGACAGCGAAAAAAGCCAAAAAAGCAGCAAGTTCCGCCAAAAAGAAAGTAAAAAAGAAGGCAAAACAGGCGAAGAAAAAGCTCGGCAAAGTGTATACGAAAGCTCGGAAGACCGCCAATAACCTGTCCAAAAGTAAAATAGTCAAACAGGTTAAGAAAGTGGCGAAGAAGAGTGTACTGGCAACGAAAAAAGCCGTTCAAAAGACGAAGAAAGCAGTCAAAAAAGCTGGTAAGCAGGTAAAAGCAGCGGTTAAAGACACGAAAAAGGTCATGACAAAAGTGGCGGGGAAAGTTGCTCACACCTATACTGCCTTTAAAGAAGGCGGCTATAAGAGTGCTGCTTCGGCAATTTTGGACTTTGTTCCGGTAGTCGGCAATATAAAAGCAGGAATTGAGATTGCCACCGGAAAAGAAATGTTTACAAATCGCAAGCTAGAAACCTGGGAACGTGGCGTAGGAGTTGCGGCTGTATTTGGTGGAGGTTTAGTCAAAGGAGCTGTACGTGGCAGTAGACTTGCATCTGGCATCGTCACTGGCAGCAAGAATACAACAAAAAATTCGACATCGGTAGCTAAGTCTTTAGATGGGAAAACGCCAGAGTCAAAACCGCCAAAAAATAAAGAGCCAGATAAAAAGCAGATTGAGACTAAGGGTACGGATAAAGTTGGAGCACCATCACATGTAAAGGTGAGTTATGGTGAGCATTTTACGAAGAATGATAGAAAAAAAGCTTTAAAACCAAATGTAGAATACAAGTCACCAGATGGTTATACTTATCGTACAGATAGCAATGGACGTATTACCGACTGTGAAGGAACGCTTGTGTTAGGTACAGCAGAAAGAAACACATACGCACAAAGAACGGTAGGTGGGAATGACCGATTACCTGATGACGATGGTGGACACTTAATAGGAGCACAGTTTAAAGGACCAAAGGATATTGATAACCTAGTTCCGCAAAATAGTCAGATTAATCGCTCAGGCGGTGAATGGTTCAATATGGAGACTGAATGGGCTAATGCATTGAAAGAAACACCTCCGAAAAAAGTTACTGTACAAATTAATCCAGTATATTCTGGGGATTCAATGCGGCCAGATACATTCGAAGTAACTTACCAAATAGGCAGTAAAAAAGAGGTCACTAGAACAATACACAATCAATCGGGAGGTTAGTAGGATGGAAGAGCAGATGAATGGTTTATATAGAGAAATAGCAATGACAATAAATGAATTGATACCAGAAGAGTGGGAAGATTTTTATTTTAATGGTGAGGTAGAAAATGGAGAAGGAGGAGTTTTCTTTTTTTTCAAACCAATAAATAAGCATGATTATGTTTATTGTCGAGATATTTTAAAAAAATATAATATTAATTCAGAGAAATATAATAAATCAATGAGGAGTTTGTTGGAAATAACAAATAATCTGAAAGATATGTTTTTAGAAAATGATCAAGAACCTTGGTTTTCAATAACTATGAAACTTACATCTGAAGGAAAGTTAAATATAGAATATGATTACACAAAATGGAGAGAATCAAAATTTGGTCCTTCAGATAGGCTGGAATATTGGGAAAGTAAGTATCTGAATAATTTCCCACAAGATGAAAGTGATAGAGTTAAAATTGAAAAAATGAAGGAATTTGAAAATAATAATTGAAGGATAAATTCAGGTGTTTTATCCAAACTTTTGTGCTTATTCATATTAATCCCTCAACAATATGATTGCACAATGATTCTAGTTACCTATGAAGCACTTTATAATATAGTGAGTGGAATAAAATTATAGGTATGTTGATTATCTAGTTTCTACCAAAAAATAAATACAAAAAGGGATGCTTCTTGCTAAAATGTAAGTGACCAGACCAACATTTAGAAAAAAGGCATCTCTCATGAAAAAGCATAACATTTCTCTTTAATTGATTCAAAGGCTTCTTTCAAAAGAGGAGTTAAAAATGATTTCAGAAAATTCCCCCGACTTAGAAACAGCTCGGAAATGTATGATATATGTTTTACTTTCCTACTTTAAACCATGCATCGGCGAATGAATGGAAAAGTTTGCGGCATGCCGCCGATGTTAGCGCCAGTATTCATTAATCGTGGATGCTGGCTTTTACTTTATAAAGGATTAAAAGTACCTAAGGAAGATACAATGACGTAATATAAAACAGACTAAATATTCTGATGAGTCACAAAAGAAAGAGGTAGCTGTGTAATTTTCTCTTGTAACATCGTATACAGTCGAGGAACATAGTGCATTTTACAGAGACCTCCCAGAGTTTCCATTTCGCCATTCACTGGAGACGATGATGACTTTGAACAAGGTCTCGATGTTATGGGCATGATTCCACCTGTAGTCAAGTGTCGGAAATATAGCAAAATCAGCGAAAATAAAAATCAAAAAAGAGACAAAGAATCTTGGCAAAGTTTATACAAAAGCTCGTAATCTCAAGAATAATCTGTCACAAAAACCGATCAGCAGGTAAAAGCAGCTGTACGTGGCGGTAAATTTGCATCTGGCATCGTCGCTGGCAGCAAGAATACAACAAAAAATTCGACATCGGTAGCCAAGTCTTTAGATGGGAAAACGCCAGAGTCAAAACCGCCAAAAAATAAAGAGCCAGATAAAAAGCAGATCGAGACTAAGGGTACGGGTAATGGTAGTAAAAAAACTAATGTGGCTGACTTTGATGCGAAAACAGCTACAAATAAACAAAAGGGGAATTTTGGTGAAATCATATCAAGTGATAATTTATTAAACAATAAAAGTTTAAAAGAAGCTGGGTATGACTTACAACCAATAGGTAGGGGGGCACCATCAAGCATAAATGATAAAATAGTAAAAGGGATTGACGGATTATACGAAAATGCGAATAAGGATTCAAGTATCAAGTATGTTATTGATGAGGCGAAGTTTGGCAGTTCACAATTAAGTAAGACGCCTAAAGATGGACCACAAATGTCTGATAATTGGTTGAAAGGTTCGGAAACTGGAAAAAGTAGAATATTGAAAGCTGTGGATGGAGATGAAGAATTAGCAGGGGAGATAGAAAGATTATTAAGAAAAGGCAAAGTGGAAAGAGTATTATCAAAAGTTGATAGTAATGGGAATGTCAGAACATTTAGGATAGATAAAGACGGTGACATAATTGGAGAATGGCCTTAAATCAAACGCTAGGAGGAATCAAATATAATGAGAGACCGTTTATGTATAGAAGAAAAATGTAGAAAAGGACTAGAATATCACAAAAAGTTTATTAGAGAAAATAGGGAGGATATTGAAAGTTTAGAAGAGGATGAAAAAAACGGTGTCAAAAGATATCCTAATGATAATAAAAGTATTATAGAAGAAACCTATTTATCAAATTTTATACATGAGATAAATGATATTAGTGCAAAATATTCTTTAGGGGATGACATTAGTACAATCGAAGAAGATTATCATAATGCCATCGATAATTTAGAGCAGACAGGAAAAAAAGAAGCAGGTTATATTAATATTCTGTGGACAATTTCCCTAGGCATCTTACTAGAAACAGATAAAAAGAATATAGAAAGATTAAGTAAGGTAGTTGAGAAAAAGGAAATAAATGATGCAGTGATTGATTTTTTACTATGTTCTAGTGACATCGGATATCCGAAAATCAGCAATCAGTATGATAAAAAAAATCCATACGCAAAAACAAGGGAAATTATAGATCTTGCGCAAACGGATAAGAGAGAAGCATCTAAAAGGTTACAAACGTATATGGAGAAAGAATGGTTTAAAGGTCATTATGATTATGAATGGAAGAATTCACATAAAGAGCCTGGATATGTAGGGTATTGGAGCTTTGAAACGGCTGCACTAGCAAAGATTCTTGCGCTTGATGATACAAGCCTAGTAAATAACAATCATTATCCATATGATTTGGCGCATTACAAAAATTCAATGAAATTCAAGCCAATTTCTCTAAGTGACTACGACAATGAACAAGAGATTGAGGAGCTTGACATCATAGAAGGAATTGAAAAGAATCCGGCATTGGAAAAGGTGATTCCACCAAGGTGGCACGCATTTGTCAATGAATTGATCCATGATTATAACGAGCTGGATAATCGTAGTTTTTATGAAAAATACAAAAAAACGATGGGATTAGGGCAAATTTGGTTCTTGTTAGAAGAATACGAAGAAGAAAACGAAGGGAAAAATCTTTTAGGAAGTTTAATTGTTTTTGCCATGGTTGAAAAAGGCTGCATACTGCAATTGGACTATAAAGAAGATTTGGAAGATTACGATTCGTATTTAAAAAATTATTGGGATACAGAAACGAAATTAGTTCAATTTATATTAGATAATGATCAAAATTATTATGCTTTGGTACCAAATGAGTTGGATATTAGCGCTATATACGAAGTTACCCTTCAAGATATAAAGTAAGTTTAATTGAAAGAATGATGAAATGGTGGTAGTTGGATAATCTGACTGCCACTATTTTTTTAGAGATGTATGGTGTGTTGAATCAACTAGTTGTTAATAATCAAATAGTAATGCCTCTTGCCAATCCTTTATAGGGAAGGTATCGTTAGTTCGTGGGTAAGTTTATCATAACTATCAATATATAACTTTATTTCAGGGCGACTAAAAAAAGAAGTTAATGGTCAAAAATAGACCTTGCCCTTAAAGAAAGAAGGGAATCCATGTGAAAACGTATGAGGAAGCAATTGGGTACAGTGAGCTGGAACTCGTCTCACCTTATGATATTCAAACGTTGCATGATATCCGCCTGATTCATACCGTCAATGACCATGCAAAGGTTGTCGCTTACAGGGACAAACCCTGGGGGGAAATCATTGTATGCAGCTTTCGAGTAGTTCCGATCGAATCGAGCTAGGAGCGGTATCGTCTACATTTTGTTTAGATGGCCAAAAAATCACACGTTCTTTTCAATATGGTAAAATGGCGTATATAAAAAATACCTGTGATTAGCACACTCTTTTTCAAGAGTCCTAACTACAGGTACCATATTACGACATGAAGCCCTACATAATTATTTTCTTTTATTTATATACTCTTCTTGGAAAATACACATTCTTATAATATCACGATATTGTCCTTCAACAAAAAATTCATTTTTTAATTCTGCCTCAACTTGGAAACCAGCTTTTTTATATACGTGAATGGCTACCTCATTACTTTTAGCGACAATTAAGTAAAGCTTGTGCATGTTTAAAACAAGGAAGGCATAATCCATTGCTAAATTGGTTGCGATTTTTGCGTAACCTTGCCCTTGAAACCTTGGATCAATAATAATTTGAAATTCAGTTCTACGATGAATATAGTCGATTTCAATTAACTCGACTAATCCGAGCATTTCCCCGTTCTTTTCCACAATGAATCGGCGTTCTCCCTGAGCATGAATATGCTTATCGTATAAATCTTGCAATTCAACAAACGCTTCGTAAGGCTCTTCAAACCAATAGGACATAACGAGTGCATTATTGTTGAGTGAATGGACAAATTTCAAATCTTCTCTTTCTAAAGGACGTAATCGAACTTTGTCGGTCATGTTTTAAACCTCCGCATTTTCCTAAGATGTATGAAATATTACTGTCATATTTAAAGATAACACAGAATATATAAAAAATTCTAATATCAAGTGCGAAAAGATGCATTGATTGATGTGCAAACTTGTGGAGTAAAGGTATTAAAATCAACGGTAGAGAAATCGAGACCAAAAAAAACGTAAATGCGAATAACACATTTACGTTTTTTGGATACGTTTATTTTTAGCTTTCGGATAGCCAATGAGGATGGCAATGACTCCGCACACACCAACTAAAATGGAGTAATACGAATATTGCATGATTAAAATAGGTGAAATTCCAGCGACACTAGCAGCTGCTAAAAATTGTGCACCGTATGGAATCATACCTTGAACGGCGCATGAAAAAATGTCGAGGATACTTGCTGATTTACGTGGCTCAATTTCGTATTGATCGGCAATTTTTTTAGCTAACGGTCCAGCAACCATAATCGCAATTGTATTATTAGCTGTTGAAAGGTCAGTTAAACTAACTAAGCCCGCCATGGCAAATTGGGCATCCTTTTGTGATTTAATTTTCCTTGTTGCGATATGCACGATAAAATCAATGCCGCCATTATGTTTAATAATCTCGACCATACCCGCAATTAACATCGCTAAAAACGCCATTTCAAACATATTGCTCATTCCGTCACCAATTGCGCCAATAAAGGTCATCACCTCATAACTACCATC
This sequence comes from Solibacillus cecembensis, assembly GCF_050272495.1. NCBI lineage: Bacteria > Bacillati > Bacillota > Bacilli > Caryophanales > Caryophanaceae > Solibacillus > Solibacillus cecembensis. The sequence goes on along the minus strand of NZ_JBNNMF010000009.1, from coordinate 17,323 downwards.
CATAAAGCCAATGATTCCAGCGAGGGCGATTCCACTTGCTAATACTGTAAAGACATTTACACCAATTAAAGCAAAAATAATGACGAATAAATAAGGAATCATTTTGTACCATTCAAAGCTAGCATGTGTTACTTCGGCTGTGGAATTCAGCGTCAAAAGGGCTAAAAGTACACATGTACCAATTGCTGCGGGTAACACAATCCAAAAGTTCACTTTAAATTTGTCCTTCATTTCCGCACCTTGTGAGCGTACAGATGCAATGGTTGTATCCGAAATAAACGATAAATTATCACCAAACATCGCACCACCAATTACGGTAGCCATTAACAGTGGTAGTGAAAGATCCGTTTGTTCGCCAATCCCTAAACCAATTGGGGCAAGGGCAACGATCGTTCCAACTGAAGTACCCATTGCTAATGAGATAAAACAGGCAATAACGAATAAGCCAATCACTAATAAGTTTTGTGGCAAAATAGAGAGTGCAAAGTTTACGGTAGATTCAATCGCACCCATTCCTTTTGCGGTTTCTGAAAATGCGCCAGCAAGTAAGAAAATAAGTACCATTAACATGATGTTCGAATGACCAGCACCAGTCGTAAAGACTTCAATTTTTTTCGTCATCGTTTCTTTGCGGTTCATCAAAATAGCAACTGCGCTCGCAATGGAAATGGCAACGATTACGGGAAATGCATAAAAATCATTTAACACCATTCCTGAGCCGATAAACAAAATTAAAAATACTACAAATGGCAATAACGCCCATGGATTTCCTTTTTGCATATTTTCCTCCTTTAAGTAGTGTGCATCAATTGCTATACAAATAAAGGCCTCTTCTACAGACAATAAGAAGAGGCACCGTATATGCAAAAGTGCATTTTTTATCGAGAAAATTTTGCAGGATGGGTACGAAAAAACATTCTTTCTATTAGAAGGAGGTTCAATTTACCTATCATATATCAATTATGATCGAATCAAATTCATTGTATGAAATAAACCTTACAATATAAGAAAATTTGCTTCAAGTCAATTTGTTTGTTATTTCCGAATAATATAAAAACGTTACCATTGAGCTTTATGTTTATTACTCCTCACATTATAGTGGAAAAAAAGAGCTAATAACTGAGTGGGACAAATTTACTGAAAGTTGGCACTATACAAAATGCCATATTTTGATTATCGTTAAATCATTACATACAAGGGGTGAGTAAAGTGCAAGCAATTCAAATTCGTAATTTTGGAACGGCTGAAAATTTACAAATGGCACAAGTCGTATTACCTGAAATTTCATCAACACAAGTACAGGTAAATGTTTATGCGGCTGGTGTTAATCCAAGTGATGTGTATACATCGACAGGAACGTATGCGATCAAACCAACGCTACCCTATACACCGGGCTTAGATGGTGCAGGAATTGTTGAACAGGTCGGAGCAGATGTAACCCATGTCAAAATCGGAGACCGCGTATTTATCGCGAGCCTGCCGAGCGGGATGACTTCAGGGACGTTCGCAGAGGAGATTGTATGTGATGCAGCATTCGTGTATCCATTGCCCGAGCATATTAGCTTTGAGCAAGGCGCGGCACTCGGAATTCCGGCACTAACTGCTTATCGAGCGGTTGTGCAAAAAGCAAAACTTACAGCGGGTCAAACGATTTTCATTCATGGTGCAAGTGGTGCAGTTGGATTACAAGCCATTCAAATTGCAAAGGCAATTGGTGCAACGGTTATTGGCACAGCAAGTCGTGATGAAGGAAAGGCACTTGTGAAAGAAGCTGGTGCAGATTTTGTATTCGATCATCTGACAGAAGAAAATATGAGTGAAGTGCTTGCAGTTACAAATGATAAAGGACCAGATGTGATAATCGAGTTTTTAGCCAATGTCAATTTACAAACAGACTTACAACTTGTTGCCAAATATGGAGTAATAGTTGTTGTTGGGAATCGTGGGGAGATAACAATCAATCCGCGCCTCATCATGCAAAAAGAGTGCGATGTGCGTGGCATGGTACTGTTTAATACAACGAGCGAGGAGCATCAAGCATTAATTAAAGGGGTTGCGGCGTTACTAGAGTCAAAGCAGCTTCAGCCAGTTGTTGGCTATACGTATTCAATAGAGCATGCGGGAAATGCTTTTGATGCAGTAATCGAAGGGAAACATAACGGGAAAGTAGTCGTGCAAACGCGAACAGAATAGTTTTTTTACTTACCCCTAAAGGATAGATGCGAATTAGCCTATTCTTTAGGGGATTTTTATTAATAATGGCGGAAAAGCGATTAGTTATTAAAAAAGAACAGGAACAACTAAAATGCAATTCATATGTAAAATTTTATGATGCACTTTTTTCTACGATACTAAACTAAATTGAGTTCAGTGCGATTGAATAAATTTCAGTCGTAGTGAATAGTACAGTTAGGAGGACACATGAAGAAAATATCGAAAGAACCTTATATAAGACGACAGGAATTAATGGATATGTGGTTTTGAACTTTAAATGGAAAAGAGTATAGTGCCTTCTTAAAGTAAACTTATAGTTAATAAAGTTTGGGGTGAAATTTTATGTTTGCGATACTTCTAGGGGTAAGTATCGGCGTCATTCTTGCTATGCAAACAGCCATTAATGCTCAATTAAGAAGATTCGTGATTTCCCCTTTTTTAGCTTCCATGATCTCATTCGCGGTAGGGCTAATTTTCTTAACAGTTACACTAGTCATGAGTGGGGCGCCATTACGTATTCCATTAGACGTATTTTTGAGTCAACCGTTTTTTATATGGCTTGGGGGAATTTGTGGTGCAATTGCGGTAACAATCAACATACTTTTGTTTCCTAAATTAGGAAGTGTGCAAACGGCGATTATGCCAATTTTAGGAATGACTTTGATGAGTATGTTAATAGATAATTTCGGTTGGTTTAACTCCATACACTATTCTTTCGGATGGAACAGATTCCTCGGTATTGTACTAGTCTTACTAGGTGTTTTTCTAGCTGTAGCTTTAAAAGAAACAAAAAATGTACAGCAACCTTCTAAAATAAATAAGGAAAACATGTTAAATCAATGGATTTGGCGTGTAGTAGGCGTAATGGCAGGAATGTTAATGGCTATACAAATTGCGATCAATGGTCAATTAGGAAAAGTTCTTCATTCTACTTCACATGCTGCCCTTGTTTCGTTCTTTGTAGGTACTATTACTTTAATTGTGATTGTGGGGATAATGGATCGTTCTTACATGAGTATTAAAGAGCCTTTTAAGTACTCAGCTCCTTGGTGGGTATGGATTGGCGGTATATTAGGGGGAGCTTATGTTCTAATAAATGTGTTTCTCGTTAATCAAATCGGAAACGGACAAACGGTAATTCTTGCTTTATTCGGTCAAATTACCGGTAGCCTGTTAGTAGAGAAATTCGGATTGTTTCATTCTTTAAAAAATCAAATTAAACCAATACAAGTATTTGGTTTAATTATTATGATTGCCGGTGTCTTTTTAATCAAGATAACTTAAGAATACTATCTAATAATCAGTCAAATAAACAAGCTAAGTAGTAAGTACCTAGCTTGTTTATTTGATTTTTGCTCTCTATTACAGTTTTTGGCTTAGAACTATACATGTTGTTTCTTAAAAGGGTGACTTATCCAGTTATTTTGTTTTTTTACCAGTATTTCACACAGGATTAAAAAAGCTTGTTATGATAAATAACAGATGCAGCACGAGAGGAGCAACAACATGGGCTTTAAAGAAGATTTTAAACGAGAAATGCGCAACACAACGAATGATGTAGCCAAGGAAGTTGAAAAACAGTGGGTGCTTCATTTTGAAGGACATACAATTGAGATAATGAACAAAATGCTGGAAGAAACATTAAAGGTGGATGGCGAAATACTTGCACAAAATGTTCGTAAATCGATTTGGTCTCATATTTTCCCTTATTCAAAATTAAGTGGAACCTTTATTGGAAAAAGTGGTAAAAAGCATAAAGTTCATGTGAAAATAGGCGGCTTTATAAAATTTCATATTACGGTGAAGGTAGACGGTCAAAAATTGCTAACAGATAGCATGTCGCTTGAAATGCTCCCTTGGAAAAATAAAGAGAGGCTCGTTCCGTTTCTTGAGCAACAATTTCACGAGCATGAAAAGCTAGCCAATAAAGAATTACCAGATGATGTTTATTTGTATGATGAAGGTCAAATGAAATTTGCTCATGGTTTTTCGGATCAGCTTGTGAATGAGTCTGTATTGCCGACGTATACCAAAAAGTTAATCAAACTATTTTTACAGCAAGTTGACAATCCATCAGATGCAACACGTAAAGCAACGTATGAAAAAATTCAGGATGAAAAAGTCATCAGCTATTTCCATGAATTTGTAGCGCTGTTTCTCGAAGTGGAGGAGGATGAAGCCCTTATTCAAAAAGAAGCGATTTGGTTACTTGAACATGCGGCACATCGAGAAGTCGTGAAATTTGCGTTACTTGTACTCGGTATGACGAATTGCGAAAATGTAAAGGAACGCCTAAAAAGTATTGCTTTGCATGAAGAATTCACTGGTGTAGCGTTATTCGCGCTGACAAATGGTTGCCGCAATATCAATGATGATGTTTGGGGAATTGCGCAACACACATCAGACTGGGGCAAACTTGCGGCGATGAATTTTTTAGAACCTGAGCGTGAAGAAATTCGCCTATGGTTTTTAACGCATGGAGTGGAGGGTGTTGTAGGGGGCAATCATGCACCGCTACTTTGTGCAGAAAAAGGTCAATTGGATATTGAATTGCATGAAGATACGATTACAGGCACGACATTCGAAGGTGTCAGTAAGCTTATTTTTGCATTAGTATATGAAGCATACAATAGCCAAATGGACGACTATGAATTTGCAGGACAAGTGTTAATGCGCTATACAAAACATGCAAAAACACATAGTAAAACGCTAACTCATTTTTATACTTTAATAGAAATTGCGAACTATATGAATGTGTCTGAGGAAGAGTGGGAAAATCGCTTTGTGACGAATTGGAAGCCGCATGAAAAGCTAGGGGTTGAAACAGCAATTAAAGAAATAAGCCAAAATCCGAAATGGTTGGAAGAATCGCAGATACTACTTGTCAATCAACCAGACCATAGGGAAGCGATAGCGATTGTCGATTTTTTAACAATTGAATTGGAATAAATAATTCCTATATGGACAAACTTTAGGCACATTAAATAATGTAAGTGAATTAAAAAGGGAGATGTGTCTTCGTGGATAATGGGGGTTGTGATTTTTCGCCGATGGAGCAGACGATAAAAGAAGATATTCACCATGTTATAACTGCACTACAAAATAATGTAGCAGCAATGGGGAATGAAAATTATTGTTTACTCGGGAATTTCGAGAAGATTAAAGAAGACTTTTTATCGATTGAAATGAAAGCCGCTACCTTTTATTTGAATTGTTACTTGTCTCCATTTACAGATAAGTACTCGGAATTGTCAGCTTGCGTACAAAATATGTCCAAGTTGAAGCATGGAGGTTTAATTGTCATTCAGCGGGAGGATTCTCTTCATTCTTTGATGAAACCAGGTATTCCAATTGGTGCAGAATTAACCCACTCTTTGTTAGAATCCATTTTCTTTCCAGGGAATCCACTTCATGATGGGGCTGTGCTAGTCTGTCAAAATCAAATTGTTTCTGCGGCAAATGTACTCCCGTTATCAGACCGATATATAGGTGAGAAAAAATTGGGTACACGACATCGCGCGGCTTTAGGTTTATCTGAACAAAGTGATGCTCTTGTCCTTGTCGTATCTGAAGAAACAGGTAGAGTGTCATTTGCGATAGGTGGAAATCTTCACCCGATCATTACCCATGGAACTATATAAGGATAGGTAGAATGACTCGAAGCCTCTCCACTTTATGATACCGAAATCGACAACATTCAAATTGTATGAAACATGCTCAAAAAAGGGCATGTTTTTTTAAGTTTAAATGATTAAATTTTCAAATATGAAATAGAATCTTAAGGAAACGGGTATAGATTATGTCGTTTAGGTCCTGTCTTGCTAAGTTTACGCAAAATGCCGCTTATTTTCATAAATATTTAGACATTCCCTATGTAATTACATATAATAGACTGACAAATTCGAAAAGTATTCATATTTGGAGTAGGTTGAATATTGAGTTCACAGAATAGTCTTGACGTAATTAGTGAGAATTTGTACACTGGGTAAAATCAAATGTTTTTTCGGTAAGTACAAATATTAATTTGAAAGTAAGGATATGATGAGATGATTGTATGTAAATTTGGCGGGACTTCAGTTGCGAGTGCAGAACAAATCAAAAAAGTAGCAAATATTGTGAAATCCAATCCTGAAAGAAAGATTGTTGCGGTTTCTGCACCAGGAAAGCGTTCAGGTGATGATATTAAAGTAACGGATCTATTAATTGAATTAGCGGATACGGCGTTAGCTAATGGAAATGTCGAAGAAAAAATTCAAGCAGTGGTAGCACGTTATCAAGCGATTACAGATGATCTTGGTCTTGATTTAACAATGACAGGAATCATTACCGAAGATTTACGTGAGCGTGTGGCAGCGGATCGTTCTAATACGGAATTATTTATTGATAACATTAAAGCAAGTGGCGAGGACAATAATGCCAAACTTATTGCTAGCTACTTTACTGCTATTGGCATGCCTGCAAAATATGTGAGTCCAAAAGATAGACTCATTGTGAATGATCGTCCAGAGCGCACATATGCGTTACGTGAAGCGTATGTGAATTTAAGCGAATTAAAAAATGAAAAAGAAATTATTATTTTCCCAGGCTTCTTTGGTTATACAAAAGAAGGAGTTTTGCGTACGTTTGACCGCGGAGGCTCTGATATTACAGGCTCCATTTTAGCATCAGCAGTAGGCGCGGATCTTTATGAAAACTTTACAGATGTTGACTGTGTATTTGCAGCGAACCCTAAAATTGTCAATGATCCTGTTGATATAAAAGAAATTACGTACCGTGAAATGCGTGAACTTTCTTATGCTGGTTTCTCCGTGTTCCATGATGAAGCGTTAATGCCAGTATATAAGCAAGGAATTCCAGTTAATATTAAAAATACAAACAATCCGAGCGCACCAGGAACGCTTATTTTACCGACTCGTCAACTATCAAATCATCCAGTAACGGGAATCTCAGCAGATGGTGGATTTGCAATTTTATACGTGTCTAAATATTTAATGAACCGTGAAGTTGGCTTTGGTCGCAAGTTGCTACAAATTATTGAAGAAGAAAATATTTCGTATGAACATACGCCATCAGGATTAGATGATATTTCAGTTATTATTCGTTCTGACCAATTATGTGCGGAAAAAGAAGCGCGTATTATACAGCGCGTAAAAAATGAGCTATGCGCGGATGATGTTCATTTTAGCCATGATTTATCGATGATTGTTATTGTGGGCGAAGGAATGCGTCATAATACGGGTCTTGCAGCACGTGCAGCGTCGGCTATTTCATCAACTGGAGCTAATATCGAAATGATTAATCAAGGTTCATCGGAAGTAAGCTTAGTATTCGGTGTGCGATCTGAATTTGAAAACCAGATTTTAAAAGGACTTTATCAAGAGTTTTTCGCAACGATTCAGTCTGTATAATTAGAATAAATCTATCGGAGAGGTATTTTGGCGACGTGTCAAAATACCTTTTTAGTTTGTTTTCAAATCAATTCGATGTAAAATATACGTTATAGGGTATATGAGAGGGGACAAAATGATGAAAATTGAATTATTCTCGGATTTTGCTTGTCCATTTTGTTATATTGCAAAAACAAGATTACAGCAAGCAATCCAGCAATTAAATTTAGAAGATGAAGTAGAAATTGAATATAAAGCTTATCAACTAGATCCGGGAGCTTCCAAGTTAGAAGCCCGCCCTTTTTATGATGATTTAATTCATAAAGGACAATCCAAAGAAAAAATAAAGCAATTAACAGAGTCTATTCAGACCCATGCTGACGAGGTGGGACTAACATTTAATTTTGATGCGATTCAACTAGCTAATACGGAAAATGCGCATCGCCTTAGTAAATTAGCTAAAACGCTTGGCAAGGAAGCGCAATTTGTAGATACGATGATGGAAACGTATTTTACAAAAGGGATTAATTTAAATGATGAAGCGCAATTATTGGCCGTTTGTGATGAAGTAAATATTCCAAGAAAGCAAGCGATTGAAGTTTTACATTCGAATCAATTTTCAGAACAACTAGCAAATGACCGTTATGATGCGCAACAACTTCAAATAACGAGCGTCCCTTTTTTCGTTTTTGAAGATCAATATGGCATTAAGGGTGTCGAGCCCATCGAAATTTTCACAAAAACGTTATTGCAAGCACAGCAAGTGGCAAACAAAAGGTTAGAAGTAATCGGCAATGACTTTACTTGTGGTCAGGAGGGTTGTTCGTTTTAATTAAAAAGTAAAGTTCGTTTTCTTGGCAACGAGAAATCGAACTTTATTTTTCTATGAAACGAGAGAGTAACATCAAAATAAATGAATAAATCGTTTTCTGAATATGATATAGTTGTTTTGAAACGTTACAGGAGGTTTATTGAAAAATGGCATTTCTATCTAAATTACCAATCGCCACAGGCGGGCTTATGCTTGCTCTTGTGTCATTGTCGAAACTTTATAGCATAATGGACATGACCATTATGAGCGCACTATTTTTTCTATGTGGGCTTCCGTTATTTATATTATTATTCGCAAAGATTCTATTTGCTTTTCCATCCGTTGTAAAAGACATGCAAAATCCAATTATTGCCTCCATCTCGCCGACAATCCCAATGGGAACAATGGTTTTTGCTAACATTATGGAAAGTTATTCATTGTTAGCACCAATGGCATCAACCATTTGGTATGTAGCGGTCGTGATGCAATTAATGATTGTTGGTTATTTCGGTTATCGCTTTATTTGGAAGAAAACATTAACTTTGCAAGACGTTTATCCAAGCTGGTTTATTATTTTTGTTGGACTCGGCATTATTCCGAATACAGCAGGTACTCAAATTCCACAGTTCGCGCATTGGATTTTTTGGATTGTGTTGATCAATTATATGATCTTGCTTCCAATGATTCTTGTACGTTTGTTGAAGCATGAACTAGGGGAGCCAGCCAAACCATTGTTAACGCTTTTAGCTGCACCGGGCTCTATTTGTTTGGCAGGCTATTTAAATTTATTTGATACATATGAGAATTGGCTTGTCTTTATTTTACTCATCATTTCCCAGGCAATGTATATCGTTGTACTCGTTCAGTTGCCGAAATTATTGCAACTTCCTTTTTACCCGAGTTTTGCAGCATTTACATTTCCGCTCGTTATTAGTGCCACGGCTTTAGTAACAACGGCAAATGCTATGGATATTCCTTCATTTAATTGGCTTGCAGGAATCGAAATCGCCATCGCTTCATGTGTTGTGGTGTACGTGTTTGTACGTTATAATATTTACTTTATTCGTTTGAGAACCGCATAAAAAGCGAAATTTAGAAGGGGTTATCCATGCAAAAATATACTTATGAAGCATTAGCGGATATTACTTCAACCGCACCACAAGCGATATGGAATGAAGAAGGACAACCGGTTTTGTCACTACATCGCGTTTATAGTAATCGGTTAAAAAAATTACTAGATGGTTATTTTGATCATCGGTATTTTTTGAAATATGAAGTATTAAATTTGGATGAGTCCTGTTTATTTGAAGTGAAGAAGATATTCCGTCGAGGGAAAGTGTGGTTCGAAGGGAAGGACCATGTGACAGGTGAAAAGTACATTATCAATTATGAAAATTGGCGAATTGGTGTGCCGGAATTATTTATTTCTACACCAAATTTCAAAATGAAAATTGATAAAGAAATGGAAACGTGGTCAAATTTCTTAGTAGACGAACAAGTTGTTGCAAGATGGTTAGCAGTTTATGATGAGCAACAAAATGTATTTCGTATTACTTTAGAACTGTCTGAACAGGCGCCCATTCAAAACGCTGCCTTTTATATTGCGATTGCACAAGCAACTTTATTTATTGGGGTATAGGAGTGAAATTAAATGAATGTCGTTTTTGTCGTTACGGAAACAGCAGAAGAAGTATTAGAAATGGTGTCAAATGATGTAGCGGGATTATTGGAGGCTGTGAAAGGGGAGAGTGTGTCTTTTCCTTTTGGCACGTTTCAATATGATTGCCATACATTAGATCATTATTTAGTCGATGGTGTGTATCGCCAGGAGTTAGTTATTTATTTGAAATCGGAGCAAAAAAAGACCCCGACTATGCCGCAATTTTAAATGTTGGACAATCAATTAACTAACTATCTTTTATCAACCTTAAAAATAATTAAATAGTATATCACTAAAACATCAATGAGGGGAAAGCGCTTATTGATGTTTTTTGTAAATAGCGGCAGCGAGTTTATGCTGTATTACTTTGTGCACCTAGTATTAATTGATCTTTACACAAGGGGGTATTTAAATGCGCCATTTTTTAATGATAAATCAAAACAAGATTGAGGTACTTCAACAAGGTGGAAGTGGGATACCAATAATAACTCTAACAGGGATGGGGTGTTCATTTGATGAATGGTATGAAGTGACCGAGACATTAAGTAAATCAAATCGAGTAATTATGTTTCATAGACCAGGGCTTGGTGAAAGTGAAATTCACAATGAAAATCGTAATACACAAGCAGTTGTTAACGAAGTAAATGAGATGATTCATTTACTTAAATTATGTGAACCTATCCTATTAGTTGGTCATTCTTATGGTGGGCTTTGTGTACAGCATTTTGTGAAAGCTCACCCTAAAAAGGTTGCTGGAATCGTATTAGTAGATTCGACTTCCGTTGATTTAAAGGTTTTAGATGATTTGGATTTACCCGCTTTAAATGATGGGGCAACCGATGAATTTTGGATGAAAAAATGTCATGCCTATTCTCGAATGGAAAAGGAAGAATTAAAAGAAGTTATTACCCCTGCTTTATCAGAAAAACAAAAGCGACTTCCCTATGATATTCAACAACTTTTATTAGATTTTCAAATAAATCCTTCTTTATACAAAGCGATGTACAAAGAAATTAGCAATTGGAAGAGGGACGGAGAGATTATAAAAAATTTGGTAGAATACCCCGATATCCCTTTAATTGTGCTTAGCCGAGATCTAGAGCATTGTATTAGGTTAGGGCTTATGGAGGGGTTACCAGAGTGGGAACTAAGGTTATTTGAAGAAAAGTGGCAAGAACTTGTTAGGAACCAGGTTAATCTTACTTCAAAAGGTAAATTGATAATTGCACAAGGATCCAGTCATTCCATACACATGGATAGACCTGATGTTATTGTTCAATCAATTCGTGAAATGACTTCCGTATTAAATTAGCATGAAAAAGCTTAATCACCTTATAGTATTGTGAGGCAGGGCGGGTTTTTGTGTTTTATAGATGAATGATAGCTTGTGAAAAGGACTTGCATTTATGATGAATCGTCATAAACGCAAGTCCTTTTGTTGTATTTTTAATTATGTAAAATCACTGTAATTTCTTCAGTCTCACTACATCATTCGTTTCTGTTGAAAAATCGAGTCTCATCTGATCTAACTCAATCTTCATCTTCTCAGTTTCAATAATGAAGTTTTTTTGTCTTATTTTTTCAAGTTCAATCTCATCTTTTATCATATTGGCTTTAATTTTAGCAAGTCTTCGTTGATGGTCGGTAACGATTGCTGTGATTGGTACAGTCATGACAATCCCTACGATTATGATTGCTGTGAACATTTAATCGACTCCTTTACGGCTCCTTATTTTTCCCATTATAACTTAAATTGTGTCTAAATTAAAGAATATCCCCAATTTTATAAATATTGTTAAAATTACTATTCGATAGTGATATGATTACTATTTAAGAATCATTAAAATATGGTGGTGATAGGATGCTTACGATTTTTGGAGGAATTGGTCTCTTTTTATTAGGAATGACCATGTTGACCAATGGCTTAAAGGAAATTGCTGGAGACGCATTAAAGCGCTGGCTGAATACATTTACAAAAGGGCGTATTAGTGCCGTTATTTCAGGGGCAGTCATGACAATGCTTGTCCAATCCTCAACGGCGACAACGCTTTTAACAATTGGTTTTGTAAGTGCGGGTTTACTCACATTTATGCAATCCATAGGTGTTATTATTGGGGCCAATATCGGGAGTACAAGTACAGGTTGGATTATTTCATTGATCGGCTTTAAAATTAGCTTGCAAACGATGGCACTGCCAATTATCGGTGTTGGTGTATTTATGTCATTAATCGCACCGAATGATGTGAAGAAATTTGGGGGAGTACTCGCAGGGTTTGGACTATTATTTTTAGGGATTGATATGCTGCAGCAAGGGATGGGCGCGGCACAAGATTTGATTTCATTTGATGCTATTCCAGCTGATTCTTTTATTTCCTTATTTTTATTAATTGTTATTGGAATTGTGATGACGGTCATTATGCAGGCTTCTAGTGCGGCAATGGCGGCAACTTTGGCAGCGTTATTTGCGGGTGCCATTGATTTTGAGCAGGCGGCGTATTTAGTTATTGGACAAAATATTGGGACAACCGCAACAGCGTTATTTGCGGCGATTGGGGCTTCGGTTTCAGCAAAACGGACAGCCATGACGCATTTATTATTCAATATTATTACGGCTGTTATTGTCACGTTTATTTTCCCGTATTTTTTACAGGCAACGAAATGGTTTACAATTTTAATTGCAGGGGAATTTGAACAAACATTAGGACTAGCGATTTTCCATACATTATTTAGTTTAGTAGGGGCAATTATTTTCATTCCGTTGATGCAACCATTTGCTAACTTATTAATGAAAATTGTACCAGAACGTGAAAATGCACTGACACGCAATTTAGATGATAGTTTAGTGGCGATGCCTTCTGTCGCGATTGATGTCTCCTTTAAAACGTTACGAGAAATCATAGTCGAATTAACGAAAGCTCTACAACAGTTAATTACGATGAAGAAAGTGACGATTGAATACGAAAAGAAAATGCTAGAAGTAGAAGAAGCGATAGCGATTACGCGGACGTTTTTAGATGGCATTCTCGTGACGTCTAAACGCGAAAGATTAAAGCTCATTTCGATTTTACATACGTTAGATCACTTAACGCGTTTAATTAAAGTGTTACGAGAACAGCAAAAAGTCGAAGCGATTTATTTACAAGAAAAAATGATGCAAGAGTGGCAGCGAATTTTAACAACGATTGAGGATAAAATTTCACAGGATGAAAAGCTGCTCGATATTTCATTAATATTAGAGCAAACGTCTCAAGAAATGGCACAAGAGCGTCGAAATAAACGCAATCAATACTTTGAACGTTCTGTAGCCAACGAAACGCAATTGGATTTAGCCGTTTCAAAAGTGGAGGCATTATTGTGGATTGACCGCCTCGTATATCATTATTGGCGAGCAACCGCACGAATGGCTGAATTTCAATCGATAAACGAAGATGCAACACACCATAAATTATAATGGTAGCGCGATAAAACTCGTCAAACTAAAAACAGGTGGATTGGACAATTGCCAAATTCACCTGTTTTTTATTTTAGGATAGTAATAAGGACATTACCGCGTATGTTTTTTTTCAAGCTTCATGCCAATAATTCGAACGACAATTCCAATAAGGATAAACACCCAACCAAGACCAATAAAAACATAGTTTAAAGTTTTACCTGCATCTGGAAGAACGTCAAATAGCCCTAAACAAACAACGACAATCCCTGAAAAAGATATTAATAATCCTGCTGTTATAATGCTCAATTATTTCACCTCTAAAAAAAATTCTACCACGAGGAGTTTATGAATACAATGATACTGCGTGCATTGACTTGCTTCGGCAGGGATGAATAGGAGGAACTTAATCTAATAGCATCTGAGTAAGCCAGAAAAAATCTGGACGCAATTATGTCGAGTAACTAATAGTAGGTAGAAGTTCTTATTTTTACATTTTTACTAAATATTTGAAACTCTTACTTAGTGAAACTCGTCTTATAATAATAGGAATGAAATGGAGGATTAATTAATATGAAAAAATGGTCAGTAGCAGTAGGCTCGTCGATTTTAGCATTTGGATTATTAGCGCCTACTATATCAGAGGCTTCAACAATCGTGCAACAACAGGAGGAACGAATTCCGATTTTAGTCGCATTGAATGAAAATGATGTTTCGAAAGAGCAATTAATTAAAAGATTAAAAGAGGTGCTTCCAGAAAAATTTAGTTCGTATAAAGATAGTGATTTCCAAATGAATAGTATGAGCCATCATTATATAGGAGATGATGTGACGCGCTATGAATTAATATTCAATAAAACGGTAAATAATAAATCCGAAAGTGGCAGTGTTACCTTTGCGGGCGATCAATTAGAAATGGAAAACTATTATTTCACACCGAGCAATATGAAGGATGCCTTGTTCCCAGGGAAAGTGACGAGTGATGAAGCGCAAAAAATTGCAGAAAACTTTATGAAAAAAGTTGTTAAAGGAAATGACTATATTTTTGTAAGTAATGAACCAAGCTACTATTCGAGCCGTGTTTTAACAGATCCAATTACGTATAATTACTCATTTGTTCGTACTGAAAATGGTATTCCTATTTATGATAATACGATGAGTGTCGGCGTTTTAGGGGATGGTCAAATTACGAATTTTTATCAATCAATAAATGGGACAAAGCGTTTAGCATTTGAAGATCAAACGAACTTAATTACTTCAGCTGAAGCAGCCAATAAATTGAAAGAAAATATTCAATTAGAGCTGCAATATTTAATTGATTATGACCGAAATACGGGAGAGTCATATGCAAAATTAGCGTATCAACCGGTTACAACGATGATTGGTCTTCATGCGACTTCGAATAAATGGTATACAATGTCGGGGTTATCTGAAAGCATACCGACACAGTCTAAATTGGAGAAGTTAGCAAACGGACCTTTAAAACCAGCGACTCCGATTACTTTAGAGCAAGCGAAAGAAGTTGCTAAAAAGTTGGCTAATAATGTTCCGGATGGTATGAAATTTAATATTGACTCGGCTTATGAGATGGAGACGAATGGTCATGCCATTATTATGATTTCGTATTCTTACACGAAAGGCAATTCATCGTATGGCTCGTCAATAGAAATTAATAAAAATACAGGCGAATTATTGAATTACTCTGATTTTTATGATTACATGAATCCTTCTTCACAGGATGACAAAGAAAAATTACCAAGATTACCAAAGGAGCAGGTGGTCATGCTTGCTACAGAGGCTGTTAAACAATTAGCACCATCTTCATTACATGAGTATTCAAAACCAATTGACGAACCTACTTATGATGAAGAGGGGGGGACTCATCAAATCAATTTCCCTAAAATTAAAAATGGGCTCATTGTGAATGGGGATAGCTTATTCGTATCTATTGGAAATGATGGTCAATTAAAATCGTACTACCGCGTAGCGAATCAAATTAAGGAATGGCCAGAGCCTACAACAGCCGTAGATAAAAATCAAGCTACAGCAACATTTAAAGAGGCGTTATCTGCCAAGTTAGTTTATACAATAAGTGGCAATCCTAATACGGATGAGTCGTATAAATTAGTGTATATGCCAACCGTAAAAGGGCAAGAATACTATTATATTGATGCAAAAACAGGACAGTTTGTAAATAGTTTAATTCAAGCAGAGAACGATATTTCCATTACTCATCCAAGTGCGGAAAAGGAATTAAATTATTTAATCCAAGCAGGTGCAATTGAAGTAAAGGATCCAAATCAATTTAATGCCGATACAGCCATTACAAAAGGTCAAGCATTAACGGCAATTACGAAATCATTAACGTATTTTTATTATGAAACTTATAATCAAACGACTGAAAAGCCAATGTCATTTGACAATATTGATTCAAAGCACCCACTTTACCAAATCGTTGAAAATGCATCATCAATGGGGATTTTAAAACCTGGAAAAGAAACATTTAATCCTGATGAGAAGATGACACGTGAAGAGCTAGCTGTCTGGTTCATTCGTACATTAGGGCTTGAACAAGCTGCAAAACATAGTGGGATATATAATGTAACTTATGCGGATAAAGAAAAAGTTTCTGAGCAATATAAAGGCTATGTAGCATTATCACAAGCGATGGGGCTACAAAAATTAGAGCAATCCAAATTCAATCCAACACATGAAGTTACGTATGCGGATCTTGCGGTTTCAATTATTCAATTGGCTTATGAAATTGCGGATAAACGACAATCCGGTATGTATTACTAATTAGCAAGAAACAACGACAAACATTTGTAATGAAATTCCGACGTCCCGTAAAGTTAGGACTAAACTTTACGGGATTTTTGTCTTAGCAATTACACCTTGGTGTAATTGCGTCCAGATTTTTTTAGAGCGAGCTCGAAAAGCTCCTTTAAAAATCTGTGACATCCGCCGGGGCTTGGATCAACATGATGTTGATTACAAAGGCGTTGTCACAGGACGTGACGGGTTTAGCCTTTGTTCCCTAATTCAGTCGGGTGTTGAACCCCGACTGAATCTAGTTAAATATGAAAAAAAACGCACAATTTGCGAATGCACGTTCTATTAAATAGTATTTATTTGTAGTTTAAGCATCCCTTTTTATGATAAAATAAAGATAAGTGCTCATTACGAAAAAAGTGGCGATAAATTTCGGGAAACGTTGTAATATATATAAAGTACTTAATTTTTGATGGAAGTTGGGAAAAAGATGCAAAAGAATAAATATCGTATTCATAGTAATACATTATTTGAAATTGCTCAAAGTCGTGCGTTTACAGAAAAGGACAATATTGATGAGCGCTTTGATGAAACAGGCAAAATTAAATTAGTAAGCGATCGTGCAGGAGCCGATTTATTATTATTTTTAGTAAAAACTGAAGAAGGCCTTACGTACTTAGTAAAATGGGACGACTCAGAGGAATTTTATAAGGGCTTTAACATGGCCTGGGAAGAATTTTTATGGTGCCTAGATATTATTAACAAACCTATAGAAGAAGCGGCTAAAAAAGCAGCAATCGAAGCAGCGAAACAAGCAGCAGAAGAAGCGGCTTTAGCAGCAACGGAAGAAGCTGCCGCTGAAGAAGAAGTACAATCACAGCCAGAAGAAGATAAAGAAGATAAATCAGAAGCTACAAATTAAAAAACCACAATTCACTGAAGCATTTTTCAGTGTGAACTGCTCCCTGTCAAGTAGACAGCGGAAATAATAAAAATACTTTAAGCGGCTTGAACCCTGTATTCTAGAGGGCTTAAGCCGTTTAATTTTT
>NZ_JBNNMF010000008.1:0-163791 GCF_050272495.1 Solibacillus cecembensis | reverse complement strand
CAAGCGAAATTAAACAACCAGTCGCCGGTTCAATACCGACAACTGGTTGGATAAATGCTTTTTTGACCTCTGTCTTATATACGGGGGTCAGTCCCCACTGCTCAAAATGGTGTTTGTTTCATTCTACGTTTACTTACTTCGAACGAATAGTAGTTTATACCATTGATTCACGAGGAATGGCATGACAGACAAGAAATAAATGAGGCTTAATTGTGCTGAATTTAACGTGGCTACTTCAAACACACCTGTAAGCGCGGGTACAAATAACACGACATGTAAACTTAAAACACCTATTAAAAACGCAACCCATGTATATAAATTCGAAAACAGACCGATTGCGAAAATGGATTCTTTCGACCGTGAGTTAAAGCCGTGGACAAGTCGTGACAAACATAATGTGGAAAAGGCCATGGTACTTGCTGTTAGTGTATCGCCCGTTGCTAAGCCCACTTGGAACGCAACGATTGTCGCAATGGCAATTAATAAACCTTCGAGTAGGACCTGTGTTGTAAAGGCTTTATTTAATAACGGAGCGTGAATATTTCGCGGCTTGTCCTTCATCGCATTTTTATTATGCGGCTCTAACCCAATCGCAATGGCAGGTAAGCTATCTGTCAGTAGGTTAATAAATAGTAAATGAACGGGTGCAAAGGGAACGGCTAAACCAAATATCGTTGCATATAACACAACAAAAATCGCACCAGCATTCCCGGACAATAAGAACAAAATAGCGTTTTTAATATTCGTATATAAACTTCTACCGTTGGAAATGGCTGTGACAATTGTTGAAAAATTATCATCGGTCAAAACCATAGCTGACGCATCTTTTGCTACTTCAGTACCGGTCATACCCATTGCTACACCGATATCCGCTTGCTTTAAGGCGGGGCCATCATTGACACCATCACCTGTCATAGCCACGACATTTCCTTTTTCCTGCCATGCTTTGACAATACGGATTTTTTGCTCTGGTGTGACACGAGCATAGACGGAAATATTTTCAACCAACTCTTGTAGCTGTTCATCTGTTAACCCTTCAATATCATGTCCTTCAATGGCTTCTGAAGGATCATTTAACAGCCCAATTTCTTTCGCAATGGCAGTCGCCGTTAATTTATGGTCACCTGTAATCATGACAGGCTTGATCCCAGCATTGATACAGCTTTCAATCGCTTCTTTCGTTTCTTTTCTTGGCGGGTCCATCATCGCAATTAAACCGACAAACGTTAAATCCTGTTCGATTTTTTCATCGATTATTTGATTGCCATTCACTTCTTTGTATGCAATCGCCAGCACGCGCAGCCCATTCATTGAAAAGCCGCTATTGATGGCTTCGATTTTTCTACGCTGTTCATCTGTCATTGGAATTGGACCGTTTGACGTGTCGATTTTCACGATGCGATTGAGCAGAACATCTAAAGCCCCTTTTGTAATGAGGATGTTTTTCTGTTCAAAGTGATTGACGGTACTCATCAGCTTGCGGTCCGAATTAAAAGGGATTTCAGCAATTCTAGGATAGCGATTTCTAATACGTAATTCATCATAACCGTAATGCTTGCCTAATTTCACGAGGGCAATTTCAGTCGGATCGCCAATTTCTTTTTCATCTCTTTCCAACGCATCATTACATAAAACAGCTTTTAAAAGTAGATTTCTTTGCAACGTGTTATCTGTATGTAGTTGATCATATGGTACGACTTTTTGATCAACGTACACTTGAAGCGCAATCATTTTATTTTCCGTTAATGTACCTGTTTTATCAGAACAAATGACCGATACACTGCCCAAACTTTCAACCGCATATAGCTTACGGATTATGGCGTTTTCCTTCGCCATTTTTTGCGTACCAAATGCTAACACAATCGTAACAATGGAACTTAATGCTTCTGGAATGGCTGCTACGGCAAGTGAAACGGCAAACATGAACGAATCACCTAATGCTCGTCCACGAAATAGGTCAATGAGGAAGATACCTAAACAGATGAGCGTAATGCCTAAAGCTAATTTTTCCCCAAACTGATCGAGACTTACTTGAAGAGGGGTTTTCTTTTCCTTTGCTGTATCCATTAAATTGGCGATTTTGCCGATTTCCGTATCCATGCCAATCGCTGTTACAATCACAATGCCGCGCCCACTCGTCACGAAGCCGCCTGTGAACACCATATTTTTTTTATCTCCAGTTGTAACACGGTCTTTTCGAATAGGGTCGATCATTTTTGCGACGGCTAATGATTCACCTGTCAGCGAACTTTCATTCACATGCAAATTATAGCTGGCTAATAAGCGTCCATCTGCATTGATATAATCCCCAGCATCCAAATAAAGCAAATCCCCAACGACGATATCTTTTGAAGGGATTTCGATAATTTGTTTGTTGCGCATCACTTTGGCAACGGGGGAGGTGAGTGCTTTGAGCTTGTCCAAAGACTGCTCGGCTTTCACATGCTGCACCGTACCAAGGATGGAGTTTAAAAAAATGACTATGAGTATAACAATCGTACTTTCTACTTCGCCTAATAGAAATGAAATAACAGCGGCAACGATTAAAATAATGACTAATAAATCTTTAAACTGTCCAAAGAAAACGGCCAATGTGCTTGTCCTTTTACCTTCTGTTAATTGATTATAACCGTTTGTTTCTTGCCTTTTGAGGACGTCATAATTATACAAACCTTGATTGGACACGTTCAATTTCTTCATGACTTCATCTGCTGTTTGTTTATGATATGCGACCATTCGATTCCCCTTTCAGTGTGTGATGATGTGTAGATAAATCTAAAGATAGCAATTGAAGATGAATCTACGTATTTTGCACTTTCATCTACTTCACTCTCATAATACTCAAACGAGTACAAGACTATTCCTAGATTTATAATGTTGAAAGGTAGATTTTGAAATATTTCATTGTTGATTTGATGTTATTATCATCGTTTATGGATGGATATTTTGAGCAAGGAGAGAGATAGGAATGAAAAAAGGAATGAAAAAAGGAATGATGATGGCCTTTGCAGCAATTGCCATTATATTTGGAATAATGTTTAGTATGATTAATATCTTAAACTCTTCTGAACCGGAGTATAATCCTGTGATAATTCGTTCTACGGAAGAACAGGTCAAGGAATTTTTGATGCAAGAAAAGGGCTATTCTGAAAATGAAATACAAAAGATTGAATCTAAAAGGAATGCAAAAACTTCGGATGACTCTGCAATAGAGCCTATAAGGTCTACACCGTTAGTAACTAAAAACCAAAACTCCTTGTCATTGTTATATTCGATTAGTTTTGCTTTAAACTCATTTCCACCTTTAGTTTTAACGTTCACTTCTTCGATTTGAGGGTCAAGTATCTTCCCTCTGATTAAATCGGTATAATCTGAAAAATAAGATTCTAAACACTCCTTCATCCAGAGCGCTTAAATCTACTTTGCTTGTAATAGCAGCTGCAGTAGGTTGTAAAGTAGCTACAATGGTAAATATGGATTTCATAAATCAGGCATTTTAGTTTTAATCATCATTATATTGCAATTGCAGTTGTAAGAATATTATAATTTTAACAATTTACTTGTCCGCACTATAGTAATGCAAATACACAACTAAACTACTATATTTGAATAAAATATTTTCGTGGTATAATTTCCTAAAAAAGGAGTGATTTTTTTGGGGATTCGAAATTATTTTAAAGTAATGAAATTTCTAGTGAGTTTAGCTGTTTGTTTATGCATTATAAATTATCCGATTATTTCCTTTGCTGAAACACTTGATACTAATTTAGCTAGCGAAACAAGCAAATCTAATGACATTGATACTGGTATAGCAAACTTGAACTATAATAACAGCGAAGTTTTAGCAGTGAATGGTGATAAGATTGATAGTTTTGTTCCAAAAGAAGGTATAAACTCAAATGATAAGTTTATAGTGGTTGAACGTAACAAAAAATCACTTACAACTTCACCAGTGGATATTTCAATTATCGATTCTATGGCGAATCGTGCATATCCAGGAGCATTACAACTTGCAAACCAAGCTTTTGCAGACAATCAACCTAGTTTATTGGTGGCCAAAAGAAAACCGCTAAATATTAGCATAGATTTACCTGGCATGAAAAGAGAAAATACTATCACAGTAGATAATCCAACATATGGTAATGTATCTGGGGCAGTAGATGAGTTAGTATCTACTTGGAGTGAAAAATATTCAACAACCCATACTTTACCTGCAAGACTACAATATTCAGAATCTATGGTTTATAGCAAATCTCAAATAGCAAGCACTCTGAATGTTAACGCCAATGTTCTTGACAATTCACTGGGGATTGACTTTAATGCGATTGCAAATGGAGAGAAAAAAGTGATGGTTGCGGCGTATAAACAAATATTTTATACCGTAAGTGCAGAACTACCTAACAATCCATCAGACCTATTTGATGACAGTGTTCATTTTGAAGAGTTAACACGTAAAGGGGTAAGTAATGATGCCCCTCCCGTTATGGTGTCAAATGTAGCTTATGGCAGAACAATTTATGTGAAATTAGAAACAAGCTCTAAGAGTAAGGATGTACAAGCTGCTTTTAAAGCCTTACTGAAGGATATCAATACTAATGTAGAAACTAGTGGACAGTACAAAGATATTTTTGAAGAAAGTTCCTTTACTGCTGTAGTATTAGGTGGAGATTCACAAGCGCATAACCAGGTTGTCTCAAAAGACTTTAATGATATTAGAAAAATAATTAAAGATAATGCAGAATTTAGTCTTAAAAATCCAGCATACCCTATTTCATATACAAGTGTTTTCTTAAAGGACAATTCGATTGCTGCTGTTCATAACAATACAGATTATATCGAGACGACAGCTACAGAATATTCTAAAGGCAGCATCATCCTGGATCATTATGGTGCATATGTTGCTCAATTTGAAGTAGCCTGGGATGAATTTTCATATGATGAGAATGGAAAAGAAGTACTATCCCATAAAACTTGGGATGGAAGCTGGAAAGATAAAACTGCTCATTTCTCTACAGTAATACCACTTCCGCCTAATTCAAAAAATATTAGAATTTATGCAAGAGAATGTACGGGTCTTGCATGGGATTGGTGGAGAACAATTATTGATGAATACAATGTTCCATTATCTAATGAAATAAAAGTTTCAATTGGAGGTACTACATTATATCCAACTGGTAATATTAGTTATTAGTCATAAGAGGTACTTTTTCAAAGGCTATGAGAAGGCGTGAAATTAAAGAATTTAAGTATTTCATTATTAGGATGTAACTCCAATCTAAACTAGGTTATGAATCAGGTTAATGAAATGTAAATGGTCAAACTAGTTATAAAATAAAAATCAAAACACTATTTTAGCACCCAACATCCATCCTGGAAAAGAAACGGCTGAGACCCTTGTAACACAAGAACTTCAGCCGTTTCTTTTTCTTCAAACATCTAGCCTGATATATGAATAAAAATGTCCGGACAAGCTTTGAAGGGACTTTCCTATATAATTAGTGTATTACTCTAAATCCAAAACGATTATTTGTATTTTTTAGCTAGAGATTCGCTGCCAATTGCTCCAATGATAGTCATAAAAAACGGTCCAATTTGAAATAAAAGAGAATCCTGTAAGAACACAATATTTAAATCAAATAACTTATTACCTATTACAATGAATATCTTAGCTAGTATGAATAAAAATCCGATTATTAGAAGTATATCAAAAAACAATTTCCACCTTGGATAGACTATTTTTTGGCTATCTTTTATGAGTTTCTCTTTCAAAGAATTATCCTCCTTTACTAATTCATCAAGAGTAATATCAAATATGTCACTTAACTTAATTAACAATTCAATACTAGGGTAACTTTCTCCACGTTCCCATTTGGAAATGGATTGTCTACTAATATTAAGTTTTTCTCCGAGCTTTTGTTGTGACATATTATGCTTTTGACGTTCTTCTTTTATTTTTGAAGAAAAATACATATGATCAACTCCTATCCACAGTATATTTATTTGCACTAAAAAACTAAAGAACCACATCGTTGCAAGGGTGTAAACTAATAGTTTCCCCTTGGAAACAGCTTTTATTATTGTTTATAGTCCATCATTTACCTATTAATTATAAAAAAAATCGGAATTTAGTGGGCTTTCCGTAAACTGCTAAAGTGGCAGTTTAGTCAGTGTCTTTTATGGGAGTTTCTTAATTATAAGAGTTCTTTTGTTATTTCACTATAAGCAGGATTCCTGTAATAAATGAGAGGAAATCTAGAGTTTGTGAAATAATGCACTTAAGCTAACGGGGTGCTTTAATTGAAGAAATAACTGTTTGAAGATAAATAAAAAAGGCTAGGTTCTACTATGGTAGGACCTAGCCAATACTTTAACCCACCAGCACCCTTGTGTTGCCACATACACTCGACACATTGTGAAGCGGTTGCGTGGTTGAACTTTGTGGAGATGTAAAAGAAAGAATTATGGCTTGAAATACCTCGTAAATGTTAGTTAAAGACTAACGTTTGCGGGGTATTTTTATGACAAAATTAAAAATAGAAGAAACTATTTTAATTGTCTTTCGTTATATTAACAGCTTGACAGAAGTGTAAATGGGGAGTAAGCTACTTTAGCTACTAAAAAAGCTATTGTGAAGTAGCATTTTTTCGAATTTTATACTTATAATCTAAATTAATATAAATTTAGATTTAAATGTAAATTAGTAAAAGGTAGGTGCAAAAATGAAAAGTCTAATAACTAAAAAAGATGACCTATTAAACAACTTTTTTTGGGTATATATATTAGCTGTTTTGATGTTATGGATTAAAACATACATCACTCAAGCAACACAATTTGAACTAGGTGTAGAAGGGTTCCTTCAACAATTTCTTTTAATGCTAAATCCACTAGGATCAGCTATGCTATTTCTAGGATTTTCATTTTTATTTAGTGGAAAGAGAAAGTATACATCACTAGTTGTAGTTTACGCTCTGATGTCTATTCTTTTATATTCCAATGTTGTTTATTACCGATTCTTTAGTGATTTTATTACATTACCTACAATTATCCAAACGCAGAACTTCGGAGATTTAGGTGGTAGTATTCTTTCTTTATTACAACCTTATGATATCTTGTTCTTTGTGGATGTCATTGTAATGTTTTACCTACGATTCTCAAAAAAAGTACAAAAAGAAACAAATTGTTTTGGATATAAAAAAGCAATAGCAATTATTGCTTTGGCACTCGTAATATCAATCGTAAATTTAGGACTAGCCGAAATTAGTCGTCCGCAACTATTAACTCGAGGTTTTGATAGAAACTATATTGTGAAATATCTAGGAATGTATAACTATACGATTTATGACTCAGTAGAAACTCTGAAAGCATCATCACAGAGAGTTTTGGCGGATAGTAGTGATATTACAGAAGTGGTTAACTATACAAAATCTACCTACGCCAACCCTAATGAAGAATATTTTGGTACAGCACAAGGAATGAACGTCATCTATTTACATTTAGAATCATTCCAAAAATTTCTTATCGACTATAAATTAAACGGTGAAGAAGTTACACCATTTTTAAATTCATTAGCAAAAGATAAGAATACAATGTATTTTGATAATTTCTTCCATCAAACGGCTCAAGGTAAAACTTCCGATGCAGAATTTATGCTGGAAAACTCTTTATTTGGGTTGCCAACAGGGTCTGCTTATATTACAAAAGCACAAAATACGTACCAAGCAGCTCCTAGTATTTTAAAAGATTATGGTTATACATCAGCTGTCTTCCATGGTAATAACGGAAGCTTCTGGAATCGGGATGAAATTTATAAATCATTTGGATACGATAAATTTTTTGATGGTAGTTATTATGACACGAGTTCTTCGGAAGACAGGGCTGAATATGGTTTGTTAGATAAACCATTCTTTGAACAATCTGAAAGTCTTTTAAGTTCGTTACCACAACCTTTTTATACGAAATTTATTACGGTAGGGAACCACTATCCATATAAAATGAACCAAAACTTAGTAACAATTGATAAAGCTGATACTGGAGATGCAAGTGTTGATAATTATTTTCAAACAGCACGTTATGCAGATGAAGCAATCGAACAGGTCTTCAATCAATTAAAAGAATTAGGCTTATATGATAATACGATGATTGTTCTTTATGGTGACCATTATGGTATTTCAGGTAATCATAATGAAGCGATGGAACAAGTCATTGGAAAAGAAATTACACCATATGAAAGTGCTAATTTACAACGCGTACCATTATTAATACATGTTCCAGGAATGCAAGGTGGAACCAACCATACTTATGGTGGGCAAATAGACCTTCTTCCAACAGTATTACATTTACTAGGAATTGATACGCAAAACTATATTCAATTTGGCTCAGACTTATTATCAGAAAAGCATAATGAAGTAGTACCATTTAGAAATGGCGATTTTGTCAGTCCTACGATTTATTCAATTAATGAAAAGTTTTATGATAATAAAACAGGTTTACTATTAGAAGATAGTCAATTAGAAATGGCGAAATCTATCAAAAATGAAGTAGATTATAAAATGGGGTTATCTGACAGAGTGGTGAATGGTGATTTATTGAGATTCTATACGCCAACAGGTTATACTCCAGTTGACCCTTCGCAGTACAATTACAAAAATGAGAATGTAAAATCTAATTAGTTGTTGAAATTTAGTCGGCAGTTCAAGAAGAAATGTTTGATATCAAAGAGTTTATGACCTGATTGCTTTATGATATCTTACCGTTTTCTTGAATTGCCTTTTTTATTTGTTATTCTTGGATAAGAACTAAAAAAGTAAAGCCCTCCAGCACCCCTGTGTTGCCACATATACTCCGCACATTGCGAAGCTGTCGCGTGGTTGGAATTAGTATAATGAAAAATGAAGCTACTCATTTAAAGTAGCTTTTCATTTTATAGTCAAGTATAATTATATCGACATAATTAAAATTATTAGTATTTCAAATGAATATAGTTACTTAAAGCAACAAGAGAGAGTCTTAATATACATTTTTAAAGTGGGGAATTTTATTTTGACTGAGAAGTACTTTAAAATAATCGGATTACTTGTTTATGGCTTAATTCTAAGTGGGATAATCGGTTCTATTTCTTCTGTTTTTTTAATTTTAGTTAATGAGTTGACAGATTTTTTATGGACTGACATATCCAATAATTTAAAAACACCCTTCATCTATCCATTATTTTTATGTATTTTTGGTGGTATTTTAGTAGGTTTTAGCAGGTATAAGTGGGGAAATCTGCCTAAAACAGCTAATGCTTCTATTATTGAATTAAAAACAACTCAAAGAATTGACTATTCATATGTATGGCTCAATTTTTTAATTGCTTTTTTCATTTTAGTCTTTGGTGCAAGTGTAGGTCCCGCAGCAGCCATATTAAGTTCTGTTATTGCGTTATCGGTATGGCAGGGGGATAAAATGCGTTACTTTTATTTTTCCTACAACGAATGGAAAAAGGAATCTTGGTTAATTAGACTGAAAAAATTAGCATTACCTCATAACTACCTTATTTCCTATGATCCTGATCGGGCTCCTAAAGAGAAAAAGCTGCTTCTATTTAAAAAATTTTTATATATGGTATTTATCGTTAACGGTATGGTTGCCTTTATGTTTTTAATAAAAATAACAGACCAACCCCCTTTTGTGACAAAATTAGGGGAAACTAATTGGGGTTTGGATGAATTGGTTCTTTTTATTCCTTTTATTTTGTTTGGTATTTTGTTTAGTAAACTATATGAACTAATGGAAAGAACAATGAATACATTCTTTTCCAAAATGAACAATAAAATTATTTTAAGTGCTGTTATCGGTGGTATTGGTATTGGTTTGATGTCTTTAATTGCTCCTAATCTACTTTTTTCCGGCCAACTTTCTATGCAAGCTTTGCCTAGTTTAGTACCGACACTTTCGATTGCTACATTAATTTTGGCTTCTGTTTTAAAACTGGTTTTAATGGAGTTTTGTTTAAAGTCAGGTTGGGTTGGTGGAAATGTTTTACCAGTAATATTTGCTTCCATATTACAAGGCTACGCTATCGCGACGCTGTTTCCACAACTAGATATGCTCTTTATCGTAGCTGTTATAGGTAGTAGTGCTTCGATCTCTATTTTAAAGACACCTTTACTAGTAGGACTGTCTCTAATGCTATTTTTCCCGAAAGAGTTAGCCCCGGTTATATTAATCATTGTGGTTATATTTATTGGGTTAAGTAAAATGAGTAATAAACTTCCACAAAAAATAACTGCTTCATTTTAGTTAGAGACGCTGGGTAGTTAGATATTTGTGGAATAAAGAGATTTAAAATAATCAATCTTATTTATATAAACAGTTATTAAAAATAAAAAAAAGCTGTCATTTTGATTAATCTTTATTCAAAACGACAGCTTTTTATATACAGTAAAATCAAGGAATTAGAGTAATTTATAATTAAACTTTATTCTAAACCAA
Organism: Solibacillus cecembensis; assembly: GCF_050272495.1. Classification (NCBI taxonomy): domain Bacteria; kingdom Bacillati; phylum Bacillota; class Bacilli; order Caryophanales; family Caryophanaceae; genus Solibacillus; species Solibacillus cecembensis. The sequence continues at coordinate 153,318 of NZ_JBNNMF010000008.1, read as the reverse complement.
CAATTACTGTGATAACTTAGCTGGAACGTTAAGTTCTGTTTTAGGAGATAAGACAAATCAATTTCCACAAGGACAAATTGACATGCTATATAAGTCTTTTTTTGAATACTATTATCAGTATGAATTTTTTGAAGACCAAATAGCAAACTATAATCATTTCTTTCAGGAGTATAAGACCTTTGAGCAAGCAAGAAAATTGTTATTATAACTGTTGTCGAATGACCATTTCCCATTAAATCGACTGCAAAAAACATTTTTCATTTCGGAACTTCTACCAATTAATTCAGAATCAAATTTATTATCAGAATTACATAAAAACAGAAAACGTAGCAATTAGCGAAGAAAATAGAACAATAAAAATTGAGAAATACTAACGGAGAAATTCTTAAAGGATACAAACAACCTTAAAAGTACAGTTGCTTTATAAGTTTGTGAAAAAATGTACTTAAACAAACGGGGGCATAGTCAAGTAGAGCAACGTCTTTTAAGACGTTGCTCATTTTACATTTAAAAGTACTTTTGATAATACTCTTTCCGTAGTTTTCCGCTTAATTGAGCGTATATCCTTGTGGTTTCACTTTTCTCATGCCCCATAAGACTTTGAATGACTTCAATAGGAGCGCCATTATTCAACAAGTGAGTTGCATAGCTGTGTCTAAGTTGGTGTGGATGAATCTCTTTATTTATTTCAGCCCGATGGGAGATTCGCTTGATGATGTATCGCATTTGGGCAACACTCATTTTATGTGGCTTCCTTGCTGTTACAAAGATAGCAGAATTATTGTCATTCCGACTTTCAATATACCGTTTAAGCCATATGTCGCAACGTATATTAAAATAAACTTCCCTCTCCTTATCATCTTTTCCTCTAACAATTGCGGATTGATTGGACCTAAAAATTGTACATCTAAAATGTTTGGGATAAAGTAACAAACCCTTATTTTAACTAAACTTGTACATATTTTTTCCCGAATATATTGGGATAAATTATACAATATATTAACTTTTTCAAGTTTAAAAAGTTAATGTAAACTTGTATACAGATAATAACGTCATTTGAAAAATAATAAATTCATTTAAAAATATTAGTCACCCTATTCAACAATAAAGTTAGATTGTGGAGCAACACTTTTTGAGTAAAACTGAATTGATATTTTTCATAAATTAATGTCATCTTTTAATAAAGATTGATAAAAAAACAACCTGAAGATAAAACTTTTTAAGAACTAGAGTTCATTACATATCATTTGGGGACAAGAATAATTTAATAAGCGAAATAGAAAACATCACCTTTAAAACCAAATACATATAATTTAACGATATAATGTAAGGGTGGTGTACTAGGAGGATTAGAATGCAAATGAAAATTAATATACCTACTGATAGTGAGGGTTATTATTCTCTTGAATGTCCGCATTGTTAAGACCGATTTAAAGCTTTGGCAGGAGATGTTGATGCTGAAGATATATAGGAGTTATTTTGTCCTTCTTGCGGATTGATTGGTAGTAGTTCAAGCTTTTTTTCGCGAGATGTTATTGAACACGCTCAGACACTTGCAATAAATTTTATGGAACAAGAAATCTTTAAATCTGTTTAACAGACGAATAGAAAATCAAAAGGGTCTGGATTAACTTTCAACATGAAGAAACCAAAAGAAAAAGCACCAAAATTATTAGCGGAAAATGAGGACTTGGAGATAATTGATTTAAATTGTTGTGATAAAACTATTACGGTCAACCTTGACCATAAAGTAGCAAATGTTTATTGCCCGTTTTGTGGGGTGAGTTATATGAGTCAAGAAGTTGTACTTTCAGGGGTAGCGTCAGGAAAATGCGGATTTACACGCTAAGCCCATTTTCCTGACGATTTTTCGTTTTTAACAAGAGTTAGGGGTATACAATTTTAAACAGATAGAAGTGAACTCAATATATTCCCCAACCTAAAGGAGACATTAATAAGAGAGACCCTTTAAAAAGGATAGGCTTCCTAGCTTAAAAATAATTAGAATATTACTTCTCTGAAAAGATTAATAATCTTAGAATCTGACTGGATATGATTATATTATTATATTGGAAAGGTAATATGATGGTAAAAGTTAGTGAATAAGGGTGAACATTGTTATAATTTATTTTAAAAAGGGAGATGATTCAGTGGCGAAAAGCATATTTACATCTATTAGCGATTTTTCTAAGAACTGTGTTGATTTAGATTCTACTAAGCTGGGAACAGCAAGAAGTAGTCGAAATTGGTTGGTTGAAATAATTGAAAAATTCGAAAATAACGATGAATACTTTCCGGAAATTTACACCAAAGAAAACAACGTGCAAATGGGGTCATTCGCAAGAAAGACAAAAATTCGCCCGTTGGATGACATTGATTTTATTATAGTATTTACAGGAAACGGAAGTACTTATAACACAACTTTTAATAACGGTGAAATTACTATTTCCGTTCCTGAGAAGGCAACCAATTTAAGGCGTTTGACAAATGATGACTATACCTTAAACTCGATTAAACTTTTAAATAAGTTAAAAAGCTCTTTACAAAATGTCCCTCAGTATTCTGCTGCAGATATTAAACGTAATCAAGAAGCTATAACACTTAAACTAACTAGCTATGATTGGAATTTTGATATAGTTCCGGCTTTTATAACAGCTCCAGATAGCCTTCAAAAGGCATATTATCTGATCCCCGATGGTAATGGTAAATGGAAAAAAACTGATCCGCGAGTAGATGCTAAAAGAGCAACTGAGATAAATCAAAAGAGGGAAGGGAAAGTATTAAGGATCATAAGGCTTATAAAGTATTGGCAAAAAAGACCGATTGTTCCAGGCATTGGCTCTTACCTTATAGAAAATTTAGTTTTAAATTACTTTGATACTAACGAGGTATCTGTAACTGACCAGTTTACTTTAAGAGATGTTTTCTATTATTTAAGCAATAGCATCTTTTCTAGTTGTTATGATCCCAAAGAAATACAAGGGGATTTAAATACACTTCCTTTTGAAACCAGACAAAAATTCTCTGAAGCAGCTACAAAAGCTTGTTCATATGCACAGAATGCTATTGATTTCGTGGCTAAAGGTGACCATAAAGCAGCCCATGACGAATGGAAAAAAGTTTTTGGAAGTGAGTTCCCTAACTATGAATAAAATTATTCCTATTAATGTAAAACAAAATGAACCTGAATCATTGCGTCTTTTAGCGGCCATGCGGTTTCTGTATGGCAGAGCTAAGATTTTAAGATCTTCTAGAGTCTGTATAACAGTAATGCTTCCTATTGTAAGTATTTTAAGTTTAAACTATTTCCCTAATTTTAAGGAAGGATTAGCTTTCGTAGCTGCAATTTGGCTGGTTCTTAACAGGGTTTTATTTATAGAAATTGAAAAAAAAATGGTGAAAAATGCAGCAAAAATCCAGGAAAAATTTGATGTGGATTTATTCAACATCTCTTGGAATAACCTTTTAGTCGGTGAGAAGATTCCTATTGAACGGATAAGGGAGTTGAATGAAAAGTCACAGGAAAAAGAGGGAAATCTTAAAGATTGGTACCCTGGCTTAAAAAGTTCTGATCATTTTTTTAATGTTTTATTAGCTCAAAAAACAAGCATTATTTGGGATATAGAACTAAGGAAGCTTTATAAATGGATATTATACATTATTCTTGGTTTGTATATTGGAATTATATTCGGAATTTGCTTCTTTATGGAATTCCCTACTCAAACATTGATTATTTCTTTTTTAGTTCCATCCTTTCCTTTGATTCTGCACTTATATGAGACAGCAATCGGGCATAGGCAACGATATGAATCATTAGAAAAAGTTTTATCGAAAGTTACAGCAGATGTTGAAAATTATTCAAAAACTGATGATGGCATAGTAAATAACACCAGGGGTTACCAAGATATTATTTTTTTAGCACGTTCTAACGTGAATATGATACCTGATATAATTTACTGGTTGAAGAGAAATCTGTATGACAAAATAGCAAAAGAGACAAATGTAGCACATAGCGATAAATAATAAACAAAAATCCTCCGGTTATTGTGTAAAAAGATAATAAAGTTATTTAGCATAACCCCGTTCTAAATTTAGGACGGGGTTAAAATATAGTTGTATGCTGAAGGACAAGTCACAATTACTGCTAATCAAATTTACAATGAAGCTGATGTTCAGGCAGTAAAGACATTGCACGAGAGTACGCTCGTGCTTTGTTTGCAGCTCCTTCTATTTCTACTTTAGATAAAGAAGAAGCGGTGGAGTTCGAAGCACCCCCTTTAATTGATACTTCTATCGTTCCGGAGGTGTCTGGGTGTTCAAATGCGTTATTTGATTACGTGCTTACTTTTTATCTGTCTCATATTAATCTAACAGGAGGGCATCAACTTATTGTCATTAAAAATGTATTCCTTATCAACATATGATTTGCTTAAATGGCTATGCGACGACATAATTATAGTCATTTTTTTCGCTGATAATTCTTTAAATAATTCAAACACTAAAATTGTTGTATTTTCATCTAATGAGCCGGTAGGTTCATCAGCTATTAACAACATTGGTTCTTTGGCTAAGGCTCTTACAATTCCTACGCGTTGTTTTTCCCCACCAGACAACTTTTCGATTTTATTATCCAATAAATGATCGATTTTCAAATATGCACTTAATTCCTCAATTAATACATTAGCCTTTTGAATATTATGGTTCCCTAATGTCAAGGGGAATAAAATGTTTTCTCTAACTGTCCTTTTTCTAATCATTGGATTATTTTGAGAAATATAGCCCATATATTTCCCTCTAACTTCGGACAATTGATTATTATTCATATCATGCATTGATTCATTATTAAAAACATGTTTGCCACTATCACTTTTTTCCAATCCTGCAAGTATGTTTAATAACGTACTTTTTCCTATACCACTTGCACCTTTAATTGATATAAATTGATTTTGATAAATTTTCAAATCCAATCCATCCATAATTACTTTATCATCATATTTTTTTACAATGTTATTTAATGTAATAAGTTCTATTTTAATCACCCTTTAACTTTTCAACTACGTTCGTATCTGCTACTAATTTATTTACTAAGTAATAAATCAATCCTGACAATCCCCCTACTATAAAACATGCTACAAAAATAAACATAGATAAGAAGGATAGATCTTTAATAAACATACATATTACTAATATTGCGAATATGCTACCTACACTACTGAATATTAAAAACTCTTTTATTATCGCAGCTTTAACAGTACTATGTGTAACACCGTTGATGATATAAACTAAATAAGATTCAAACTCCCGTTTTATACTAATATTAATTAACAAAACAATCATAAATAAAATTAAAATCATCACAGCACCAGATGCTATATTTATTACAATTTGATTAGAATTCACCATTTTAAATAAAAGGTTTACTGATGTTGAATTAGCTCCAATAATTTGATAATCATAGAATCCTGTTAAATTAGCTATTTCTGATATTTCTTGTCTTATTTCTACTGCGCTTTGATTAGATATTAAACTTCCACCAGCCTTAGTTAAAGAAAGTGCCTTAATATACAATGCCCCTACTTGGTTAGCAGCTAGCATTTCCGAAGGTTGTTCAGAAAAGTTTAAAGATGGTAATATTATGTATCTATTCAATAATAGTTGAGGATCTTGATTCGAATAAACAGACGCATCTTTACTGCCGATACCTATAACTTTCCCGATAAAATCTTCTCCATATAAATTCATCTTAATTTCATCGTTTACATCGAAATAATTTAGATAATCATAACCTAAGATAATCGGGATTATATTAGATTCAGAATTATACTGATAATCGCTGTCAATAAATTTTTCCCCTTTAATAAGTTCTATTGTATTAAAATTAAACACATTTTTACTCACTTGTATTGCGTTCGAAACTCTATAAACTTCTCCTTCAACCTCAACTAGTTCATCGTCACCTTCTATATCGTAATAAGCCGCAAATTGTTCATTATCAGGATAGTTTTGAATAGCTATAGGTTGCCAAACAACATTATAAAAACTGAAATTATTATTTTTTTCTACGTTCACATTAAAATTATTTAACACATCGTAATTATTAATATCATTAAAAAACTCAACTTCACGTTCGTTTATTAGCATATCTGTAATTTCGTATAAATTCTGATTATTGAATTTATTTGTCGATTCTATTTCTAATTTTGATGAGTTAATGTTTATCAAAACCAGTAATACTACTGAAGTTAGAATGAACGACAAAAGTATTAATAAGAACTTATACCATTTTTTTTGGGGGGGAATTGTTTTACCGATTTTCAAATTGATTGAACTCCTTTTTTTATTAAGGATTTTGTTAAGATATAGCACGATAATATATATACTAAACAAGACGAAAACATATAAATAATAATGTGATATATCCAATTATTTTCCCAGACAGGATAAAATCTTTTAAAAACTAGAAGCAGTATAATTTCTAATACTACAATATACAATAAACTCATCATCTCTAATTTGAATATTTTAAAAAATATTGAACGACCGTCCCCTCCGTATAGATAACCAATAATAATCATTGTTTTTTTATGCTTAAGAGAGTAAATCATAAATAATATGGTGAATATAATAATAAAAATTGTTGAAACTTTTAAAAATATTTTCATTAACATATTTGATTTTAAAATATACGTACCACTTTCTTCAATGTTCAATATTTTATAATCTGTATTAGGAAATAAATCATCAATTAGTTTGTAGGGATCCTTTCCGTTCAAAATAAACCGTGTCCCATTTGTGAGATCTATCTGCTGTTGTTTTGGAAAGTACCACATTTGATTATTTAGAATATATGAGTATGGTGTGTCGAATTCACCTATAATTAAGGTTTTATAAGAATCTGGTACAGATTCATTTGGATATAGCGAACCTTTAATAATATAATCTTCATTGTTATTAATTCCTTTAGATTTAATATTTGTAGGAGGTAATTTAATTGAAGAATCATTATAATAGATATATCGGAAATTAGGCGTTGCTGTATTGTACTGGAATAATAAATAAGGGGCTTCAGTCTCATTTTTGAATAAACCTTTTTCTTCTTGAATGACAAATTCAATAGCATTACTATTAACATATCCATTGTTTATCATATTGTTATAATTTATAGAATCATTTAGATAAAATAATACGTTGCTTATTGTAAAACTAATAAACATTATTAATATGAATTTGTTCGATATTACTGTTCTTTTCATAAACTTTCCCTCAAATAAGAGAACGAGATAATCATAAGACTATCCCGTTCATCCAATTATTCTTAATCTACTCCGTAATAAGATTTACCTGCATAAGAACCACCGCCAGAGTGCCAGCCACTTGTTGCTTTAGTTTTACCAGTACCATATACACGTTTACTGTCTGCCTCTACATTTCCAAATAAATTTTCATAGCGTGCTCGTGAATAGTGATATACACCGTCCCAAGTAGTAGTAGCTACTATACGTTCGTAGGGCAGAGTAGTGCCTTCATTCCATTGTCTTTCAGCAGAATGATTAGGGGTACTCAAAAGTGAAATACTTCTCTCTAATAATGATGAATTAGTGAAATAACCTGTATCTTCACTCCAACCACCGTATACTGTTCCAATTTCCTCATCTGTCACTTTGTCAAAAGAAGTATCTGTTGACGCTGCATTAGCTGGTGTAAAAATCGTTCCGCCTAAACCTAGTGTAATTGCGCTTGCTAAAACCCATTTTGAAAATTTCATCTTCTACATCTCCATCTCCATATGATATTGACAACGTTACCATATTTAGAATTAATTGGTAACATTGTATATATATTACGATAACTTTAATTTTCCGTCAATATTGCAAACCATACATTCCAACAAAATCCGACTCAATAAATATAAATAAATGGTTTTAAAGAGAATTATTGGGAATATAAAAGTAAATTTATTACAGGGAATATTAATAATTTAATGAATTTTCGCCCAAAACTCCCGGAAATAGAATCTTGGACATTCTGATACTATTACTCTAAATTTTGATCAGTATCGAAAGTGAAATGTATTAAATTGGAAACTTTATCGACCTAAGATTATTTTATTAGCAGTGAGATGGCACCTGTGGTACAACTTGAGCCTTCGTAATTTAGTTGAGATGATGGGTATTGATTTTAAATAAAGATTGATCGTTTTTATAATGATTGATAAAAGAGAAACTGTTTTTTAGTTGGAAAATTGATAGAACAGCGTTTTTCGACAAATTTTAATCAAACTTTATTATATATAAGCTGTGAAAAGCAATGATTTTTATCAAACTTTATTCAAAAGCTACAGCTATACCATAATCATCTATATGAGCGTGGTTCATTAATCATCACTTCTAATAAAAGCCCTTATTCAATGGGGCGAATTATTTGGTAATGATGGGATTACAACAGCTATTTTACACCGCCTACTCCATCGGGTAGAAATCGTTCACATGAATGAAGATAGCTATCGAATGAAACGCCGACAAAGTTTGTTTTATGTGGGAATATACATGTATAAATACAGGAGGTTAAGCAGCTAATGGAGATTCTTACTATACAGGAAATAGAAATAAAGATTCGAGGTTTAGGAGTGAGCTGTGACTGTAGGATGGTCGCAGACTGGTTAAAAGATGGCTCATTAAAGGGTAACTGTAGCTTTGTAATAAAGTTTGATTATTTATAATAAAGATCGATAATTTGTAATAAAGTTTGATTGAAATCCTCTCTCCTCTGTAAATTTCTTAGAGGTTAGATGATTTTTTTTGGAGATTTATGTTAATGTAACTATAAAGATTGTGAAGAAATGAACTTAAACTAACTGGAGTAGGTTAGTTGAAGAGTGTTGTTTAACATGTGTTCAATAATAGGACCATTTAACGTTATACTTTATTTCAACGAGAGGATGGTTAAATGAACAAAAGAGTATTTAACATAATTGGATGGATTTTTCTTTTAGGGATGGTTGCTTCGTGGATTAGATTGGGCTATTTAGATTTATATTTGATATTATTACCTGTTGCTACTATTTGTTTTTCAATTAAAGATGACAGTATTAAAAAAATAAAAAAAATGTCAATACTGCAAGTCATTGTAATCTTGTTCGCTTTTATTGCATCAGTGGGTATTGTATTCGGGCTTATTCAACTAGCCAATCACTTTATTAATGATAGGTTGCACCTAACAGGATGGATGAAGTAACTTAGCCAGTTTATTGCTGTTATTCTTTCGTTATACCTTATCAAATTTGCATTTAGTAGTGTTGTTTCTAAAATAAACAACGATTTAAATACGAAAAATATTGGATAGAATTTATTAGGGTTTTTAATGACTCTGTTCAATAATCGCCACGATTTCATAATATGTAACTCCTTTCTTCTTCAACTAACGGGGGCTTTACTTCAAGCCGGAGTAAAGTCTTTTTTCTTATTGAACTAACGGGGCAGGTTAGTTGAAGAGTGATGTTTAACTTGTGATCAAAAATCGGGTCATATTATTGATTAACAATTATTAAAGAAATGTTACCAAACGACGGTTTGGGGACTTTATTTAATCTAACAAACGAATTTCATGGTATATTATCTCTGTTAATTACATTAAATGAATTTTATGTAGGGGGATATTTATGTATGAGCGCGCATGAGTTTTTTTTGATAAAAAGAACCGAAACACAAGATGAAGAATTTTTTGAAACATTTTATAGAAATAGAGAAAATCACAAGGATATAATTGTTGATTACATTACAGTTGATATGAAAATATTTGATTATATTCATGATTCTCTTACATGGATTCCATGTAGAATCCCTAGTTTGCCAGGAATGCCGAAAGAGATAGGGCTTAATGAAATTGGTGTAACATTATTTGACGAACATTCGGCTTCTTCCCTTACTTCTATTTTTACTGCTTGGAGAGATTTATTTAAGAATGGTCCAAATATAATCGAAAAACGTATTTTTTTCCATGAGGGCGAAGATACGTTAAGTTTTGAAAGAGATGACACCATAGAAAGATTTGAAAAAATCATTTCTATGTCCAAACAACTGTCTGAGGGCAAATATTATATATATCATTGTGGTATATGAAAATCACCAAAATGTCCCCAAATCCCGCTTTGGGAACGATTTTCACTTGATATGGATAAAATATACAGTTAATCTTGAAGTAACATTGTTAAGAAAAAAACACAATCTATACTGTAGAAATTTGCTTACTGGTGGTTCTTTAAAAAAAGCTGTAAGGAGATAATTCAATGAATATTAATATTAATATTAATCTAGTACGTAAGTTTGCTATTTTTATTATGCTTTTATTCCTTTTAGATGGTATTACTAACATAGTAAATCACTCACACTACTCTTATCTCGTTTTAGGAATATTTAAAACTGTCATCTGTAGTATTTGTATTATGATCCTTTTCTTTAAAAAAGGTTCTTCTCAAAAATTATGAATATGATATAAATTTTAAATTAAATAACGTTCCCAAATGACACTTTGGTGACTTTCTGAAAAATTCTTTCGAAAATAACTATGGTACCAAATATTACAATATCACCTTTGAAGCAAGCTTAGAAAGGATATGAATTTATGGGATGGAGGAAAATTTCAGCTTTAATTCTTGCATTTTTAGTTATGTATTTATCAGTGTCTCAATTTTTGGTTAGAGAAGATTTAGTTTCTAAGGCTTTCACTATAATTTATTTTCTTATTTCATTAGTTATGTTTATATCAATTTTAATGGACTATATAAAACAAAAAAAGGAAAAGTAATAATCTAATTTGAATATTCTATACATCTAAAATTGAATAAACGTTCCCAAATTAAAGTTTGGGAAGTCACAAAACCCCAAGAAATGCTGTGAAAACAACATTTCTTGGGGTTTCCTTTAGGGATATTAGTTAAAAAACGATCTTCAACAATCTGGCGCGATTGTTGAATAAGCTTCACTTTTCTTATTCAACTAACGGGGGCTTTAGTTTAATAAAGAAACAGTAGAAGAATGATAAAAAAGGACTCGATTCCTCTAGATAGGAATCGAGCCTATATAATTAAACCCACCAGCACCAATGTGTTGCCATATACACTCGACACATTATGAGGCTATCGAGCGGTTGGAGTTAGTGTAAGTAAATAAAAAATAGCTGTGTTGAAAATCCTTATGTGAATCTCAGCCTTACTGCTTTTTTTATTTTAACATTTAAATGGCTAGTTTTATTTATTCAATTCTTTATATAAAACATATTTTAAAGCAGAAATTTCATCTTCAGACAGTTTACCTTCAATTTCGGATAATACTTCATCCTTATTAATTGAACCGTTTTGCGCTTGTTCCTGAATATCAAGTAAACGATTAACGCCCACTTTTTTTATTAACACACGTGTCGCTTCTTCCTTAGTTTGGAAGGGCAGAGTATCCGGATTTGTAGTCGCTGCCTCGCTTACAATTTCTTGAACCTTCGAATCGTTCTCGATATAGGATTTTACTTCTTCTAGATTTTCGTCATCTAAAGTAGATTCCACTTTTTCGATTATTTTTTCAGAAGCGATATTTGTCCCAAAATGCCATACAGCATAGCCAGCTGCTCCGAGCAAAACAAGAATTATTGCGGTAAATGTTAAAAACTTTTTCATCAACTCACTCCTGACACTTTGAATATAGCACAACTTCTCAAAAACCACGAAGAAAAGATGTTTTCTATAATTGGTTTAATTACAATTATTTACGAACCCATAGCAAATAAGTTTTCACCCTATTATATAAATAGCATAATTATCTATTGTAGGTACGTCTATAATTCCATCTAGGTACTTGTTCCACAATCACGCGCGATTGTTTAGTAAGCGTCTCTGTTCTTAATAAACTAACGAGGGCGTAACTTGAAGGTCATTGATTTGCATTTGCAGCTCTTTTTCTTATTGAACTAACGGGGCAGTTTAGTTAAAGAAGGAAGTTCGAATCTCCAAGCGAGAAATTTATAGATAACAAAGAAACTAAATGGAATAAATAACGAGGTGAATTTTGGTGATAGAAGAGTTACATAAATCAATAAAAGATTTAAGCGTTAGCGACGCAAAGAACCTATTGTTAAGCATAATGTTTCGAATAAAAATGGTGCAGGAATCAAAGAATTCACCAGAGGAAATTTTAGAACAATTAAATTCTATATACGATTTATTTTTCGAAGTTGTACAAAATAGAAATCATGTTGAGAGAGATTATTCAACAGTTCATATTGTGTGTGGAGAATCTCCTGCCGGTTCTTTACGAGTAGGATTAGGGCGTGAGAATAAAATAATCGGATTTCCTGATTTCTTTGCTGTTGGTCCAATTTGGGAACTTCATCAAGAGGTTGGTCGTAAGCACAGACATGAATGGTTGAAGGACCATCTCAATTATTCCGATGACTATTTTGAAGAAGAGTATGAAAATAGATTTTCAAAAACACTTGCAGAAATAGATCGTTTAAACGGAGAGGTCCACATTGTTATATGGACTGCTGAAAATTCAAATGAACAAACTGGATTACGCTATCTTTTATACTTGCTAAAAGAAAAAAAGAATGAGGTTTTCGTGATCAATACTACACTTGCTTATCAGGAATTATTTAACACACCTGAATTTGGGTGTTTAGATATCCATACGGGCGAAGTAAATGGTGAACAATTAAACAATATATATCAAGAAAAAATATCAGCACCATTAACTGATGAGGATAGAACACGATTTGAAAGAGAATGGATCGCATTATCAGAATCAAAAGGTTTGGTGAGGATTTGGGTAAAGAACAAAATCAACACTGTCAATGAAGATTACTTTGATGATTTTATTGTAAATACTGCCCGAAATTTACATGCTAAGCAAAGTGAAAAAGATTTTATGAAATCAGCAAGGTTAATCGGAGAAGTATATGGACAGAACAATCAATTAGGTGATGCTTTTATAGAATATAGGGTGAGAAGTCTAATCTATAAAGGAGTTTTTGAAATAAAGGGAATTCCAAAAGCAATGAGGTATTATAGTGTGAAATTAAGGTGACTCTTTCCTTCTGTGAAGATATGCACTTAAACTATAGAGGTCTACCTGATCCTGAACATCATGGTCCACAGTATTTATAGCTAGGATAGGAAAAAAATTTGCGGTGTCTATACATCATCTATTCTCATTAATAAAAGAAATAATTGTTACTGTAAAATATGAAATTTTTGCTTTTAGAAGGGGATTAAAAGCTAATATAAATGAAAAAAGGCAATAAATAATGAGACACATCTATAAATTTAAGGTTCCTGTAAGCTTTTCTAAAAGTTACTGTAAGGAGGGGAGGCTATGATAGCTATAGCGCAATTAAGTGCGAAAGAAAAGGATTTTTTAAAAATGAATTCGTTTGTTACTCAGAAAGAAAGAATCGTTTCCTTAGATATTATTCGTGGGCTAGCGTTATTTGGCATTTTGTTTATAAATGTAGCAGCCTTCAAGATATTGGTAGAGGGTGAACTACCTGAATATAGCGGAATTAATGGTATTATTGAAACGTTTATTGATATTTTTATTGAGAAGAAGTTCTTTTCGATTTTTTCATTCCTATTTGGTGTAGGTTTTTATATTTTTGCTTCACGAGCAGAAGCACGTGGCGATAAGCCAAGATGGCGTTTTGCAAGACGTTTACTAGCTTTATTATTAATTGGTATCGTCCATATAATTGTTTTTTGGGGCTCAATCCTTTCTATCTATGCAATTATTGGTTTTTTACTTATTCCATTCTATAATGCAAAGATTTCAACGATTAGTAAATGGCTATTTGCTATTATTACTGTTCATGTGCTTTGCATTCTCGGACAATTATTTATGCCAAATCAAGGAGCCTTTTCAACTGTTTTTGGAATATTAGGAAATGATGTAGTTACTATTTTCATCATGTTTTTAACTGGTTTTTTAGTAGCAAAAGCGGATTGGATTAATCATATTAGTGAATGCTCAAAACAACTAAAGTGGATTCAATTTGTGACATTCCCCATTTTTGTAGGGATCTCTCTTTGGATTGGGTTTGCCCCAAAAGGAGATTATCAAAATCTACAATTAATTATTGGTTTAGGTGTAGTTCCGACAACATATTTTTATTTAACTTGTCTATTTGTTATGTTGGAGAACAAAAGCATTGCGAAGTTTCTTAAGCCAATTGGTCGAGTTGGTCAAATGGCATTCACAAATTATTTGGCACAAAGCTTTATTGGCCTAGCTATTATTTCTTTAATGGGGCTTGAAGTTGTTTCGCATTCTTATGTGGTTATCATTGCAATCTTAATTTTTGCCATTCAAATTATCTTTAGTGTTAGCTGGTTCAAATTCTTTAAAATGGGACCATTTGAAAAGCTATGGCGCTTTATGACCTATGGAAGAAAAGCAGTGCCAAATAAATAAACAATTACATGCGGAACTCCCTATGGTGAATGATCTGTTGATCAATAGTTTGTGTTTATTTCACAAGTTAGTTGTGTGATAAATTTATTTCCTAATAAAAAGATCACTCTGTGATGAAACAGTATCCCAATGGTTAGACAATAACCATTGGGATGCAGTCCATAATGAGTGGTCTTATTTGTATTTATATTAAATTTTTTTTTTATTAATGTGCCTAATATCAAAATAACTCAGATTGTTAGTGCAACAGACTTTATTAGAACTAAGAATGTACTATTTGAAATTGAAATGCGTATCAAACTGGGTGTACTTAAAGTTGCTAGTACATTAATAGATGTAGGGGCATATAGTAAAGCTATTGAGAGTTTAGGTAAGAAGTCTTTTAATTCATTATCATATAGTAGAAACAGCGAATAGAGGGTTATCCGGTGATTCAGTAACCAGATAAAGCATGGCATGAAGCTCATAGTCGGGTGCCTGTGAATACTTCATACGTCAGCTCGATTATAGGCTTTACTAGTCGATAATATCGTTGATTTGATATTAAAGCATGTACGCCTCACTATATTTGGGATACCCAACTTTTTAGGCTGAAATGCTGGCATTTCGCTATTAAAAGTAACGTATTTTTCATACTCAATCTTGTGAACTTCCTCATATTAGCGAAGTTCACGAATTTGAACAATTTATATATTTAAAGCCTTTGAAATTTTTTTCACTTCTTTTGTTAAATTAGTAAGCTGTCGCTGTATTTCTTGTATATCCGCACTACTTTTTTCATTCTCTTCAGCAAGTTGTTGGACTTCTTGTACAGCTAATACGGATGCAAATGTAGCAAGTCCTTCAGCTAGCGTAGCAAATAAACCCGCTATTACTTCAACGGTTGCGGCTTGAATGGCTGGGTTGTTTTCCTGCGTGGCTTCACTATTTCTCTTCCGGTTATTATTTTGCATAGCCATGACCTCCAAAATATAGATGTATTATCATATGGAATTCATTAGCAATTATGAATGGGTGGTGCGCAGTGGGGTGATTGGTCCAATTACTAGTTGTTGTATTACAATGGCGGTATTTTATTGGTCAGACGGATAGAATTACCACCATTCCAACGGTTCTCCGCAAAAATTCGCAAAGCTATAGGGCATTGGATGTGATCAATCGTAAATTTGGGGATAAAGGAACATTAAACCTGTTTGAATGCAGGCTTAATGTTCCTATCTATGTGTGGGTAATTATTTTTCTACGTCACCAGTCCAGCTTGACATGCCCTGTGCAACATTGATGATGGAATAGCCTTCTATTTGTAAAATGTCACTAGCTGTTTGGGATCGATTACCACTGCGACAGATAACAATATATTTTTCATCCTTTGATAATTCCGTGAAATCCGCGGCTTGTAACATACTAAGAGGCTTATTTTGTGCACCTGGAATATGTCCCTCTGCAAATTCATTGACTTCTCGTACATCAAGCACAACATAGCCGTCCTTCATTTTCTGCGCGACTTCATCGATTTGAATTGTCACATAGCCTTCTTTGTTATCTGTACTACAAGCTGCTAAAGCAAATACCGCAATCATTGCAACAAAATAAATGTACCATTTCTTCATGTGAAATCCCCCTTGTTAATTTACCTATAGGGGTATTGTAGTCTTTTTATGTCATATTGAAAAGTAGTTTTTTGGCAATACTGGTACAATAATTATATGGGGTGATGAAAATGAATCCGTGGGAATCAAGATTTGCGCAACAAAACTATGTTTACGGTACAGAGCCGAACCAGTTTATTAAGGAGCATATTCATTTTTAAATCAAGGAAATCAAATTGCTGCTTATGCAGAAGGGGAAGGGTGCAATGCAGTTTTCTTATCGAAAAATGGTTACAATGTGACAGCGTATGATTATGCGAAGTGCGCCTCATGTGCTTGAGCCAGCCTACAAGGACTTACTTTATTAGAATCTAAAATAGAATGCTTACACCATATGGACTTTTTCAGTGCACTCGAATTTTCCATAGGTCTTTTTGTGTTTGGTTGTATATCATCGCTCAATCAATCACCTTCATTAAATAACATAACCCATGCAAAGAACTCTATATATGCTACAATTGAATAGGAATTTTTTTACTAGAAATGAGGCGCAAATCATGGTTCAACAGCTCAATCAATTTATTCAACGATGGATGCCTGTACTAACACCGCTTAGCTTAGTAATTGGGGTACTACTAGAAAAAGTCGGGGGACATTTCTTATTTTTAGTCCCGATTTTATTTGCCTGTATGACATTCATCAGCAGTCTGAATTTAAAATTTCGGGATATTAAAGTGTTTAAGGAGTATCCGAAAACGATTCTTTTCATCATCGCATTTTTACATATTTTAATGCCATTATGGGCGTTCTTTTTAGCTGAAACGATATTTGATGACCGTCTATTATCAATTGGATTTTTGCTGTCGGTTGCAGTTCCAACAGGTGTCACGAGCGTCATTTGGGTGACGATTAGTAAAGGGAATTTGCCATTATGCTTAGCCATTATTTTAATCGATACATTACTCGCGCCGATTTTAATGCCTGTGACACTTCATTTAGCCGCTGGGGAATCTATTCAATTAGAGACAACATCACTTATTCTTGATTTAGTATGGATGATTGTGCTGCCGTCGATTTTCGGCATGCTAATTAGTGAATGGACGAAGGGAAAATTGCAAGAAAAGCTAGGACAACCGTTATCTCTTATATCGAAGCTATGCTTATTTAGTATTATTATGATTAATAGTAGTGCGATTGCGCCGTATGTGAAATCAATTAATGGTGAATTAGCAGCGGTTATCGGCCTAGTATTATTCGTTGCGATTTCAGGTTATACATTTTCGCTTATTTTATCCCGTCTTTTTTGGAAATCAAGCGCGGACCAAGCGACATTTGTGTTCAATGCTGGCATGCGAAATATCGCAGTAGGTGTGGTCATTGCGACAACGTATTTCCCTTCAAAAGTAGCGATGCCCGTCGTTTTCGGTATGCTGTTCCAACAAGTTTTAGCTTCCGTGTTTTATAAAATGATGCAACGGAAACCTTCTGCGACGGAAGCATAAACAATAGAACAAATTAAATAGCCTTCTAGCACAATGGCTAGAAGGCTGTTAAATCAAATTTGACTCGGCATATTTGCGTCCAGATTTTTTTCGAGGTTCTCGAAAAACTCTGTGACATCCGCCGGGGTAATAGGTCAACACGATGTTGTTATAGCAGTTTATTCGGATTCATAATGTTTTTAGGATCAAGCACTTGTTTAATCGCCTTCATTACGAAAAGGGCATTGCCATGTTCTTGCTGTTGATAGCTCATCTTACCAACTCCGACCCCATGCTCTCCTGTACATGTACCACCGCGCTTTAGTGCAAAGGCCACAATCTGCTCATTCACTTGTTTGGCAGCTTCCACTTCCATTGGATTTTTTAAATCAATCATTAGTAGTGCGTGAAAATTACCATCCCCAACATGACCCGTTATGCCACCAGTCAAACCAGATGAATTCAGAAGTTCCCTTGAATATTCAATGGCTTCTGCTAATTCATTAATAGGCACACAAACATCGGTTGACATAAACTTCTTTCCAGGACTCGCATGGATAAAAGCGTAGGCAAGATTGTGGCGAGCGTGCCATAACTTATTGCGCGCGGCTGTATCTTTTTCAAATTGAAGTTCCTCGCACTGAAATTGTTGTAGTATGTCCGTGGCGAATTGAATATCTTGCTGTAACCCCGCTTCATTGCCATGAAACTCTAAAAATAACGTCGGCTTTTCCGGATAGTTCGTTTCACTATAAAGATTCGTGACATGGATGGATGCTGCATCGACTAATTCAACACGAGCGATTGGAATGCCAGCTTGCTTTAATGCGGTTACTGCTTGAACGGCATCCGCAGTCGTAGCAAATACTGCCCGACCAGCAACTTCATGCTCCGGAATGCCATACACGCGCAAAGTAAGCTCAGTAATACAGCCTAAAATACCTTCTGAACCGACAAATAAGCCATTTAAATGGAGCCCAGATGACGATTTCGCAGCAGAATTTCCTGTATGTATAATCTCACCATTCGCGATAACGACTTCCAAATTGCGCACTTGATTCCGCATGACACCATATTTAACGGCAGTTGTGCCGCTTGCATTCGTTGCAGCCATTCCGCCAAGTGTTGCGTCTGCACCAGGATCGACGGAGAAAAATAAGCCGTGTTTTTTTAATTCTTTATTTAACTGCGTACGCGTCACGCCCGGTTGGACCTTTACAAGCAAGTTTTCAGGTTCAATGGCCAAAATTTGATTCATTTCACTAAAATCAATGGAGATTCCGCCATCATACGGAATAGTATGTCCTTCAAGACTCGTGCCCCGCCCAAATGGAATGACAGGAATTTCATACTCATGAGCAATTTTAATAATCTCGCAAACATCCTGCGTAGAACGAGGAAATACAACGAGATCCGGAAGTGCGGGTTCATGATACGATTCATCCTGTCCGTGTAATGCACGGACGGTTTCATTATCCGTCACTTGCGCAGCCGTTAAACAATCCAATAGGCGAAGTTTTACTTGATCTAATGTTTCAATCGTCATCCGTCTCGCTCCTTTTTATCTGATTATTAAAACAAATAATACGTGAAAATCCAAAGAATGTAAATGATTCGTTCATTTAATGTGAGAAGTCCCTTTTTTCGTTAGAGTCTACAAAATTAATTTCCACATTTTTCAACCAAACGCTTTTGGCAATCGTTATAGTAAGAGAGGGGAAAGGAGGCGTGGCTAGATGGACGAGGAAATCATTGACGAACTGATGAAAAAGCATAATGCTATTTTACTAAGAATTGCCTATTATTATACGAAAAATTTACATACGGCTGAAGATATTGTCCAAGATGTTTTTATTAAGTATTTTCAAAAAAAGCGCTCGTTACAAGGGGATGCGGTAGAGAAGTACTTAATGAAAATGACTGTTAATAAAGCGAAGGATCATTTGAAAAGTTGGCATTACCAAAAATTACGGTTTCAAGAAAAATGGTTTGCGGGCAAAAAAGTGATGCCAGTTGATCAATTAGTTCTCCAAGATGAAGAGGACATGATTAGTGCTGCGATTTTCAGTTTGCCGGTGAAGCAGCGGGAAGTGATTGCCTATTATTATTTGGAAGGATTTAATGCTAAGCAGGTGGCACAGCTATTAAATATACCGGATAGCACCGTGAAATCCCGTTTAGTGAAGGGGCGTAATGAATTAAAGCAAAAGTTGGAGATGGTGGAATGGGAGGTGTTGAAAAATGAGCCCTTATAAATTGAAGGAATTGCGCAACACGGAAAAGCATGAGCAAGCCGTTTTTCAGCATGTTAAGAAAAATTTGAATGCTCGCAAAAACAAAAAATTAATCCCGGTTTTTGTTTCTATTATGAGTGTGGCGATCATGGTGTTTCTACTACTGCAATTTTCACCTGCAAGTACGAACACACAACATGCAGCATCAGATGTGCGGATTTTGGAAGTTTTTGAGCAAATTGGTGGAGACGGTGTCGTTACAAGCGAGGCGTTTAAAGAGTTTGACAATCACCGAAATTACGTAGATCTTTATTACTTTAAACCGGTTACCTTGAACCATTTTACATTCGCTAATGATGTTACGTTTCCAGAGTTGCCTGCACCTTATCAAAAAAATACGGGCGAAGTGATTGCGGTAAATGACGGGATGCAACCGGGGTTGCAATTTCATTTTAAAAATAAGGACGGAAACTTATTAAATATATCCATGTCGAAATACTTTATGGATAATGTGCATGATGAAAATCTAGAAATGGATGAGACGGATTCATTTGGCAATAAATTGACGAGGCAATCTTTAACAGATGATACACTGTTATATCATTTGCAACAAACGACGGATAGCGGCTATGTTTTTTCGTATTTTCATTATAACGAATCAACGAATACAATTAACGTAACGGCGACAAGGGCGAATGAATTTTACACGTATTACAACGGATTTATTTATCAAATTGGCTATACCGGTGATGTAAATACGGAGGAAATGACTAATTTTGTGAAGCAATTTATATTGACAAATGAAATGCAATACTTGCCGATGGAACATCCACTTATTGAAACGAAACGATTTCGTTCAGGAGAAATCGCGATTTTTACTGCATCATGTCTTCTACTACTAGGTGTTGGGCTTACTGCATTTTTCACAAGGCATGCAAAGCTAAAAACAAAATGGCTTGCCTGGGGAGTGGTCACGATGCTGGTCATTACGCCATTGCTTTCGTGGTTACTTTCCTTTATCTATGGAATTTATGAGGGAGACGGGTTTGCGGCAATTGGAATGCTTATGTTGTTATTACCGCTGTTCTTCCTAGTTGGGCTTATTGTTTTGATCGTTGGATTGTTTAAGAAGTTTTAGGGTAAGAGTGATGGATTTTGTATTCTCCTATTAAAGAATAAATAATTCATACAATATTTAGTGAAGAATAACCTCTTAGGGTAGTATATCCGTAAGAGGTTATTTTAGGTGGAAAATGGTATTTCGAATTATTAATAACTAATTAGAGGAATAGCATAGTAGTGGAACAAAAATTACTTTGAACATAAAATTCGTACGATATTCAGGAACTTTCTTGTTCGGAAATCGGATGAAATTGTAAAATAGAATTCTATTTTGAGAAATTCCTTCAAAAAAAGTGGCATTTATTCAAAAATAAAATAAATAAGATCACGAGGAGGATGAAAAATGCAAAAGAGTATATTGAGTTTAAAATTAAAAGAATACCGTAGGCAAAAAGGCATTACACAGGAGGAGCTTGCGGAGTTACTAGATGTGAGTAATAAATCCATATCGAAATGGGAATTAGGGAATGGCTACCCAAGTAAGAAGAATATGATAAAAATATCAGAAATTCTCAATGTATCATTAGAAGCATTAATGATTGAAGATCAAACGAATGAAAGTAGATCAAAAAAAAGCATACACTATGCCTTTATTAGCTACTGCCTTATTTTTGTGCTTACGATATTGATTAAAGGGTTGAAAGAAAAAGAGCTGTATCAAGACATTCTAAGCAGAGATGTTAGTGAAATCATAAAAATCGTGTTGATAACTTTTGGGCAAAATATTTATATTGCGCTCGTGCCAGCTATAATTATTGGGCTTGTCTTTTATTTTTATATCATTCCTAAACAGCAAGTTGATTAAACAAGCGACCATAACTGATTTTTTGCCCGTTAACACTAAATTGTTTTCAGGCAGCTACTGCTAAATTTTTAGTAACGAAAATATAATTGAGATAATAATATGGAAAAATTAATGATGATTTTTATCGCAAGTGGACTTTTATTAGTTGGTTGTAGTCAAAATGAAACGAATGATATTACCGAAAGAAATGCAATAGTCGTGTCTGAAATTAGTAATATAAAGGAAAAAATTATACCTAGCGCGGATCAAAATGTAGTAAAAAATTCACCTGTATATTTAGCTGGAAATGAAAATGAGCTATCCATTCAGGATTTGGAAACGGGCTATATGGATGGGGGGCTTTATTTGCACTTACCTGTAGAAATTATTAAGGATGTAGGGGGGATGGTGAAGATACTGAAATTCTTGTATGTAATATGAACGGCAAGTTAGTCATTGTTGATTGGTATACAGACACCAACTTGAAGAGAAACCGTAATGTTTTCAACACGAGGATTATCACGTCGGGAATATGATAATTTCGCCAGAAGGAAAACTGAGTATAATCGATTTTAACCGTAATGACTACGGCGATCCGTGGGAAGAAGTTAATCGCATTCAATAACTAGAATAGATAAACGTAACCTTTCATCCATTCTAGTTAGCGATTATGCTTGCTGCAGCATACTTAAAACTTGTTTTCCCGCTATCATAAAGAGGACATAAATAGCGAGCGCGGTCATGACAGCTTGTCCAGGTTTCCAAATACCTGAAAAATAAAAAACAAGGGCCGTGAATAGGACGATGCCGATTGCACCAACTATAGCATTTTGCTGAACGAGATGGAATGTTTCATCGGTCATGCTCTTCATTTGAAGACGCATATTGAATAACGTTAGTATCGGCAGTAAAGTAATGACACCCGAAAGAAAATGTAAATTGGAACGGCTAAGCCAAGCTGCAAGCAACATCACGGTTCCACCAATAATAAATTGAATAAAATAAAACACGTAAACATACCTCAATCCCTTTAAAAATATTATAAATATAGACTATATAAAGGGATTTTTCAATAAAATGAATAAATAGTAGGAAAAATTGCGCTATTTCAGAATGTTTAATTAGAATGCTAGAAAATATGTAGAAGAAATATTTTTTGGGAAACTATTGACAGGAACATCCAAATGTTGGTATAGTGAAAATAATTAATTTGAAAGAAGGTGATGTAGGATGACAATTATAGCGAAGAGTGTAAAAAAGCAATTCAGTTTGTCACCAATTACATGCCTTTTGTGTGCTGATTTTTAATCTTGCATACCTTTTAAATGTGCATCGTAAACCTTGTGATAAGCTGAATTGCTTCTCATAAGGTTTTTTTCGTGGAGAAAAACGTAAAAAATGAAAATCCACAAAAGAAATGGCTTCATCCCGCACGTTTTGTGTAAAGGAGGGCCAATTACAAGATGTCCATTTAGGAGGAAAAAACATTGAATTTACAACAACTTGGGTTTACCCCATTTTTTGAACAACAACTAGAACAATTAACGGTAAAAAATACAATTCCAGCGCGTGTATTATTGGAGCACAAGCATTCTTATCGCGTGTTGACAGAACAAGGTGAATGGCTCGCGACAGTTTCAGGAAGCTATGCGTATCAAGCCTTTTCACGTGTCGATTATCCAGCAGTCGGTGATTTCGTATTAGTTGAACAAATGCCAGGTGAGGAAAAAGCGATTATCCATCATTTATTAGAGCGAAAATCGAAATTCTCACGCAAAATGGCGGGGCTTGAAATCGATGAACAAATCGTTGCCTCAAATATTGATCTTGTGCTACTTGTCATGAGCATCAATGCGGATTTCAATATTCGCCGTTTAGAACGCTATTTAGTCG
This sequence comes from Solibacillus cecembensis, assembly GCF_050272495.1. Lineage (NCBI taxonomy): Bacteria > Bacillati > Bacillota > Bacilli > Caryophanales > Caryophanaceae > Solibacillus > Solibacillus cecembensis. The sequence continues at coordinate 129,765 of NZ_JBNNMF010000008.1, read as the reverse complement.
CGGCTTGGAATTCTGGCGCCACACCGGTTGTCGTATTAACGAAAACAGATCTTTGTGACGATGTCGAGCCGTATATTCGAGAAGTCGAGCAAGTTGCTTTTGGCGTCGAAATTATTGCGTTAAGTGCCGTTACTGGAGAAGGGTTAGATGCATTACGCGCCATGCTCACAGAGGGAAAAACGGCTGCGCTACTCGGTTCATCTGGGGCGGGGAAATCGACATTGACGAATGCATTATTAGCGACCGAACAAATGAAAGTATCGGATATCCGAGAAGACGATGCGAAAGGGCGCCATACGACGACACACCGGGAACTAGTCGTTTTACCGACGGGCGCGTGCTTAATCGACACACCTGGAATGCGCGAATTGCAATTATGGGATCAAGGTGACAGCATACAAGCAAGTTTTTCAGATATTGAAGAACTTGCCCAAAATTGCCGCTACCGTGATTGCACACATAAAAATGAACCTCATTGCGCGGTACTTCAAGCAATTAATGAAGGCAATTTAGAGGAATCCCGATTAAAAAACTATTTCAAATTACAAAAAGAGGCTGCTTACATCGAAAAGAAAACAAATGTTGCTGCCCAATTAACTGAAAAAAGAAAGTGGAAGCAAATTTCAAAAGGGTTGAAAAAACAGAAATAGACTCATTGTAGTGATATAAAATGGAGGATGTTTTCAATGGGAGTTTTGAAAACATCCTTTTTTTAATACATAAACTTAGCAGGAATATCAGATTTAACTGTTATTTATTGTGAGAGTGTATATAATAGAATGACTTGTTTATTTTGGGGGGATTTGAGATGGTAAACTGGCTTCAAATTATTATATTTGGTCTTGTAGTAGGGGTTGCGTCGGGTGTATTTAATTTACCATTTTTGTGGAGTATGGGGATTATTGCCGGTATGGGGCTCCTTGTCATTGCCAATATGTTATATAAAGTATATGCTTCAACAAATATGAAGCAAGTCAAAAAATACATAGAAAATCATAAAAAAGATCCATTCATGAAGTTTATTTTAACGGTGGAAAATGGGACAAAGGAAGAGGAACTGGCAGCTATGGAAGAAGTGATTGCCCATTATAAACAGCCTGCTATGAAAAATACATTCGAGATGAACCGGACGATTTTATTAGAAGATTACGACCGTGCACACTATTTTGCTGAACAGCTGAAGAATACGCAACATAAACTATATGGAAAGGCGTTAATTGCCGCTGTGCAAGGAAATGAAGCGCAACTTGTGGAGTATGACATAAAGCGCGAATGGATGAAATATGCGATTGAGGCGCAACTTGCTTTTGCGAAAAAGGATCAGCAGCGTTTTGAACAGGCTTCGGTGAAAGCAGTTCATGCAGCAAAAGGCATCCAGCGGTTTATGCTCATCCATTCTTTCAAAAAACTCAAACTCGAACATGGATGGAATTAAAGTTAAAATGTATCGATAATCGCCTACCAAATAACGGGTAGGTGGTTTTTATTTGGCGGTATCTTTAAGGTGGTTTGCTTAAAATCCAAAAGCTCATCTTGCAATAAAGCAGAGAGTTTATTTTGAAATGGATTGGTAAAAGATATAGATGTATAAAAAAAGGAGGAAAAACATGACGTTCACCGGTATTTTTACAATTTCACTGTATGCGTTAAACTTTTTATTCGCATTGTTTGTTGTTTTTATTAGTCGTAAAAGTCCATCATCTGCATGGGCCTGGTTATTTGTCTTATTTTTCATTCCGATTGTCGGATTTGTTTTTTATTTATTATTTGGTCGAAACTTACGGAAAAAGAATTTTGTTCGGTGGATGACAATCAATCAAAATGAATCGTTACCGGTATTTAAAGAGCAACAGAAAAAAATAGACGAAAATACGTATGAATTTCCAAATGCCGTAACAAAAGAGCACCAGCAACTAATTCAAATGAATGTTGATTACAATCAAGCGCTATTAAGTGCCCATAATGAAGTGGAAATTTTTTCAGAAGGAAAGGACAAATTTACCGCATTAATCAAGGATATTGAGCAGGCAAAGCAGTCGATCCATATGCAATATTATATTTTCAAAATGGATAAAGTCGGTAGAAGTATTTATGATGCGCTCGTTTTAAAGGCACAGCAGGGTGTCGAAGTAAAAGTGATTTACGATGATTTAGGCTCGCGAAAATTAATGAAAAAGCATTTTCAAGAGCTAATAGATGCGGGCGGTGAAGTTGAAGCCTTTTTCTCATCCTATTTTACATTATTAAATCCACGTATTAATTTCCGAAACCATCGCAAGCTTGTTATTCTTGATGGGCAAATCGGCTATATTGGTGGTTTTAATGTCGGGGAGGAATATGCGGGTCTAGACGAAAAAATAGGATATTGGCGCGATACGCATTTAAAAATTCAAGGACATTCTGTTTACAGCATGCAGGCACACTTTATTTTTGACTGGCATCAAGCACGCAATGAAATGCTTGAACAGACAGATATGAAATATTTCCCGTCATTTCATGTAGAAAATTTACTACCTGTTCAAATTGTTTCTAGTGGACCAGATACGGAATATGAGTCGATCAAAAATAGTTATATTCGTATGATTCTAAGTGCAAAACGGTATATTTATATTCAATCGCCTTATTTTGTACCGGATGAAGCCTTTCTACATGCGATTCAAATTGCTGCTTCATCGGGAGTCGATGTGCGTATTATGACACCGGCTGTAACGGATCATCCGTTTGTTTATGGCGCAAATTCAGCGTATGGTGGGGAAATGCTACGACATGGCGGGCGCATATTCCGTTATGAAAAAGGTTTCCTTCATGCGAAAATGATGGTAATAGATGATGAAATTACGATGATTGGAACGGCGAATATTGATGTGCGAAGTTTTAGCTTAAACTTTGAAATTAATGCGATATTATTTGATGAGGCACTTACTATAAAATGTCGCACATTATTTGAACAAGATCAACAAAATAGCTTTGAAATGACGCCTGCCCTTTATGAACAACGTAGCAACTGGACAAAAGTTCGTGAAGCTGTTTCTCGTTTAATTTCGCCAATATTATAGTGAAATGATTTAGTAGTGGGGGGCAGTCCCATCATCATTAAGAACGGAGAAATTTCTTGTTTTGCGTAAAATATCATTTAATCCTAGTTTTTTAATAGTTAATTAAAATTAGGGGCGATCTCAAACGGTATATTTGAACTAAAAATGTGCAAATGTAAAAATGTCTAAACGTTGATTTAACTGCGTTTAGGCATTTTCACTTTCGAACGACTTTGTTGTAAAAAGAACTAATTAGTCAACCCAAAAATACCGCATAGTTCCGCTTGAGTCTGCCTTGTCATAATTGGCTTCCTGCCACTTGAAAATAAACATCAGCATGGTACTTATAGATAAGAGACATCTACTTAATCAAGTTAAACTGTTTCTATAAATCGATTGGAACGATTATCTAATTCCTCCGCAGCAGATGCTATTTCAACAAAGTCGCGAGTCGTTATATTAATTTGCCCATTCGTTACATCAACCATGTCAGATAAACGTGTAATACTCTCGGTAACCTGTCCTATTTCATCAACTATGCCATCTATATTTTCTTTCACTTCAGAGATGGATTGCTCAACCCTTACTGAAAGTTTTCTAACCTCTTTTGCTACAACATCAAAACCTCTTCCATATTCACCCGCTCTTGCTGCTTCAATAGCTGCATTTAATGCTAATAAATTTGTTTGAGATGCAATTCCTTGAATCGTCTTGACAATACCTTTAATAGATTCAGCATGACTTTGCAACTGTGCCAAATTTTTAACGTTCTCCTCAGACTCTCTTGAAATTTGTTGAATTGTTACAAGTAAATCTTCGCTATTTTTTATGCCGGCCTCTGAGCGACTATAAAGTTGTTTAGACATTTGCTTCAAATCATCTGCAACAATAATAATTGAATTTTGTCGTTCTGTTATATTTGTTGCGATTTTAGATACGCCAATTACTTTTTTTGAATTATTCGCAAACACAGGCATATAAGTAGCTTCAAGCCAAATTTTATTTCCAAATGCATCCATTCGTTCGATTTTATCTTGAAAGCTTTTACCTGCTTCTAAGCTATGCCAGAACTGTTCATAGGTTGAACTTCGAATAAAATGGGGGAAGCAAAAATCCTTATGGTGTTTTCCCATCATTTCTTCTACTGTATAGCCCATCGTTTTTGCAAAGAGTTCATTCACATAGGCAACTTTTCGATTCATATCAAAGCGGATAATAGCTACATTACGTTCAATCGCTTGTACAACTAAATCATCTGTTACTTGTGTGTTTATTGATTGTGTGAAGTCCACCAAAAATATCATCCTTTTCTTCTTTATACATTTATAAAAACTTAATAATCATACCTAATCAAATCAACATTCGCACGATGTCTTCATTTAGTAAAAGTATAGATTTAGTTTTTTTGTATCGTAATTTTATACTATAAAGTCACATTTATCCAAGTGTTTATTTTATATTATAAAAATATGCTAGTATCAATCTTTTTAAATTAAGTATGATTAAAGGTTTTATATTTTAGTTGGATAAAAGGGTTGGTAAGATGCAATTAAACAGAAAAAATCATTGTTTGAATAAAACTGTGAATGGAAGTCAAATCATTTTCAGTAGAGCAAGAATCTAGAACGCAAGTCGATCTCGTTTTTGTACGGAATGAATTATCAATAGATCGGACGAACAAAAGAATTCCAAGTTTAATCGTGAAAAATAGGAGTAGGTTCAATTAATATTGAACAAAACTTCGAGAATTCCATAAAAGCCGATTTGGAAAATAAAAATGCAAAGGATTTGTTGGAGGATAAATACTCAATAATTATAGTATGGGTGAATGATGATTAGCTACTTAATAGTAGTGGGGAAATGATTTTGAACGTATGGAGCGATGCCACTGAACGAACTGAATGGAAAGGGGGGAGCTCTGAAAAGTAAGAATGAACTAGGTTAACCATTTACTTCGGTAACGAATCAATCACTAGTCACTAGGAAGTGATATTTGAAAAGCATTTTGAACCAGAATTACCCACGGTTTGTTCTTTAACGATTTTTAAATCTTCGCTAAGTAGAAAAATATGGTTTGTTATGGCATCAATCTTCATATTCATTTCAAAACTAGATTTCTCAAGGTTCCCCATTTTAGTTGATAAAGTGTTTATTTGCCCTCAATTTTCTGAAATACTAGGGATTAATTTCGTATAATTATTTCAAATTTCGAAATAATTATATCAAAAACATTGAAAATTTAGTAAAATGATTATTGTATTACTATTCTGAAAGTGGGGCGTGTTTTTATGGTAAACGTAAAATATCCTGAAGTATGGGATTTAGATGTATTCTTTCCAGGTGGAAGTGCATCCCCGGAATTGAAACAGCATATTGAAAATTTAACACCGAGATTTGAACAATTAACTAAAAAAGTGACGCAATTTGATGTACCACAAACAATAGATGCTGCGGATGAAATAGTAGCCATTTTAGAAGAAATTAAAGAAGCGTTTATGCATGTGTCGCAAGCGGGTGCAGTTATTTCATGCCTAACTTCTCAAGATACAACTGACCGTGATGCGGTGTTATTACAAGGTCAATTAGCAGGTGTCGCAGCCAATTTCTCTCCAATTCTAGAGAGCTTCAATCAAAAATTAGGTCAAATCGGGCAGTCTGTATTTGAGCAATTACTTGCAACGGAGGCACTTTCACCATTTGCCTTTATTTTAACGGAGTGGCGCGAAAAATCGAAAATGACACTATCAGAGAATGAAGAAGCACTCATCTCTGCACTAGGTGTGGACGGTTATTCCGCTTGGGGCCAAATGTATACGATGTTAATTGGTGATATAAAAGTGGAAGTGGAAGTAGATGGCGAGCTGAAATCACTTTCGGTTGGTCAAGCAAATAATTTAAGTGGACATGCGGATCGTAACGTGCGTAAAGCGGCGTTTGAAGCATTAGAAAAAGTATTTACGGAGCGCGAGGAAGTTTTTGCGAAAACAATTAACCATCTTGCAGGCTTCCGTTTAGCAGTTTATAAAAAGCGTGGGTGGGATTCGGTTTTACAAGAACCATTACAAATTAGTCGTATGAATCAAGAAACACTTGATGCCATGTGGGGGGCGATTACTGCTCGTAAAGCGACATTTGCCAACTATTTAACACATAAAGCATCACTTTTAGGACAAGAAAAGCTGGATTGGTTTGATTTCAATGCACCTGTAACAGATTCAACGACGAAAGTTAGCTACCAAGAAGGGGCAGAGTTTATTTTAAAACATTTTGGTCGTTTCGGTACGGAAATGGAATCTTATGCACGTACGGCATTTGAAGATGGTTGGATTGAAGCAGAGGACCGTAATAACAAAGGTGCGGGTGGCTTCTGTACAGGCGTGCCATTATCCGATCAATCACGTATTTTCATGACGTTTTCTGGGACGATGTCAAACGTTTCAACGTTAGCGCATGAGCTCGGCCATGGATTCCATACACATGCACTGTTACCTGTGCACCCATTAAACCGCCGTTATGCTATGAACGTAGCAGAAACAGCATCAACATTTGCAGAAATGATTGTGTCAGATGCAGCGGTGCAAGAAGCAGCAAATGAGCAGGAAAAAATCGCATTATTAGAAGATAAAGTACAAAGCTCCATTGCATTTTTAATGAATATACATGCACGTTTCTTATTTGAAACACGCTTCTACGAGGAACGCAAAAAAGGAATGGTGTCTTCAAAGCGTTTAAATGAATTAATGGAAGAAGCGCAAATTGAAGCACATGCAGGTGGATTAGGCGAAACACACCCACATTTCTGGGCATCTAAAATGCATTTCTATATTACAGGTGTGCCGTTTTATAACTTCCCGTACACATTTGGCTACTTATTCTCTCTTAGTATTTATGCAAAGGCAAAAGAAGAGGGCAAAGGGTTCGAGGAAAAATACATGGCCTTATTACGCGATACAGCCGTTATGACGGTGGAAGATTTAGCGATGAAACATTTAGGGGAAGATATTACAGAACAAGACTTCTGGTTAAAAGGTATTGCGTTATGCGAAAAAGATGTTGAGGAATTTATCGCATTAACATCGAAATAATAAACCGTAACAAACAAAAGGCAGAAACGTCATTCAATCAACGTTTCTGCCTTTTGTGTGCCTATTTTTTTCTTAATGCAAATTGTAAATCATCGCTATTTTTAATCGTAATCGTGTACGTACCGCTCATTTGATCATGCTGAATATCAATATGATCTAAGCTTTTATCATATTTAAAAACGATTTCATTATTTTCGGATTTATATACTACTTGTAAGTCATCACGTTTCGCTTCAAAATTTGGTGTGAAGCTAGGGTTCCGTTCGGTAAATTCGTTAATAAATGTTTTTGAATGCTGCGAGACAAAGTTTTCACGTTCATCATCAGGTGCGATTGCTTCATAAATATTATGCACAGATGCTTCAAGTTCAATATATTTACCATTTTCAAATTCTTCATCAATGACTTGTTGTAAAAGAGGGGCCTTGTCCTCTGCTAAAGTCGGCTGAATCGTTTCATAAAGCTCGGTCATTAACATTTTCGTTTTCTTTTTATCCGTTGCAACGGGAGTCGCCTGTAAAAAAGTTTCCATGAAAAACTTAGCTGGCTCTACATCAGATTGCTTGTCGAGCACGTATAAGTTTTCCTCTAACGGATTGTAATCCATGCGAATAAGCGCACATTTTTGAACGCGGCTAAAGGCATCAGGTAAAATATTTTCTATCGTTTTTAAATCGCGTGTTTCCAAATCGATTTGTACTGCATCTTGTGGGTCAATCTTCAGGAGAAGTAAGTACTGTTCCCCAATTAATTCCACATGGGCAACGAAAACAGAGCCATTACTACTCGAAACATTTTGCATAATTTGGAATAATTTATTGGATAAATCATTTGTTAGCGATAAAAAATGTGTATCATCTGGATATTCGATATAACGATTCATCTTTGTCAAAATATCATTATCTGAATCTAAAAATTTGCACGCTACGGATTTTGGACTATTTAATGTCGCATCAATATATTGTTCGAAAAATTGTGTATAGACATCTTGTTCAAGTGTCGTTATATCCATCGTTTGCTGCGCGGCCATAAAGCGATTTTGCTCCATATTAATAATCGCAATGCCCATGCGCTTCATTTGAATGGAAAGATCAGTTTCTACTTCATTCATGGTAATGTCGCTCCTTTAGTCGAAATGTGGACGAATTTACGCCAAAAACATAATAGCTATTAGTATAGCGGATTGTGTAAAAAAAGCATAGCCGGGCAATTGGTTTTACAAAGGAACATATCTATGCTATGATTTGTATGTGCTATTTTAGATAGTAGTATATATAAATTGGCGTTCCACTAGTGTTTTTGAAGATACTTTTTCACACTGGCGCATGCTAAAGGGCTGCAAGGACATAGTAGAAGGTTGGGACTATGTTGCTTAAGTTAGAAAAAATTAGTTGAATTTTACCGCGGTTAAAAATGGAGCTTTACGCTTCTAATAATAGATAAATTCCCCGGATGATCGGGTTGAGACTTTCATTTATTTATAAAACTATCTATCAAATACTAAAGGGGTGCCTTCTTAATTGAAGGTGCCCCTTGTCCAATTTATAGGACAAAGGTGTAGGAGTTCACTTCATTTTACTTGCAAACAGGTTGAAAGTTTTTTTGAAATATCGCTTAAGTATAGATTTTGACTAACTGGCTAATCTATCTTATGGAGGTGATATTTTGACAAAAGATAATCGTGGCAAGAAAAAGGTAGGTAGAGAAGAGTTTGGCTACGGGTACGACATTAGTGCCGATGATTTAGGTGTAATTGGAAAGAACAATCAGGCGAAAAAGCAAAATACGGGTGACAATAAGGAAAAGCCGCAAAATAAAACGAATCCCGCAACATTAAATGAATAAGGCTGGTTCGCTTATTTTCTGATTCATTTCAATAATATTTTTGCACGTTTGAATATAGTTATAATATATGTGTAGCTCATAACGATTTCCTCCGTTTAAATGTTTGTGTAGTAACAACATTTTACACGGGGGGCGTTAGGGGCTTTTTTTATTTTGTCGGGTGTTGCACTTAATATTTCGAATTGGAAAAAACCACCCAATTCGAAATTGAGTGGCAGGAATAAAAGATAAAATTAGTCCGTGAAGCATAAAGAAGTCATATAACCTAACATTAAAAGTAAGCCAAGACCGATTACGATTGAAGTGTCCATTAAAATTTACCTCCTTTAAACAACGTACATAAGATTCATAATTATTGTACAATGAAAAGAAAAAAGATGAAACCTTTTCTTCTATTATTCGTATATAATTAAGAGAGCTTGTTTATAAATTATACATATATTAGGTAGGTGGAGCGCATGAAAAAATGGTTATATAAATCACTCGTCGTATCCGTAGCCGTATTAACATTTGGCATGATTACGCCGAAACACGAAATTTGGGCAAATTTTGAAGAGGAAAATAATTCGAATCGGGCATTTGAACGGTCCGACAACAATCATACATCCTCGGCCTATCAGCTCGATGAATTCATAGTTGATGATTACACAAGACCAACTGTTGAATCTATTACAGCCGCAGCAAAAGAGCAGTCTTATATGAAATTTGGAACGCGTATTGGTCCGGTCATTGAAAATGAATTTGAAACGAATATTTTCCCGAAGATTGAGGAAGCAATTGCATTCACAGTCGATCGTTTAGGTGAGGACAAGCTTAAGAATGCCGTTATTTCCGAAAGACCGAGTGGCGAATATGCAGAAAAGATTTTTCACATTATGGACAATGAATTAAATCAAGATATTATTCGTTTCCACGTTCGAACAGAAAATCGTCCATTTGACGGTTATTATTACAATTTCCATTACCACACGTTCGAAGACAATTTCGTGAAGCATTATGATTTAGGCGAAATTTACTGGTCCAAAAATACACCACCAAAGTGGTTGTCATAAAAAACTCGAAGCACCCAATAATATTTTGGGTGTTTTTTTATGATTAAAACCTTGATATATAAGATTTTTTCCGAAATGTTCACAGCAACAAATCATTTGCTAGTAGGTTAAGAATTTCATGCATTAAACGAGGTACCTCAAATAGTACCTCAAATTCACTCATTTCGAATTCATCTTTTTTAAATAAATGGGTATATGTTAAATATTATTTCAGGTGTATCTCCAACTAATGCTGCAACGGAAATTATGAAACTCTTTTACTTAACGAACGTAAATATGCTGAATTTAGTGGTTTTATGAAAAAATCAATAATTTTCTAAGCATTAGCAGAATACCATGACTGTACTTGAAAAACGATACAGCGAATTAGACAACTAACAGAAGGTCATTGTAAACATGTGTTACTTGGACTAGGTTGGCTGTAATAAATGGGTAGCTATTGCGGAAAAGTTGTATAGGGCTTTGCATAAGGTATTACGTATACGGAATATATTGTTTGAGAAGAGGGCAGAAAGGATTGGTTGGGTGTAATGTTAAAAGGAATAAAAGTAAAAAAAATAAGAAAGCTAATATCCAGTGTGATTGGATTGGGCGTTGTATTTGCAATATTCATCTCCTGGATTGTTAACAAGTCCATACTGTGGGCAATCCTTCACGGAATATTTGGATGGATTTATGTGATTTATTATGCAATACAAAAGGGAACTTCCTAATATTACATGAATTAGTCAGGGGAATTGTTTGATGATTAGGATATTTACTTGTTTTGCACTATTTTTTTGCGTAGCCGTCCTTTATTACTATCAAAATCCTACTAGTAATGATGTGGAGAAAGTAAGTAGTGAAGCTTTGATTATTGCGCACAGAGGGGCGGTAGATCAATTCAATGAAAATACCATCGAAGCATTTGAGCAGTCTATCAAAGACGGAGCAAATTGGATTGAGATAGATATACGCATGACAAGTGATGGTGTGCTTGTACCGATGCACGATATTGATATAGACCGGACAACAACAGGTACCGGTGAAGTAAATGATCTGACATGGAAACAACTTTCCCAATTTGAAACAGTGGAAAATGGTCATAGGGCACCAATTCCAAAGTTAGAAGAAATATTCCAAAAGTTTGGTCAAAAAATGCATTATTATATCGAAACAAAATCAGTAGATGGGGAGCTTTTAGTGGAAGATAAACTGATTTCACTATTGGAAAAATACGATTTACTAGATAAAGAGCGTATAATCATTGCATCCTTTGAGACGGAAAGTTTGGAAAAAGTAAGAGAACTTGCACCATCGATTCCGCTCGTTCGTCTCTACAAAAATCGTGAATTTTCACTTAACGATGCAGTAGAAAATGATTATGAATTGATTGGCTTAGAATCCCTAATTGTATCAGAGAAGGTGGTGAAGCGTTTACACGAGGTTGACAAAAAAATACACGTATATTTTAATCTGCCAGTCATTGAAAAATTCCAACAGAAGCGTGTTCGAAAATTATTAGTGGATGGGTATATTACGAATAATGTGAGATATACAAAGAAACTAATATGGCGGGTAGAATAATGAAAACTGAGGGGTAGGTAGCGCGTTCCATTGGGTATCAGATGACGCATGTTTAAAATGTTTAGCTAAAGGCGAGGAAGTCATTATTATAAGAAAAAGTGATTCTAAGCCTATTACCTTTTTGTCAAAGGTAGCGAATTGGAATCACTTTTTTCAGTAGAAAATGAATGATTTTTATTGTTAAATAAATTGAATTATTTCATCTAACGGTAGACGTGATGAACCGAATGCTGGTGCAGCTGCTTTACCAATGGCAATCAGTACAATTGGGAAAATGTGCTCAGGTAGTTCGAATTTTTCCGCAAATTTATCTTTATCAAATCCGCCCATTGTTACTGTGTCGAAACCTTTTTCTTTAGCAATTAACATTAATTGCATTGAAATAAGACCAGCATCAAAGGTAGCAATGTTTTTTCTTGTTTCGAATGGAGCATATGGATATGTTTGATGTGTATTTTTAATCGTTCGTTCTTTTATATCCTCACCCATATGGCCTTCTGCTACATTTTGAGTATATATTTGTTCCACTTTTTTATACATCTCGGCATTCCCTAATACGGCAATGACTGCAGATGAAGTTTCAATTTGCTCTTGGTTATTTGCAATAGCACGAAGCTCAACCTTTGTTTTTTCATCTTGAATAACAAGGAATCTCCACGCTTGAAGATTACTAGAAGAAGGGGCAGATGTTGCTTCTTTAATAATGCCCTCTAACTCTTGCTGAGACATTTTAAAATTAGGATCGTACACGCGCACTGATTTTCTTGCATTCATAATCGTATATAAATTTGAATCTTGTTCTTTTGTCATATGGTTTCCTCCTTAAACTTACCTTTTGTAAGTTTGTTTACGAAAGGTATCTTATCATTAGTAAGTTTATCCGTCAAATAATAAAATCAAGTATGTTACAATAACAGAAAAGGAATGAATAAATGGAGGTGTTATTATTGAGTAAAGCGATTGATAAAAAAAACTGTAATAATTATTGCAGCAATTACCATGAAGCAATTGAGTTTATAGGCAAGCGTTGGATGGGGATGATTATTTACACGTTATTATCTGGACCAAAACGCTATAACGAACTGATTGCGAATATCCCTGGGATTTCCGACCGATTACTTACCGATCGTTTGAATGATTTAGTGGATGCTAAATTAGTCACTAAAAGATTAATCGATTCTTCAACGAAAAAAGTGGAATATGAGCTAACTGCGAGTGGTCAAGCGTTCAAAGACGTAATGTTGTCCTTACAAAAATGGATTGAGATTTGTGCATTCGAAAAGAAGTAAGAAGTAGGGTATTTATTTCTTGAAGGTTATTTAGAGGTGTTTTTTGAATAAACATGGATAAACTATGCGGAATGGATGCATAAAATGGAGAACTTGCTCTATGTAGTTTTTAAAACTGCTAAAAACTTCTGGTGAGGCTAAAATGGTTGGTATACTTCATTGTTCCGAAGAATAAATCTAAAAACCGGTAGGGAAGTGATAGATAAATTTTTTATGGAGAAAGCCGTATATACAGTATAAATATCCGTAATTATTCAAAAGATTCTTAATTATTATGTTAGAATAGATGAAATTTTTATGTAAATAAGGTAGAATTAGAGCATATCATATGTAAAGGGGGACTGCCGATGGTGACCGGTCAGTTAGAGCGAGCATTCCAATTAGCGGAAAAACATAAGCTCGACGTAAGCACAATTTTAGAATTAAACAAAATTATTGCAAAAGAAGTGAATAGCTCTATGAAAATGGAGGAGAAGATTTTAAATCAATTCATTCATATTCTTGAAAACAACAAAACAATCCTAAAGGAGGCCACTTAGTAATTGGGAAAAACAATTGAACTTTATGATGATTTAGACACATTTGACTAAAGGCGTTGCTCAGCAAAAGTAATACGAGCAGCGCCTTTTATTGTGCTTATTTTTAAGTGATACATAAAATGAAATAAAAAATACCTTTCGTATATGTAGGCTTTCCAGCATAGATTTTGGTGAAGTGTGGAGTTATTAGGCTGGCTCAAGAGCATGAGCTGCAGAGCTTTGTTGTACAAATCTGTACGACTCATCTGTTTTCTCTGTGCAAGGCCAGCATCCAATTTTCAAAAAAGGTTTGCAGTAATATCGAAGTGTGTCAGTGTTTAGTGTCTATGGATTATTGATTCTGTATATGTAATTCCTTCTCTAAACTCAACATAAAGGTCAACGGGGTTTAAAATGCTCAAACAACCACGTCCAACCACTTTTTTCTTGATATTATGGTGTGTATTCATCATTTATACTATGATATTTGCTTAAGTCATCTTATGATAGAATTGATCCTAACCATTTCCAAATCTGGGCATACAGCTAACTGATTTTCCTTTACTACTCCGAGAAGTTGTATAAGCCAACATATTTATATGAAAACGAAAATAGTTTCGATTCCGTTGATATAAAAATTGCGGCCTATACGGATGAACCTACAAGCACCGTTGTGAAGCGGTGCTTGCCTTGAACTAATAGACTAAAAAAAGAACGAATTTCTGTAAGTGAAATTCGTCCTTTGTTTTGTGAGCATTTATTTCCTTTATGGATAAAGTAAAGAGCAATGATTATAAAACCGCAAAGCAAATAATTGAAGGTGGCAAATATATCTTCTTGATCAGGGACTAGAGTTTATATTTTTGATTTATGCTGAAATGGGCATTTGCCTTGTATTGGCTCGATATCATCGCCAATAAAGAATTGCTTCCATTCATTATGCGTCGGGTCACCAAAGTGGCCGATATCTGGATGCTTAGGCAGCTGATCCCAAGCTTCTACACGTTTACGAACTTTTTCACGTGACATAATACCACCTTTTTTAGTTCCTTCTAACCCTTCAAATATCTTGCGAGGCTGAAATCCAAGAACCATCGCATTTCCTAGATGACGAGTCTTTCGTTTCTTATATGCTGGAGCATTTCCAAACACAAAGATTGGCTCTCCAGCGAAACGGAAATCCCATAAATGATGCTCAGGGTCACGCGGACTGTTTTTAGGCCATTCGATTACATCCACTTTATGTAAGTGTTGGAGTATACCCCAAAATTGCTTTCGATAATCTTCGAGTGAACCCTCTTGCTCAAAAGGCTCTACAAATACAAAAAGACCGTGTCTCTTGTAGTTAGGGTACTTAAATAAATCTAGAAAACTCGCTACTGCAGACGGTAGATTACTCCAGTCGTCTTGATTGATATAAGCGTAGCGAAGTTCATCTTTCTGCTCGCCACTCATTCCAAAAAAACATGGGAATGTTTTATCAGTTACCGTGTTGTGAAAAGTTTCGTATTCTTTATAGAGCCAACTCGGCAAGTCTGTTCTAGTTTGAAAATCTGCTTTTGTTAATAAAGCCTGCCCCTTCGTAATCATTCAATCGCCTCCATTATCTTTATTCACCTATTTTTTTAAGCAAGTCAATACCCCGACCAAAATTTATTAAAACAACTACGTTCAAAGTGAACTAAATTTCATAAATAGTGTATTAAATGAACAATCAAGGCAATGGAAATGGGATGAATTAAGAACATGGAGAATGACTTATGGTTATAACAATTTCAAGGCAATCTCAAATACATTGCCAAAGTGAATATGGAACACTTAAAAAAAGTGGTCTTTTGTGAACGTAAATACATGAAAATTGAAAAAGTGATTAATGATGTTAAAAAAATTGAAAAGAGAGTTTTTTGACCATGCACTTGCCATTTCGGAGCATTAGATATTTGAACAAACATTCCGGAATACGGGTGTGGAAGTGATTAAACTACGACCTGGTAACGACAACTCTGAACAAGTCTTCAAGAGAGATATCGGATTTCCTTTGGGAAGTCACTTATTAATTTCTGAAATGGCGAATCCGATATAGCTATGCCTTAATTGATGTGGATGAATATCTTTGTTAATACCAGCAAGATTGGATATTCGTTTTATAATATATGTCATTTGTGCAATGCTCATTCTATATGGAGTCATTTTTAATTTTTCTTTTAGTAGATATTTAGAATAAATCATACAAAATAATTACACCGGAATTGCAACGTAAGTGGGAAGGTAGATACAATGTGAAGCATTATTTTATCGACTGAGAGTGAAGTGGATTTACCAATGGAAGAAATTCGAGGCATGTATGAAAGATGAATGATTTGAATAGCTTCCCTGATAAACAGGTGGCGCTTTTTGACGGTTAAGAAAGAACAAACAGAAAGTGAATTTAGAGAGGAACTATTTCAAGAGGTCGATCAAGTGTTTGAAGTAGAACATTCTATGAAAGTTACTAAAGTGGGTGGGGTGATGCTGTTTTTTTCTAGTACCAGTATTGTTTTTAAACAACCTATTCTGGTTCATATTAAATATGGTTGTTGGTCGCTTTTTGGTATTGAAAACTGGTATTTACATGTCCCGTTTCTTCTAGAGAATTGGCAATACGGAGAGTATTCCAAGTAGAAATTGCTAATTGTACCGCTAAATCTTCACAGATTAAAAGGAAATTGATGTTCTATGTTTTAAAATAGCATATTTGTAAAAGAACCAAAATATTGTTGGAGTTAATACCTGTTTCTTACAAAAAAATATTTACATTTAATTAAAAAACACTATAATTACAGTTATATAGAAATGAAACCTCTATTAAAATGTAATGACTAAAGACCTGTTTTAAGTATATTGGACATAATTTTGTATAATACACCAAAAAAAGGGAATATATAGGTGGTATAATTGGGCGATATCGCCATCACTGGGTATGACATTTAAGCCCCTGGTGTTTAATATAAATTTAGTTTTTAAATTTGTTAGATAAAGGTATTTGTACTCAGGGCATTTTGATAATTGATCATCAGCCTCAATTTAGGATTGTAGAGAGTTTGATAGAAGATAGCTTTCAGAAGTTAAATGGGAAAGAATACAAATGATATTCACTTGTTCATAGTTGAGATGTGGAACTTAAGGTCTATTAATTGGTCAATAAATTTAGAGGTGAATAATGAAGAAAACATCTTTGTTACAAGAAGAAAAGAATTCAACGGTATTATTTTTATGGTTATTTAATATTGTGTTTTTTGTTTATGATATATTTTATTATAAACTTTTCCCAGCATTTCCGTGGATCGATGTTAGTGCAAATGGTTCCGTATGGCACGATTATATGTTTTTTAAATATGGAGTCATGATTGCGCTAATCCCGTTTTCTATTTATTTGATTAAAAAGAAGAAAACACAATCTGTAAAATACATATTATTTTCCGGTTATTTTTTAACGAATGTAGTTTCAGACATATTGCATTATAAAGACAGTACGCTTACTTACACTAGTGGAAACATGGTAGAACTTGTAATTATACTTTTCTCTCCAATCTTTGTGAGTAAGAAATTTTCATTTTTTATTACACTTGGTTTAATACTGAAATACATTTTGGTTGGTATATTTATACAGGATCCATTAATTTTGTTTCCAATTAGTGTACTGGGTGTACTGTCATTTATTTCCTTTTTACTGCTTCATCGTTTTTTAAATTATATTAAAGCATTGAAATATTCGTACGACGAACAATTGGAAGGTATAGTTAAAGGAGTCATTGCTATACTGGAGTTGAAGGATCCCTATACTCGGGGACATAGTGAACGGGTTGCTGCATATGCAATGAATATGGCGGAAGCTACTGGAAAATTTAAACCGTCCGAGTTAAATGATTTTTATTACGCCTGTCTATTACATGATATTGGAAAAGTTAATATACCGGATTCAATTTTAACAAAGTCTGGTAGATTAACGGATGAAGAATATGATATTATTAAGAAGCACCCGGTAGTTGGAGCCGAAGCTATTCGAGAAGTCGATGGTATTGCCGATAATCTTGAAGTGATTTACCACCATCATGAAAGATGGGACGGGAAAGGGTATCCAGATAGCCTAGCAGGGGAAGATATTCCATTTTTAGCGAGAATTACGGCAGTTGCCGATGCTTTTGATGCGATGACTTCAACCAGATCCTATCGCCCAGCACTTCAATTTGAAGAAGCGTATGAACGAATTCTCGATGGACAAGGGAGTCAGTTCGATCCACAATTGATCGGATTATTTAAACAAGTTTACCCCAATTGGATGCAAATTTCTAAAACCTATCGTAAAGGTATGGACATGAGAGGAGTAGAAAAACGTGAAAATTCGCAAACTTAATAAAATTAAAGTGACTTGCTGGTGGTGTTGGTTTACTCCGAACCCATGAAGAAGTACAAATAGGATGCTATAATTTTAGCATCCTATTTTAATTTATAGAGGAGGCTATACGTTGAAGGTATCCTTGCAATCCAAAATAGCATTATATCCGCTATCCATTCAAAAAGATAAAAAAAATTATATTGTGGAGGAGCCGATTTCCGGTGATTTCTTTGAATTGCCTGAGATAAGTGTTGATGCAATCAAACGTTTGGTAAAAGGTGAAGGACTAGCTGCGATTGAAAATGCACTAAAAGATTCTTATCCCGAGGAAGAAGTGGAAATCATTGAATTTGTGGAGCAATTGGTCGAGTTAGGCCTTGTTCAAGATGTGGATGGGGTACGAGTTAATAGAGATAAAGAGAAGCAGATTAAATCTGTATCTGATGCAGGTGGTTTCTTATGGGTCCCACACAGGGTTGGACGTTTGTTTTTTAATGGAACGATGAACAAGGTTTACTTGCTTCTGCTAGTATCGAACATATTAATTCTTATACTGAATCCAGAACTTTTTCCTCATTACAAGGACATATTCCTGTTCGATTCCATGGTGTTAAATATGATTAGTTATCTATTAATTTCTATAGTATTAATTTTAATTCATGAATTTGGGCATATCCTTGCCATTCGGTCGTATGATTTACCTGCTAAATTAAGTATAGGAAACCGGCTCATTTTTATTGTTTTTGAAACCGACCTAACTCAAGCGTGGAAGCTAGATTCTAAACAGAGGAATATCCTGTATCTTGCTGGCATGTCTTTTGAGCAGATCATTCTTTTCCTTTCATTCAGTTTTATGCTTCTTTTTCCAAATGCAAATTTTGTAGGAATTCTTAGCATCATCGTGTTAGATATTTTTATTAAATCAATCTATCAATGCTGTTTCTATATGAAAACAGATGTCTATTATGTTGTAGAAAATGTAACAGGTTGTTATAACCTGATGGAGAGTGGCAAAATATATTTAAGTTCATTCTTTAAGAAACATCGAAAATCAGGGAAGGATCATAAAGAGATGTTCCAGGATGAATGGAATTTGATTCGTATATATAGTGTATTTTACATAGTTGGAGTTTTTTTAACGTTACTTTTGGCAGTTCTGTATTTTTTACCACAGCTCTATTATGTGTTTAGTACAATTTATTTAAATATTCTGGGAGCAGAAGATCGTGCAGCGTTTTGGGATGCTATTGCATTTTTAGTACAGACAATGTTCATGTTTGTCTTGTTGGCTTATTTGGCGAGAAAACAAAGGCGTGAGAATTAAGTAAACTGAATAGTGGATTATTTCATTCCTTAATAAAATGCTATGCAAATAACAGAATTTACTTATAGCGTGGTTGGTACTACATTTAAAAAATTTGAGCATTGAATCAAGTTGTAAGTGAAACTGAATTTGAAAAGAATGTCGAATTATTATCTAGAAAAAAAACAGTGTCGCTTCATCATTTACCTGACATCATTTTATTTATTTGTTATTTTAACAGTTAGACGATTTATCGAAAGAAATAATGGGAGTTTTAGTTATAGAGCTCCCTAACAGCTGATGATGTAATAATGGAAGGCCGAACATAATATTAGCCTGAAAAGATTTAGTAAAAGAATCAATTTCATAACTCGTTTTTTTCAAGAACTTAGACGAGTACATTTCTTATTTTATTTTTAGAAATTATGCAACTAAATTTTGTGCGTTTAATTGTGCAGTCAAACGATCAACGGCAGTAGACATTTTGTATAGTTTCTAGCGGAAAAACATAAGATCGACGTAAGCACAATTTTAGAAGTAAACAAAATTATTGCAAAAGAAGTGAATTGCTCTATGAAAATGGAGGAGAAGATTTTAAATCAATTCATTCACATTCTGGAAAACAATAAAACAATCCTAAAGGAGGCCACTTAGTAATTGGGGAAAACAATTGAACTTTATGATGATTTAGACACATTTGACTAAAGGCGATGCTCAGCAAAAGTAATACGAGTAGCGCCTTTTATTGTGCTTATTTTTAAGGAATACATAATGCTTTAAAGCGATATATCCTCTTTTTCCGCACATAATTGAAAAAACTACCGTAGTTCACGCATTCACCACGTTTTTCAGCTATAATATGAAGTGAATTATTTCGGAGGTGCACAAAAGTGGCAAATACATTAGAACAAACATACTTAGATCTTTTACAGACTATTTTAAATAACGGTGTAAAAAAGGAAGACCGTACTGGAACGGGAACGATGAGCATTTTTGGCCATCAAATGCGTTTTGATTTAGCGCAAGGATTCCCATTACTGACGACAAAACGCGTGCCATTTAAGCTTGTGGCGAGTGAGCTACTTTGGTTTATTAAAGGCGATACGAATATTCGTTACTTATTGCAAAATAATAATCATATTTGGAATGAGTGGTCATTTAAGCGCTGGGTGGAGTCGGATGAATATACAGGACCTGATATGACGGACTTCGGCAATCGCTGTTTAGTGGATGAAGAATTCAACAAAGTGTATAAAGCGGAAATGGCTTCTTATTGCGAGCGTGTATTAGAAGATGATGCATTTGCTGAAAAATACGGTGAACTTGGCAATGTTTACGGGAAGCAATGGCGCCGTTGGACTGACTCAGAAGGCAATGAAATTGACCAGTTGCAAGATGCCATTAACCAAATTAAAAACAATCCAGATTCACGTCGTATTATTGTCAACGCATGGAACCCAGAAGATGTGATCAATGCTGGTGCAAAAGGAAGTAAAGCTGCATTACCACCATGCCATATTATGTTCCAATTTTATGTAGCTAATGGGAAATTAAGCTGCATGTTAACACAGCGCAGTGGGGATACATTCCTAGGCATTCCATTCAATATTGCGAGCTATGCTTTACTCACGCATTTAATTGCACATGAATGTGGGTTAGAAGTAGGGGAGTTCGTGCATAGCATTGGGGATGCACATATTTATTCTAACCATATTGAGCAAGTGAATGAACAATTAAGCCGCGCGTTAAAAGACTTACCAACATTAACAATCAATCCAGAGAAAAAGTCAATTTTCGATATTGAGCTGGAAGATTTAACAATTGAAGGCTATGACCCGCATCCAACGATTAAAGCACCGATTGCGGTATAGTCAAAACAGCATCCTTCACGATGAGGATGCTGTTTTGCATTTACAATAAGTTTTCTTTCTTATCACTTAGTTTGATAAAGAAGGGGAAAATAAGGACAAATAAAAGACTGATATACCCTAAAGTAAATATGTTTTGGGTTTTTGCTGATAAATACTGTTTTTCATGACAATGGGAACAATTTTTGCCTTCCTTTGAAAAGCCTAGAGCCATCACTTCTTTGAATGACCATTTATGATTACAGTTTGTACATCTTACCACAATATCACCGCCTACTTACTAGTTCATACGATTGAAATAACAAAAGGTTTCAAAACATCCGCAGCAAGACATGGAAGAAGTCACATCTCTATTGTGCCTAAGTAGAAATGTTTGAAGCGAAAAATGACCCAAGCGAATAAATTCACTTGGGTCATGCAAAGACATATTAGCTTTTATAGGTATTCCTACAATTTATTTTAAAAGTAGAAATATAATCTAAAAATCAATGCGAGTATTCGATATTTCATTAACATTTATCTTCACTTTAAAATTTAAGAGAAAATTACATTTCGAGCGCAACCTATTACTTTACTTGGCTAGTAACGGATGCTACAAGTATTTTTGAAAGTTCTTCAGGAGAGTATGGTTTCGTAAAATACTTTTCAATTTTGTATTTTTCAACGTTTTCTTTTGTTTCATCTAATGCAGAAGAAATGATAATTGGTATTTTACTTGTTTGTTCTGTCTCATTTAGAAGTTGTACAAAATCCCATCCGTTTATTTCATCTCCAAGCATTAAATCAATCACAATTCCGACTAATGGTGTTTGAAGCGCTTCTTCAAAAGCAAGTCTAGGATTATCATGAAAAAGTACAGTAAAGCCTTTACTTTTTAACTCTTCAGATAAGAGTAAGGCTAAGCTTAAATCATCTTCTACAATCATGACGTTTAAACCCGTTTGTACTTCATCTAAATCATTTCCGTCAATATTTTTTCTAGCTGCAAGCTTCATGTTAAGTGGTAAGTTAAAGTATACGGTTGTCCCTTGTCCTTCTTCTGAATCTAGCCATATATCGCCACCATGTTTGATAATAATTTCTTTACAAATGGATAGTCCTAACCCTGTACCACCAATTTGTCTTCTTGAACTATTATCAATTCGTTTAAATTTCTGAAATAGTTTAGGCGTTTCATTTTTTGGGATACCAATGCCTTGATCTTTTACACTAACTTGCAGCATGTCATTAACGTTTTCTAGAGTAATAGTTACATCGCCACCAGTAGGGGAGAACTTGATCGCGTTACCGATGATATTAATAAATACTTGAACGAGTCTTTCTGAATCTCCGTTTACATTTACGTATTTTGCTTTATCAATTAAATGTACATGGTGGTTCTTTTCGTGACTAAATCTGTTAACGATTTCAATGGATAGCTCATTCATTGATAGTTGTTGCATATTATACTGTTGCTTACCAGATTCCATTCTCTGTAAATCGAGAAAATCATTAATTAGATTTGTTAGACGAATCGCTTCTTTATGAATTGTTTCAATGTATTTTGTTTGACGTTCCGGTTTTAATTCTTTTGTTAATAAAAGCTCAGTAAATCCTAAAACGCTTGATAATGGCGTACGTAGTTCATGACTAACTGTACTAACCAACTCGGATTTCATTTGATCTACCTCGTACTCTCTAGTAATGTCACGATGAACAAACATCGTTCCAATTTTTACTTCATCTTCATACACGCTCGTTGCATATACTTCAACAAAAACTTGAGTACTTTGTGAAATTGAATAGCGGAAAGTTCTTTTATCGATAAAATCCTCTACAATAGCTTTGGTGAAAAATTGAGTCAAATCTTCGGGTTGATCGCAAATAGTTTGTAAATTTTCCAGCCAAATTTGTTGTGAAACATGTTGCTTGTTAAATTTGTTTTGAGAAGGAATTATTTGAGAGAATGCTTTGTTGGCTAAGACAACATCACCTGTGGAGGACACCAGTTGAATTCCCTCATTTACATTGTCAATAATATTTTGATTTAATTGTCGCGATCGCTCAACTTCTTCATACATAAGTATGCGTTCAAAGGCGATAGACACACGATTCATTAACCCGTTCAAATCTTCTATTTCATGGCATGAAAATGGAAAGCCTTCTCGAGTAGCCATCATAACAGCTACTAAATGCCCCTCAGAATTCAAGACAGATGAATAGAGGTCATAGCAATAATAGGGGTGTTGTGCAATATCTTGTGCCTCTGGAATTACTTTTCGAGTAATGACAAAAGACTTTTCTTCCTCTAAACGAACTTGTTTATCTTTATTAAGATTTCCAACAAGAAGTTCAGTTGAATTTTTTGTTAACCCTTTAGATACATAAACATGCCCTTCGAGTAAATACAAGATACTAGTATCGAACTTGTAGATATCATTTAAATAATCATTCAGATTCTCTAATAATTGTTGTTTATCGAGTGTGAACGTTAAAACGTGATTCAAATCATTATATTTTTGTAACTGACTTAGTGAGTGTTGTAATTGAATTTGATTGCCCTGTAATTCATCTTGTTGTGCAGTCAGTTCTTCATTTTGAGTCGTCAATACTTCTTCTTTCTCTTGAATTGACATCGTCATTTTATGGAATGAATTAGCTAAAATACCTAGCTCATCTTCTTTCTGAACCAGACTACTAAGATCTATGAAATGTCCTGATGTTATTGCATTTGTAGCATTTGTTAACTGCTCAATTGGTTGAATCACATTAGAAAGTACTCTGCGCATAATGATCCCTACAAAAAATAGGAGAATAATACCTAAAAATAGGGATATTAATGTAAAATTTTGAGCTTTTTCAATCGATTTTGAGAATAAATTGTTTAAATCAATCTCATTTTTTTTGTTGTAAGTATTTGTATATGCTACAAATTTATTTACAAGAGTATTTGTCCCATCACCGGAAAGCTTCCTTAAAGCTTCATAGTCATTTGCATCTACATAACTTATAGCTTGAGGGAGGATGACTGTTTTATAATTTTGACTAAAATTAAGTAATTCTTCATACAATGCTTTTTCTTCTTTTGTGTGAGGTAATTGACCGAATTTATTTAAATATAATTCGAATGCCTCTAAATTTTCATGTAATAATTGTAGTTCTTGTTTATTTTGAAATGCATAATACCCTCTAGCCCTGAAATTAATGCCATTAAAACTATCCGCTAATCCATCTACAATTTCTGCTTTTTCCCTTACAGCTTCTCGTTCTACTTTTAAACTCTCATTACTAGATTTAACATACGAAAAGAAAACAATCACGATTATTAAAAATGTAAATGAGACTTTAAACAGCATTTTTAGAAATTGACTACGAATGTTTTTATCTAGACTTGGGAAAGACTTATACATTTAAAATTTCCTCCACTAAGCCCATCAATTCAACAGGACTAAAGGGTTTGGACATAAAATAATGAGCGCCTTTATCCAATACGACTTGACGGTCTGCTTCTTGAGCTTTAGCAGTAAGCATCAGAATTGGGGTGTTGTTTTTGACATCTACTTCCAGCTGCTCTATAACCTCTACGCCAGTTAAATTTGGCATCATGTAATCGAGTATTATTAAGTCATAAGCTTGCGCATTGAGTTTTTGAATTGCTTCAACACCATCTTCTGCTTCATCAATTTCGAATCCTAGGTCTTCCAATGTATCGCAAATAAGCATTCTTAAAATTTCTTCATCATCTACAACTAAAATCTTTTTCATATTATCCCTCATCTCTACGTCAATTAAATACGCGGTTAATTAGATTCAAAATTCGTGTTGAAACATCTGTTATATTAAATGGTTTGATAATATAATCATCAGCACCAATTTCTAGTGCCTCAAAGACGTATTTCTCATCTTTAAGACCCGTTAACATTGAAATGATGACATCTTTTGAAGTATGTTTTTCTCTAATTTTCTTAAGGACATCCATACCATTCATTTCTGGCATCATGCCATCTAGTAAAATAATATACTTATAATTTGGCGTATACCAATTCGAATTTAAGAAGCTAATACCATCACTATAAGGGGTAACTTCAATATCAAAGTTTTCACTTGATTCCCAATTCGCGAAGTGAGTTGTAATTAGATTCCGAATGAGAGAAACATCATCAATCACGATGATTTTCACGTTTACTTTCTTCTGTACACCAGCTGTTAGTCGATTAAAAATAACGGTCTGATTTCTTCCAGATTCCTTCGCATTGTAAAGAGCTTGATCGGCCTCTTCTAGTAATTTTTTTGGATGAAGATTTGCCGCACTGGCTTCCACTACTCCAGAAGAGAAGGTCACCTGAAATCTTACTTCGTTCGCTGTAAAATATTTTTGCTTCATTGACTCGCGAAGTTGTTCGAGTAGCATGCATGCTTGGTCGGCAGTGGTTTGAGGCATTAACATGACAAATTCTTCACCACCATATCGACAAAATACATCTTGCTCACGTTTAGACTTCATTACTAAATCTGCGAATCCTTTTAACACTTCATCTCCAACCAAATGTCCGTATGTATCATTGACCTTTTTAAAATAATCTAAATCAGCTATTACAAGAGCAAAGGGTTCGTTGTTTCGAGTGTATTGCTGGATTAACTTATCGAGTTGAGTGTTCATGAATTTACGATTAAAGATTTGTGTTAACTCATCAGTAATAATCGATTGGTCTAACTCTTTTTTATAAGCTAAGCGATTTGTTACATAGGAAATCAAAATATCTTCCTCTATAGGTTTAGAAATAAAATCTAAAGCGCCCATGTCATATGCTCGTATTTTGTTTTCCTTGCAATCATTCGAACTCATAACAGCAACAAACATACGATCCTTTTTAATCTTCTTTATATTATTTAAGATAGAAAAACCACTTGTATCAGGTAGCATAATATCTAAAAATACAATAGCAGGTTTAAGTTCATATATTAATTCCAACCCACGTTTGCCATTGTATGCAACGATTACGGAATGACCCATTCTTTCTAAAATATCTTTTAAATAAGAAATGAATACAATGTCATCATCTATAATTAATATAAATTCTTGGTCATATCTGTTATTTGTTGAAATTAATTGTGTGTTTTCAACTTGCTGTCCATTAAAATTTGTTTGATAAAAACTAATTTCTTCAATTATAGGTGCAAGATAGCTCTTCCATTCAGGCTTACTCCAATATCTTTCCCCATTTTCATTTAAAGGTTCTATTTTTTCACTAGCAGTTGTCGTTAGTTCATATAATCCGATTGATCCAGCCGTTCCTTTTAAACTATGTAGAAAAAAATAGATTTGTCGTTCTGTAATAAACTCTAATTCATCCCATTTTTGAAATTTCTCATTGATACTTGTATAAATCATTTGTTGATATTTTTCTTTTGGCATAATATATCTCCTCAGTTATGATTACCCACATCTATAGTATAGCTTGAATTATATTTTTATCTATCATGATTTTTTTGCGAATTATAAAAAAATTAACCAACAAATGTCCCCTTTTTCACGATATTTAGTAATACATAAATAAAGGGGACATATCCATGAAATTATTATTGGAAAAGCTACAGCCTGTAATTCAAAGTTAGCTGAATTCTATAATCTCAAGGCCATTTAAATTAAAAATAAAGCAAATTGCAAAGTTTTAGTAGATAGCACATTCAATTCTAGTAGGTTTTGTATATGCTAAAATACACCTTAATTTTGAAGGGAGGGAATATGAAATGACACAACCAGTAGAAATTGAATTGCATGTAGGACATTATGGTGACAGAACTGGTGCGAGCGGGTATGTAGATGAGGTGCAATATGCCCGGAAATTTATAAAACGAATTTATGAAATTTTGATCGCTAATAAAGTACCTGCAACATATTACGAGGATAAAATATCTAAAAATCAAACGCAAAATATTAATCATTTAGTAGCCTACCATAACAAAGATCGCAATGGACTAATTGTGAGTGGTCACTTAAATTCGACGACTCCGTTAACCGACCGACCAATAGGAGGAGAGGTGTTGTACAATACCCAAAAAGACTTAGCCACGAACGTAGCAAAAGCGATGTGCGATGCGTCTGGTCTAATTAATCGTGGTGCAAAATACCGGAACGACATTGGCGTTTTAACGAAAACCTACGAGCCGGGCATTTTGATTGAGTTTGGGTTTGTAAACAGTAAAAAAGATATCGAATTGCTGGATCAGAATTTAGAAAAAATTTGCCTTGCCATAGCAAAAGTTTTAGCAGCAGCAATTGGTCATCCATTTTCAATACCCGCAAAGGAGGAGGGAAATAAAGTGGAAACGTCCAAAAATACATTAGATGCGACGGGCATAGCAGAAGCGAAAAAGTTATTCGGAAAACTGTATGAAAAAGGGATATTTAGTACAGATCACAGCGATAAAATCGAACAATATTCAGATGGCAAAATTTTAAGTTTGTTGCTTGCTTTTTTAAGTCGTACAGTATAAATTTTCACAGTAGCTAGTATAAAAATGCTTCATCCCATGTTTAACTAGGGGTGAAGCATTTATAATAATAGAATTCCTAAAATTTTTGAAACTTTTCTGTGCTGTACAGGCTCTAATGAACGAAAGAAAGCTCGTTAAGGAGATTTTTTTAGAGAAGGAGATTATAGTAGTACTCAAACATAATGAAAATAATAGAGAGAAGGGAATCAAAGCGAATGAAATACGAATGGAGAAAACAAGAGAAACATCTCTATATTCCAAAACAAAAACCAGAACTTGTCACAATTCCAGAACAGAAGTTTTTATTAATAAAGGGAAATGGAAATCCAAATGAGCATGAATTCGCTGAAAAGATAGGTGTTCTTTATTCTTTGGCCTATGCAATTCGAATGATGCCGAAGCAAGGATACACGCCAGACGGTTATTTTGAATATACTGTCTATCCATTAGAAGGAATTTGGGATTTATCAGAAAAGGGAAGGGGGTTAGATTCATTAAATAAAGATGAATTAGTTTATACGATTATGATCAGACAGCCAGATTTTGTAACGAAAGAAATAGTAGAAAGAGCTTTCGAAATCGTAGAAAAAAAGAAACCACATCCATTTCTAAATGAGGTAACGTTCGATGTATTTCAAGATGGTTCAAGTGTGCAAATGCTTCATATTGGTCCATATGATGATGAACCTCAAAATTTTGAATTAATGAATGAATTTACAAAAAACAACAATCTTGAAAGAGTTTCATTACAACATAGGGAAATATATCTTTCGGATTTTAGAAAAGTTGAACCTGCAAAATTAAAAACAGTTTTGAGATACAAGGTTAGGTCAATAGAATAGCTTAATCTTTTAATAAACAAACGAGCGCGTTACATGCTGCCCATGATTTTGACAGTAAAGCGAATGACGGATTCACCAAAAATCCTAAATTCTGTCTCATTACATACTTTCGACGAAAAATAGCCAACTATCCGAAATAAACTTGGATAGTTGGCTATTCGTCATGCTTATCAAATGGGAGCGCATCTTTTCTTTATTTCGGGTTTAATTAATAATATGCTTCGTATGAAAAAACTCATTGATTAAGTGAGGTGCTTGCGGGAAACCAAGTCCTAATTGCCAAACCCCAACGCCTCTAAGCTGATAATCAACTGTTAACTGTAATTTTATTGCACGTGCCTGGGCATCTTCAAACCAAACAATGTGTCGGATCCCATTTTCGTCCCAGTATATAAAGAATGGTTGTTCATATTCATATGAATATTGAATGGGGACTTGATACCTTAAGGCAAGTTGTATTGCACCAGAAACTGAAATAGCTCTCCCACTTACCGCGTTTCCGTTGTCCATCGTCCATTCATACCCGTAATTTGGTAACCCGAGCATAATTTTATTTCGATTCATGTGTTGCAGCGCAAATTCAATGGCGCTTCGTACTTCATTAATCGGAGCAACAGGGCCAGGCTCAGAATTTGGAACATGCCAGTCATAGGCCATAATAAATATAAAATCGACAACGGATCCAATTCCCCCGAAGTCATATCCTTTTAACCACGGTATATCTTCACTTGTTTTAGCTGGAACTGCAGCGGAGACCGAATAACCTTCAGGTTTTAAACGTTCGCTCAACAATCTTAAAAAACCAGTATATAAGTCTCTTTCGTCTTCTCGTACTCTTTCAAAATCAACATTAACTCCAGCATAATTTTTGGTTGTTACAAGAGCATATATATTGTCTATAAGAAGGTTTCGTTGTTCAGGAAAAGTTAATACTTGGCGTGTAACTTCTGGACTAAATCCTTCCGGTGTTAAATTAGTGATGGTAGCCACAGGTGCCACATTGTAATCTCGTGCAGTTTGAATCGCAAACTCGTCATTAAGTGTGCTGAGTGTTCCTCCCTCGAGAATATGGTATTCAAACATGGCAATATACGTATTGGTTGCTGCAAAAGTACTGATAATTAATTGGTCCTGATCAGGAGTGGTAGGATACATGTAACTTAAATTTTCTACGGGATATTTAGGACGTGGCGGTAAATATAGAGTCATTCCAATCATTAGAACATCTGACCTGAGACCGTTATATAACCGTATAATCTCAATTGGAACGAAACTCATTCGAGAAATGTAATATAAGGAATCGCCAGGCTGGACAATATACATATTTGTTGGAATAAGCAAATCCTGTCCAGGTACTAAGCTATCTGTTGTTAATTCGTTCGTGATGCGGATACTATCCATATTAACTTGAAATTTTGACGCAATGGAGTATAAGCTATCTCCCATTTGAACCACATAAATAAACATAGTAAGACCTCTTTTCTCAATAATAATTATTCAATGTATGTAATCGGTTTACGGAGTATAATCGATTAAGCATTTAAAATATATTTTGATGCGTGTTGCTGAGAAGTTCCTAGCTGGACACGCGCCCATTTAGTAAAGTTTTTAGACGTAACAAAGCAAGAGGCAAAAAACGGCTGACTTGAGAAGTAGAAACGGTGGGACTTTTACACAATGATTATTTTACCTATAAAATTTCATTAGGAGGAGACAAATTGATTACATTAAAACAGATGAGTGGGCAAGAGTTTCAGCACTATATTAGCTATGCGATAGAAGATTATGCGAAAGAGAAGGTCGATGCTGGCAATTGGCGTGAAGAGGAAGCGATGCGATTGTCAAAGGACTCTTTTGAAAAACTGTTACCAAACGATGAGAGAACGGAAAATCATCAGTTATTTTCTGTTTTTCAACACGAGATTCTAGTTGGGATGATTTGGATTTCACAACCGCCTACCAATCCGGAAGAAGGTTTTATTTATGACTTCCTCATTTTTGAGCAATTCCAAGGTTTAGGATATGGAAAATCAGCAATGAAAGAAATCGAAGTGATTGCGAAAGGTTTAGGGATGAAAAAAATCGGACTCCATGTATTTGGTCATAACAAAGTAGCGCGCGGATTGTATGAAAAGCTTGGCTATGAAATAACGAATATCTCAATGGCTAAAACGATTTGATCATGCTAGTGAATAGTTGAAATTAAAGGTGCGTATCTAATGAATATAAATTTAAAGGAACATTTAAAGCAATTAGAGGAAAGTCACATTGGGCTTGAAGTACGGAATAGTAATGAAAAGCTAGATGAAATACTGGCAGACGAATTCTTTGAAATTGGGAGTTCGGGTTATTTCTACAATAAGCAAGATTGCCTTGAAACAGGCGTTGTGTTGACAGAGATGTCACTACATAACTATGAAATTTATCCACTAGCACCAGATGTCGTTTTAGCTACGTATTTTATTGTCGACAAGACGAGAAATCGGAATACGTTAAGAAGTTCTATTTGGAAACGTATGGATGAAAGATGGCAATTATATTTTCATCAAGGGACAATATCACCATTGCAATTAAGCGAAGTGCTGAAAAATACGAAATAGTTTAAAGTGAAAATAGCCATTTCTCCGTGAAGTGGCTGTTTTCATGTATCGATGCATGCAATCTTACTGGAAAGGTGGATAATAAATTGTCATGCTTAAGCGCGTTAATGTGTTGCCAGCATTCGTATAACTATGGGGTTTATCTGCCTTGAATCGGATGGAATCGCCACTCTTTATTGTATAGTGACCGTCATCGACATGAATTGTTAGTGCGCCGTCAAACACCGTAATAAATTCCTCCGTCCCTTCACGGTGACCTTCAGCCTGCAAATGTCCGTCTTTGTCTATTTCAACTGTATATACTTCAAAGCGTCGATCATCTTGGAACGGAAAGGCAGGGTAGACGCGGTATTTTCCACTGTCTTCAGATAAAACTTGAATCTCATTTCTTAAAGCAACCGTCGTATCAGGCTGTGGATTGTTGATGAGGGCTGTAAAAGAAATTTTTAAGCCGTTCGCTATTTTCCAAATCGTTGTTAGAGTTGGACTGGACTCACCTCGTTCAATTTGACCAATCATCGTTTTACTAACGCCACTTAATTGGGCCACTTTTTCTAAGCTTAGTTTTTCCTGCTCGCGAATGACTTTTAAATTTTTTGCAACGATTAGATGAATGTCTTCCATATGTGAATCCCTCCACTATGTACAATATAACGACCTATATGTATAATAAAACGTATGACGTTATATTGATTATTTTGTACATTATAACATACGCCATTTAATGAGGGGGAGCAGATGATGCCTGTATTTTCATTTTTGTTATTTGTCATCATTTCTAGTTTTACGCCAGGACCAAACAATATTATGGCGATGGCATTTGCGAACAAGTATGGATTAAAGAAAACCGTGTCCTTTTGTTTAGGTGTTGGTGTCGGTTTTTTTGCGATTACTTTATTATGTAGTGTTTTTAATATCGTACTGACAAATGTTATGCCGAAAATCGAATTCCTATTGACGCTTTTGGGTGTCGGTTACATGCTGTATTTAGCATATAAAATTTTGACGAGTAAGGAGGGAGATGACAGTACAGCCAAGGAGCATAAAAACTTTTTTGTTATCGCGATTTTGCTGCAATTTGTTAATCCAAAAGGAATTTTGTTTGGGATTACTGTCGTCGCAACGTTCATTCTTCCTTATTATGATTCTTATTTTAGCTATCTGCTATTTTCAGTATTTTTAGGAATAGTCGGTGTTATGAGCACATTTAGCTGGAGTCTTTTTGGTTCCGTTTTCCAAAGTTTATTATCGCAATATCGACAGCCGTTTAATATCGTAATGGCGGGGTTATTAGTATATAGTGCATTTTCGATACTTATCAATTGAATGGATGGAGGCTAAATCAACGTGATTCAGTTTAATTAATTATTATATAAAAATGACAAACATTAAAAGGCATTCCATCATTGCATGAATGCCTCTTTATTGGGTGTTAATATGAAATTAATTGAAATGATTTATTCCATTTGATTCATATAATTTACGGCTTTAGGGAAGTAAGATGGTCTTCAAAAGCATCAATTATATGAAGGAAATGATCGGCTTCTCGGTATACATGGTCTGCGAGAAGTGCAGGAATATTACTTTTTATGCGACAAGCTTCAATTAAATCGCGTGCCGTTTTTTTGAAGTCACGTAATGCCACAACAGATACGCGGTTTTGATCAAGAAATTGGTCTAAAAGTGAAGGAGTTTCGGATTGAGGACGCATATGATCTAAGTCTTGCGCTTGAAATAGTAGTTGGTCGAAATCATTGCTGAACTCACGGGCTTGATCCACTAATTTTCGTTCGGAAGGATCCAATAAGTGACCGATGAACTTCGAATGATCAGCCATAATTTTTAGGAAAAACACATTTTCTTTAATAATGGCTTCAGGTAACGGGATTAATTTGCCTTCGTTTAATTCTTTTAATCGTTTCGCAAAATAATAGGCTTCACGACTTGTATGATCCACTAATAAAGGCATATTATTACTAACGATTTTACAGCTTAAAATTAATCCAAGTACTTTTCGTTTATAAGCCCAAATATAAACGGTCGCTTGATATACTTGAATGTTAAACTGTTTAATTACTTGAGGATCTGTTTGTTCGTTATATTGATTCGCCTGCTCTTGAATTTGTTCAAATACAGGGATAAAATATTTAGCTTCATTTATGAGTTCCGTTTGATCTGCGGTGAACCCAAGACTTAAAAAGAAAGCATGTTCCTTCATGATTCGAGACCAAAAACGTATTTCCTCCAATGATTGCGTAACAAATGTAGGAATTCCTATACCTCCTCCAGTACTAGTTATCAATGCCTAATGTATTCGAGGAATATTGAATTCATGCTCTAATAAAACTGATTGTTTGCTCGGAAAGGGACGGATGGTTGTCCCATCATTTCATACGCAAACTAATAAAAATCAGGGTCACACCACTAAGTAGACAAATCATTTTTGCAAATGATATTTTATCACTCAGCCCTGACAAGCCTATACCAGTCGTGATAATGAAAATGATAGGCCCGATTAGCGCAAGTGATGAATTCACAATAAACGCCTTTTCTAAATCATTTAATTTAAACATAATATATGCAGCAATAATATCTACGCTTCCCGAAAGGATACGCAATAATACGATATATATAAGTGCTGTTTGCATTGATCAACCACCTTTGTCTTCTTAAATTCATGTTTAGTCAAATGTATGCTTGGCTATTTTCAATTATTAAAGGAAATCGAGTGGGGGGATTTTGATCTCATCATTTTTCATGAGCAAAAAATAAAACGGGTTCAAAACTTATTTTGCATTGATAAAAATAGTTTGCTATAATGGGCGTCATAGTTGAATAGTCCTTCGGGGTCGGGTGAAAGTCCCAATCGGCGGTGATGAAGAAATTCTAAGCCCGCGAGCCTTTTTGGCAGGATTTGGTGTGATTCCAAAGCCGACAGTATAGTCTGGATGAGAGAAGGATGGATTAGGCGTTTTATGAACCCTTTGTGTAATTTTACCGTTTACACCGAGGCTTATTTCGTGATGCCTAAATGAGAATTTTCTAATCACCCCGTAGAGCACCTTCTATGTGGTTTTTTTGTTTTTCAAAGAAACCTGTACAATTTCATATGTATTTCCTTCGGGGTCGGGTGAAAATCCCAATCGGCGGTGATGAAGCAATTCTAAGCCCGCGAGCCTTTTTGGCAGGATTTGGTGTAATTCCAAAGCCGACAGTATAGTCTGGATGGGAGAAGGAAATAAAAATGGTCGACTTTTTTCAAAAATAGATGAAAATAAGTTTATTTGACGACGCCATTTTTATAACTCTCATTAAAACTCCGAGCGATTAGCGGGGTTTTTTCTATTTTATAGGATGAGGTGAGAATGATGTTTACAGGAATTATCGAGGAGTTAGGAACGATTCACCAGATGAAATCAACTCCTCAAGCAATGGTATTATCCATTCAAGCGAAAAAAGTGTTAGAAGATGTAAAACTTGGAGACAGTATCGCGGTAAATGGTGTTTGTCTAACGGTGACCAATTTTACAAGCAATGCATTTACGGTAGATGTTATGCCGGAAACGGTGAAAGCATCGAGCATTCAACAATTGCAAAGCGGCTCAATGGTTAATTTGGAGCGTGCGATGGCTGCAAATGGTCGTTTTGGCGGACATTTTGTATCAGGGCATATTGATGGAGTTGCTAAAATCCTTCAAAAGCGCCAAGTGGCCAATGCTGTTTATAT
Source organism: Solibacillus cecembensis (assembly GCF_050272495.1). Taxonomy (NCBI): domain Bacteria; kingdom Bacillati; phylum Bacillota; class Bacilli; order Caryophanales; family Caryophanaceae; genus Solibacillus; species Solibacillus cecembensis. The sequence continues at coordinate 95,183 of NZ_JBNNMF010000008.1, read as the reverse complement.
TGACTTGGACGTACCGGAAGAACTGTTAAAAAACTGCTTAGTAAAAGGCTCCATTACACTAGATGGTACGAGTTTAACGATTTTTAATGTCACATCGTCTTCATTAACCGTTTCATTAATTCCACATACGTACAAAGAAACGGTACTCGGTATGAAAAAAGTAGGGGATCTCGTCAATGTTGAAACCGATTTATTTGGTAAGTATATTTTGCAGCATTTAACGAAACGTCAGTCCAACAATCTTTCAGCGGATTTTTTACAACAACATGGATTTTAAGGGGAGAACCGAAATGTTTCATACAATTGAGGAAGCGCTAGAGGCGTTAAAAGCAGGGGAAGTCATTATTGTGGTGGATGATGAAAACCGCGAAAACGAAGGAGATTTTTTAGTATTAGGTGAACATGCGACACCGAAAAATATTAATTTTATGGCAACATATGGGCGCGGTTTAATTTGTACACCGATTTCACAAAGTATTGCGGACAAGCTACAACTAAAGCCGATGGTCCAAACAAATACAGATGTCCATCAAACAGCATTTACAGTAAGCATTGATTATAAAACAACAACAACCGGCATTAGTGCGTTTGAGCGCTCGGATACGATGTTGGCAATGGTAGATGAAGACGTTCGAGCTAAGGATTTTAGAAGTCCCGGGCATGTGTTTCCACTTCTTGCAAAAGACGGTGGCGTATTAGAACGTAGAGGACATACGGAAGCAGCGGTCGATTTGGCGAAGCTATGTGGTTCCGCACAAGTAGGCGTGATTTGTGAAATTATGAATGAGGACGGCACAATGGCGCGCGTACCGGATTTATGGGAAATCGCCAAAACATTTAACCTGAAATTTATAACAATTGATGCATTAGCATTGCATTTAAATAAAAATTACGTCCCGGCATAATGGGGCAGATATTGATCATTTTATAGTTGGTATTTCAATTCCGACTAATCAAATAAAAAATATAGCATTGGGGATATGAACATGGGACAAACATTTGAAGCACAATTAGTAGGAACGGATTTAAAAATCGGAATTATTGTTGGCCGATTTAATGAATTTATTAACGACAAATTATTGAGCGGGGCATTAGATGGTTTAAAGCGCCACGGAGTTTCAGAAGAGAATATTGATATTGCATGGGTACCTGGTGCATTTGAAGTACCTTTTATCGCAAAAAAAATGGTCGCAACAGGGGACTATGATGCGGTTATTGGATTAGGTACGGTCATTCGAGGCTCTACGACGCATTATGACTATGTTTGTAATGAAGCAGCAAAAGGTATAGCCAACGTATCATTAGAATCAGGAATCCCAGTTATTTTCGGCATCGTAACGACTGAAAATATCGAGCAAGCAATCGAACGTGCTGGAACGAAAGTAGGGAATAAAGGCTATGACAGCGCAATTTCGGCAATTGAAATGGCGAATTTGAATCGCATGTTTTAATCGTTAGCGAAGTTCAGTGAGTAAAAAATAAGCAAACCCTTGATATTGATGGGTTTGCTTATTTAATAGATAAGTTTTCATTTTATTTAGTGTGGGGTAGTCATTGCTACCGTAAATTGAATGTGGACTCAATAATTTCGCCGTCAGTCGTTTTAACAACGAAAGGTTCAACGATTTTGTCGATCCCAATTTCAACAAATGGTAATTTTTGCGGTTCTCCACCATCAACAATTTTGACGACCACTTCGGTATTCCCAATCGTTTTCACTTTTTTTATAAGTAATTGTTTTCCTTCGTACGCTTCACCTAATTGTATTTTCACTTTCTTACTGCCCTCTGATATTGTGGAAGTTGAATAGTAACTCGTTGCTGACAAATTGCTTTCCACTATATATCCTTCATTAATAATCCAGTACCCATCTTCGGAGATAATTGTCCCTATTATAGATGCAAATAATAGCATTGGTGCGATAATTAAAATGAATTTGTCGAACTTGTTTATCCCAGTTTTATCACTTTTCTTTACGACAAATGGTAAAATGAATGTGCCAATAATCGCTACAGCTAAAATGCTTACCCCAATAATTCCATAGCCCATGCCTTCAAAGCCGTTTCGATTTGAGCATTCATCACAGCCTTCGATTCAGGTGTTAGATAATTTACCAACAAGTCCTCAATTAGATTTTCATCATGCAACAATTCGGGTTTCTTTTTTTATAATAATCGAGCAATGTATTTTTGCTGGCTTTTATTAACCAGCTTTTCATATGCTGAACTTGCGAAATTCGTGCAGGATCTTTAAGTATTTTGGAAAAAAGCTCTTGAATAATATCATCGGCTACTTCCTCATCTTTAGTGAGCTTGAGTAAATAATTTCTTAAATATGGATAGTGAGCGATATAAATTTCTTCAATCGCTTCAAATGGATTATTCATTTTCATTTTGAGCCCCCATTAATTGTCACTCACTTATGAGACGATTGAGATATGGGAAAGGTTGTTTTATTTTAGAAAATTGCAAAATTATTTAAAAGCCCTATACAACTCATTGCAAATTGAATGAATTACTGGGCTTGTTATTGTGTACGGCTATTATATTTTGTAATGCCCATTGAGCGCTAAATAGGTAAACTCAGGGCATCTATGATTGTTTTAGTTAGTGCATCTAACGGATTAAGAATAGTTAAAGCATGTTTTGCACTCATCTGCCTTGCTGCGTCCACCATTGAAAGTTGTGCAACGGAGATCACTTTCTTTTCCGTCTGGATCAGTTCATCCATAAATGCTGCCAACATCGCATCATGCTCGCTTTTCAAGCCTTTCATAATAAGTGAAAAAGCCTCGGGAAGCATACGTACTTCAATATTGATATTTTTCCTATTGCTTTTTGCGTAGTCATTTAATCGAGCAAGCGTACCTTCAACCGTATCTTGATTTGTAAAAATGACTATTTGTGGCGCGGTTATAGAGCAAATCTTTTCAAAAGAGGGTTCGTCTATTTTAATTAACGGGATAGATGGAAATTTTCTTTCCGTGTCCATAAGTGCAATGTAATTCGTACACGTAATGAGGATGGCATCTGGGTGGGTATCTTCAAGCCATGCAATTTGCGAATTTACTTTTGTTTGAGCTAACTGCAGATCAAAATGCGGATTATTTTTAATTTGATCCATTAAACCTGGATCAACATGATGTGAGATTTCAATAAGGAATGGTTTTAGTAAATCCTCTATGTATGGGATATTGGAATGGTGTGCGTGTAAACAAGCTAGTTTTTTCATATGTGTCTCCTTTATTATGGATTATTTTGTTAATTATAGTTTGGAGGAGTTGGAAAAGCTAGGGGGATAGGTTAATAGCCTATACATATTAATTTAATTAAATTGCATATTAAAAATTTTAATTTAATAACATTTATCATTCGGAATGTACTGAAAACTCTAAGTTCGTAAAAGTTAATATACTTACATGAGTAAACGTCATCAATGTGCGAATTTGAAAACTTACTTAGGAAGCGGGGGAAATGGCATTAGGTTCAGGTAGTGGTTTTCTGAAAAAGAGTGGATTCAAAATAATGAGTGGAATCTACTTGTGAAAGAAGTAAAAGCATGGCTTTAAGCGATTAATTAAAAAGAACACATTGAGAAGGGACTGTCCGAAAGTAGACAGTTCCTTTTTTGGTAGTGTTGGTTAGTGCAATTTTAAAGATATGTGTTTTATAACTAAAGTATGTTATTGTCGCTTCTAACATAAAAATGCTCCCCCATGCAAGTCAAGGTGTGGAATTCGTTAAGCCTGTGAAGCGGTCCTCTAAATAAACTTTCTCACATTATATGAGTAAAGCGTTATTTGGAGTAATAGGTTTTTTTCTACTGTCAATTAAAGAAATACAGTGTGCCAATCGTTCTACCCCTAGTTTAATTTGACTCTCGTTCACTTGAGAGATGCTTAATCGAAGGAGATTTTCCTTTTTATATTCGGGTAAAAACATTCTAGATGCATCATCAACATAAACATGCTGCTCCTTTAGCATATGGACGACCTGTTTTGCTGTCACATTCTCTGGCAAACTAATGGATAAATAGAACCCTGAAGTCGGTTTAGAAAAATGAGTATTTGCCGGAAGCAATAATGCACAAGCTTCTTGAAGGATATGCATTTTAGTTTGGTATACCTCTTTTATTTTTTTGAGATGGCTATTAAACATGCCACTTTTCAAATAAATTTCCAACGCCCCTTGAGAAAGTGTTGAGCTATTAAAATCCGAAGTAAATTTATATCTCAAAAAATTGTTAATCATTAATGAAGGAAGAATGACAGTAGCAATCCTTAATCCTGGGAGAAAAATTTTCGAAAAGCTTTTAATATAAATCACTCTTCCAGAAGGATCAAAGGAAAATAAAGGATCTGATTTTGCGTTTGTATCAAGGTCTCCTAAAAAATCATCTTCAACTATATACACATCATATTTTTCAGCTAATTCCACGATTTTTTTCTTTTCGCTATTCGTATAACTATGTCCAAGTGGATTATGAAATCTTGGAATAACATAGAAAAATTTTATATCATTATTGCGGAAAATATATTCCAAACGGTCAAAGTCAATTCCATCCATCGTTAACTCAATCCCAAAAGTAGTCACTTGATGCAGATTGACGGACTCAATTATTCCAAAGTAACTAGGCTGTTCGATCAAAATATTGTTTTTCCCATTTGGAAAGGGCATAGAAACTAATAAATTTAGTGCTTGTTGCGAGCCGGAAACAACGACTAATCTTTCAGGTTGGGTAAATACCTGTAAAGTTTGAAGATATTTCACCAATTGTACTCGTAGTGGGTAAAGCCCTTGTTGATCTGAGTAAGTAAAAAGCTCTTCTTTATATTGATTTATTGCTTGATTCATACAATGTTGAAATTCTACATATGGCATAACATTTTTGTCTGGACCGGCAGCCAAGAAATCAATCACCTCCATTTCATCCGCGACTTTTTGAAAATCATTCACAACATAGTAGCCACTTTTAGGAACCGAATAAATGCAATGCTCCTTTTCTAGTTCAGCGTATGCTTTAATAATCGTATTTTTACTACATGAAAAATGCTCCGATAACTGACGAACAGAAGGGAGTTTACTACCTGCAATGAGTGACCCATCTGCGAGTTGCTGCTTAATTTCTTCCATTATATTTATATATTTTGAATGCATCTATTGAACCTCCTTTAACTGTACCAGTTCAGATAGGTAAAAAAATGGTTTATTTTCACCAACTGTACCTATTATAATCCTAATTATAGCAGAAGGTTTTTACAGAAAAGTAGAAAATGGTACAGAAGGATACAAAAAATGGAGGTAGGTTAAGGTGCAGAAAGAAAATAGAGAGAAAATAGAGAGAAAATGGGATTATTATTAGGATTAGTAGGTGTCATTTGTTTTAGTTTAACACTCCCTGCTACAAGTATTGCAGTAGAGTATTTTGGGGCTACGGTCGTCGGTCTAGGCAGAACCGTTGTTGCAGCGTTATTAGTAGCTGTAGTATTGATTGTGAAAAAAGAAAAAATTCCTTCTCCTCGCCACTTCAAAAGTCTACTTATTGTTGCTCTAGGTGCAGTTTTAGGATTTCCGCTCCTTGCTTCTTTTGCAATGGAATCCTTGCCTGTCTCTCACGGAGCGGTGGAATTAGCTCTGTTACCGTTAGCAACTGCCGGATTTGCCATATTTAGAGCAGGTGAACGTCCTTCACGGAAATTTTGGATTTCAAGTGTAATCGGCTCTTTAGCTGTCATTATGTATGCACTTCATCTTGGATTTGGTCAATTACAATATGCCGATTTAGCTTTACTAGCAGCAGTAATTATTCTTGGACTTAGTTATGCAGAAGGTGGGATGTTAGCGAAAGAATTAGGGAGCTGGCAAGTCATTGCTTGGGCAATTATGATCGGGGCTCCATTTTTCATTATTCCAGTAGGGTTGCAGCTTTCAACTGAAATGCTCCAAGCGCCAATACAAGCTTGGGTTAGCTTCTTTTATCTTGCAATAGTGAGTCAATTTCTAGCATTCGTTGCTTGGTATAGTGGATTGGCTATGGGTGGGATAGCAAGAGTAAGTCAAATTCAGTACTTACAACCATTTTTGATGATTCTATTTGCAACGTTATTTCTAGGCGAATCTATCACTGGGTTCACTGTTGTTACCGCAATTATTGTTGTCATTTCGGTTTTAATTGGTAAAAATGCTCCTGTTTCCAAAAAAGAAGATTCATTAGAGAAAAATTAATTGTATGTTCAATGGAGATGATGGAATATAGTTAATAAAGCTAGTATTTGAATGATAACAACCGATTTTGAGAGGAGAAAAAACATGTTTATTCCTGCACATTTTAACATTACTGACAAAGCACTTGCCTATGACATTATGAAAGAACATAGTTTTGCGACACTTATTTCTCAACATGATGGCTTGCCCTTTGCGACGCACTTACCGTTAATTTTGAACGAAGACAATTCATACTTATATGGACATTTTGCTCGTCCTAATCCTCAATGGAAAGACATCAAAGATCAAGTCGTTTTAGCTATTTTTCATGGTCCGCATTGTTATATTTCTCCATCTTGGTATGAGACGAATAAAGCCGTACCAACATGGAATTATGTGACCGTTCATGTTTACGGAGAAGTCGAACTGTTAGAAGATGAACAAGAATTAATGAACTCTATGCATGATATGGTGGCGAAGTACGAAACTCCAGACAGTTCATACAGTTTGCAAGATGTAGATGCTGAGTTTCTTTCTAATATGAATAAAGGAGTTCAAGGATTCAAAATAAAAATTAACAAAGTAGAAGGGAAAGCAAAGTTAAGTCAAAACCATTCATTGCAGAGAAAAGAGTTAGTTGTCAATCAACTGGAACAAATTTCAAATACAGATGAGAAGCAGATTGCATCATTAATGAAAGCAAACTTAAAAAAATGAGTTCACAGCAAAAATATAGGCTATTAATAGGGGAGACGAATGAAAAAACTTCCCTAATAAATAATTTATCTTAAATAGAAGTTTCAATTTCATATTTCCGGGTATTATATAAATATGCTCATGTTAATAAATGTGGGTAATAGGTCTCTCCCCCAATAGTAGACTTGAAAAGATGTCCTTTCGCGCATAAAAAGGGCATTCTTTTTGTGTAAAGAATTCAAAACTTAATATAAAAAAACGCGTTCGATTGAATAGGGCATTCCCTCCAATCGAACGCGTTATTTATTTTTATTCCGGCTATATTTTAAATCGGCTAATGGCAACAGCTAAATCATTGCTTAAGCTGTTTAGTTGCTCTGAAGCTTCGGCAACAGATTGAATCGCATGTAGCTGTTCATCGGAGGAAGCGCTCACTTCTTCACATGTAGCAGCAACAGTTTGTGCATTTGTTGACATTTCTCCGATTGTGGAAAGGACATTATCTTTGTAAAGAATCATTTCTTGAATTTCTGCTGTAAGTAATTCAAAAGAGTGTTCGATTGTTGTCATGTTGCTCGACAATTGACTAAATGTTTGTGTTGTTTCTTCCACTACAATGCCTTGCTTGTCAAAGGTTTTTTCCATTTCATACATTTGTGTTGTAACGGAATGTGATTCGACTTCTAACGCAGAGATGGTTGCCCTCACTTGCTCGGTAGCGGCAGCGGATTGCTCGGCTAGTTTACGTACTTCAGTGGCAACAACGGCAAAGCCTTTCCCATGATTCCCAGCCCGTGCTGCTTCAATGGAGGCGTTTAAGGCAAGTAAATTCGTTTGGGCTGAAATGGCGGAAATGCTATCAATGACGGATTCAATGGATGTAATTTTCGTTTCAAGTGCTGTTACGACATTAGACATCTCATGTAAATCATGTTTGGAATGTTCAAAGCTTTGTAGCAAGTCGCGCATTTTCTGCTGACCCAATGTATTTAATTGACCCATCTCAGTCGTTGTTTGTTGAACGGCTGTTGTTTGTTCATGCATTTTATCAATTTCGGAACCTAATTGTGTCGCTTGTAATGTAACTGCGTCCGCGTGTTCAGATGATTCCGTAGCACTTGCAGCGATTTCCCCGATAGCTTGTGAAACTTCAATACTCGATGCGCTTGTTTCTTCCGCCATCGCACTTAGGTGATGGGAACGCCCTTCAACATTGGAAGAAGAATGCTGGACGACACCAACAATATCTTTCATATTCGCAATCATATTATTAAAATGATGTGCGAGTCGGCCAATTTCATCATGTGTTTTAACTTGAATTTGCACCGTCAAATCTCCATTTGATACGCGTCCCATTAATGTTCCAAGCGAGTAAAGTGGTTTGATCATTCGTGAAATAAAGAAGTAAAGAACGATAAAGGTTACGATTAAAATACAAATAGTTATTAAGAAAATCACTTTCTGAATGTCCGTAGCAGTTGCGTTAAGATTGGATTCTCTATAAAAAGCGGCAATCGTCCAATCAATTTCAGGAACTTTTGCAAAGACAACGGTATTATTTTCTCCTTCAATTTTTGCATGCATGGCATCACTCATTTCTGACGATGCAAGCATTTTGGCAATGGCCTCTTGTTCCTCAAGGTTTTCCCCTGCATTGGTCGGGTGAACAATTGCGACACCGTCTGAATCAATAATAACTGGGAAGCCTTCATAGCCCAATTCAATTTCTGAAACCATCGCAGTTAATTCAGATAATAAAATGTCGACACCGAGAACCCCAACAATTTTATTTTGAACTTTCACCCCAACGGAAGCGGTAAGTGTATAATTTCCTGTTGCTTTATCAATATATGGGGATGACCATTGCACTTCATCTGGGTTGTGAATACTATTTTGATACCATGTGCGTGTCAGGGGGCGAATATTTTTGATGTCATCAAAATATGGATGAATCGTAATAAGGTCCTGATTCGCAAAATAAATAGCTGAGGTTGCAGGGAAGCTTGTCACAAAATTTTCAAGCTGCTTCCGGTAGAGCATATCTGCCTCGCCGTTATAAGTGTGATCTTCGGCTTGCGCAAACTTTTTGACCTCTTCTGAAATCGACATATTGTAGAGCACTTGTTCATAGGTACTTAAAAAAGTTGTGACCGTACTGGCTACTTGAGTGACAAGGGTGCCACTTTGTTCGACAACGGAATCAACCGTTTTATCTTTTATGATTGCTGAACTAATTGTAGCTAATGAACCAAGACCCGCAATGACGATGATAACAATGAGTCCAATAATTCGCCATCGAATGGATAATTTCATAAAATTGATCCTCCTTAGATAAACGTATGTATGATGGAATCCTATTCCCTGATAATTATTTTGAAATATCGTAATTAACTGACAATTTAAAATGGTGTAAAATAATTTTACAAGAAAATATTGGATTTAGTAGTATTATAATACTATTAATAGTGCGATATTTCAATTTATTGTTTCAATTCAAGCTATTCATAATGAAAATCAAGAAATGTGAGGACAAATGGGTTATAATTCAGTAATAGAACGTGAAACCTTTTGCATGTTAATTCGTAAATAGTATTAGACAATTAGAACGGGGGATATAGATGACAGAAAATCCATTATTTGATGATTTAGACAAACGTACGCAGCAAAATGAGCAGCCAATCCATGAGGTGACAACTCCGGCACCAGCACCACAAGTTTTAGTGAATGAGCAGGAACTATCGCAAATTCGCAAAAGACAAGAAGCACTGAAACAACAACCGTCCGTTCAAACATTGGCACAAAAAATCGATGTAAAAAATCAAATTGCTGTATTAGAATTTGGGAAGGAAACGGCTAAGGGCATTTCGACGTTTTCTGACCGTATGTTAGCAACGATTAAGCAAAGTAATTTAGAAAAATCAACTACTCTATTAAATAATTTAAATAAAATTATGGATCGTTTTGACCCAGTGGATTTTAAAGAAGAAGAGAAAAAAGGCTTTTTGAAGAAATTGTTTTCAAAAAGTAAAGAGAAGCTTGATAGCATCTTGTCAAAATACGATACGATGAATAAAGAAGTCGACGTGGTTTACACGGAAATCCAAAAATACGAAATCGAAATGAAACGTAATACGGTTCAGTTGGAGCAAATGTATGATGAAAACTTAAATTATTTCCATACATTAAGCGAGCACGTGGCGGCAATTGACCTAAAAGTAATTGAATTACGCGATAAAATACCAGCTCTTTCTACGCAAGCAGATGCAGGTGATCATGAAGCGATTATGGAGCTTGAAACGGTAACGCGCGGCATTGAATTACTGGAGCAAAGAGCGTATGATTTAGAAATGGCGCAGCAAGTTTCGTTCCAATCTGCCCCGCAAATACGCTTGATGCAGCAAGGGAATAACCACCTCATCGGGAAGATTAACTCCGCATTCGTGACGACCATTCCTATTTTTAAGCAAGGATTAATACATGCGGTGACGATGCAACGTCAAAAATTAGTTTCAGAATCTATGGCCGAGCTTGATAAACGTACAAATGAAATGCTTGTGCGCAATGCTGAAAATGTACGCCAAAATTCTGTGAATATTGCACGTCAAGCAGGTAGTCCAAGTATTAAAGTAGAAACGATTGAAACAACATGGCGCTCTATTATGGCGGGAATTGAAGAGACGAAGCAAATTCAAGCCGAGACAGTGCGCAGTCGTGATGAAGGACGAAAACGTATTGAGCAATTACAATTGGAGTATGAAAAACTGAAAAGAATGTAATGTTTAAAGCCTAACAGATTGGAGTAACTCCGAATTGTTAGGCTTTTTTGTATAAAAGGTATTTGCAATTTAAGATGGAGTTCTTTATAGTTATAACATAGTAAGTTTATAGGGATTGAATGAATTTGATATTCACAACTAAGACGCAATGAAATAAACGAAAAGGAACGTGAGAAGCTATGGCAAATTTATTGGAAAATACAAAACGTTATTTAGCGAATAAAAATAAATTACCCTCATTGGTATCAATGGATTACGTTGAGGCGAGAAGGATGCGAGCGGCTATGCCGAAAAGTGGTTTCCAATTAGCTCCGTTAGCAAAAATAGAAGAGCGTTTTATTTCCGTTCGTGATGGCGAACAAATTGCTATCCGAATTTATACGCCTTTTGGGGATGGTCCATTTCCAGTAATTGTTTATTTTCATGGTGGTGGTTGGGTTTTGAATGATTTAAATACATGCCATGAAAGCTGCTCGCATTTAGCGCATGGAACAAACCAAATTGTCGTATCTGTTGCGTATCGGTTAGCGCCAGAGCATAAATTTCCAGTGCCCGTAAACGACGCATGGGATAGCGCACTTTGGACACAAGCACATGCAGAACAATTCAACGGGATTGGCAGCCGAATTTCAGTTGCTGGAGATAGTGCAGGTGGCAATCTCGCAATAGCAATTTGTCAGCTTGCAAAGGAGCAGGGAAATTTGCCGATTACCGCACAAATTTTACTTTATCCTGTAACGGACTTGAGCTACGGTAGCAATTCCTATACACTATTTGAGAAAGGTTTTGGGCTCGATAAAGATGTGATGCAATGGTTTGGTAATTACTATATTAACGCACAAATAGATGCAAAAAATCCGCTCGTTGCTCCTTTACAACTAAAGGATTTTTCATCATTACCTCCTGCACTTATTATTGTGGCAGAAAATGATGTTTTGCGTGATGAGGCTGTGCAGTACGGAGAAAAATTACGTGCAGTAGGGACGAAAACGGAAATTGTAACAATGGAAGGTGTTGTGCATAGTTTTTTCACAAATAATGACGCCTTTCCAAAACAAATCCAAGAAGCTATCGACCGAATTCAAACCTTCTTAGTAACAATCGCTGATTAGATGGAGGAGTTTTTATGCAAGTACTTAGTCGTAAATTTTCAATCGCACTAATATCAATTGTTATATGTAGTCTCATTTTTGCAGTTGTAAGCATTGTCGGTTCAAAGGAATACGATATCCCATTTAGCACATTATGGATGACGTTTATCATTTTAAGCGCACCGATGTTCTTGATTGTAGGCGTCCTTTCTTCGTTAATTTACGGGAAATTTATACGTTCTACGCTTATTCGTTTTATTTGTTATGTTGTAACAGGTGCGATTCTCATCATTCCGTTTTCAAAATACTATTTTCAAGACTCGGATGCGCTCCGATTTGCAATTCTTGGTGCGTGCGGGGCAATGCTCTATTTTGGAATCGAATGGTTGTTCAATCGCTATATTTTTCGTGAACAACAGTCGCAAAAAAGAAAATCATCTTAAATAATTGTTTAAAATCCACCATGAGCGCTCGATTGTAATGGTGGATTTTTACTGTTGACTCAAACAATTATTCACCCCAATGAAAGTATAATTCAAGTGCATGTTTGTCTACACTATAAAAAATGGGTGATACTCAATCATGAAGGGGAGAAAGTGAAAATGGATGTAAATGTGTTAATGATTGATGAACTGTTAAACATGTCAAAAAATCGTGTTCGAAAAGCAACGGAACGAGATGTTTTAAATATAAAAAATGAAATGCTTTTATTATTAAATGATAAGTTCAATAAGGAAGAATCAACAGGCATTCGTACATTAATTAATGAATTACATTATTTGAATGTGTATGTAGAAAAAGAAGATGAGTATAAAATTATTTATTCCTATGAACCACCAAAATTTTCGCCAAAAAAACTGACGATTAAGGAAGGGGGATGGATCAAAATTGATAAATAACGAGTTATACAACAACAAATAGCTGATTTTCCTATTTGAAAATAATTGTTTGTCCATTTACCTAAAAAGCGTGCTAAACTCTTCTTAATAGGTTAGAGGAAGAAGGGTATTTGTGGAACGTTTGAAGGGTATTGCGATGATTATCATAGGTTCGATATTATGGGGAGCAACTGGTCCGATGATGGAATGGTTGCTTGATCATACGAAAATAACAGTAGAATTTATGCTGGCAGTGCGTTTAATCATTTCAGGCAGCGTTATTTTAGTTGTGCTAAAAGTTCAAAAAACGCCGATATTTCATGTTTGGAAGGAAAAATATTGGGCGACGCAACTGGTTGTATTTAGTTTAATTGGCATGCTTGGTTTACAGTATACATTCGTTAAAACAATTGAAGTGAGCAATGCAATTGTGGCAACGTTATTACAATTTTTAGCGCCGATATTTATTATCATTTATATGGCAATCATTCATAAAAAACTGCCACCGAAAAGTCAATTTATCGGGATTATCGGTACGCTATTTGGCTTATATTTACTATTAACGAACGGCTCTTTTACAGCGTTATTTGTTAGCTATGAAGCACTCATTTGGGGTGTGTTTTTAGGGTTGACGTATGCTTTTTATACACTTTATCCAGCAAGGTTAATGACCGAAATCGGTGTTATAACAATTAACGGCTGGGGAATGGTTATAAGTGGCGTGATATTTGCTGTGATGGGGACGATTTGGGTGAGTGATGAATGGTCAATTTTAGCTGATTCGCAAATGATTCTGTTAATGTTGGGTATTAGTTTATGCGGATCAACAGCCTATGTTTTATTTTTAATGAGCTTGAAATATATAACACCTGTTGAAACGAGTATATTATCAAGTTTTGAGCCACTAGCAGCTATGTTTATTTCAGTTATATGGCTAGGTGCAGTCCTTTTAAAATGGCAGCTTGTTGGAATTGTGTTCATGCTCATTTTTATCGTATATTTATCCATCTCAGGTGGGCAAAATAAAGAAATTAAGGATGCCTAAGTGTAAAAGCTTAGGTATTTTTTATACTCATTTTTGGGTAAAGATAAAAATCAATGGAATACGGGAAAAATGGAGGCGTTAGGATATGGAAGCATTCGAATATTTTACGTTGCATGAGCAGGAAATTATAGAAGATATTAAGCGGCTCGTTTTAAGCGATTCGCCGTCGCAAAATAAAGCGTTTCTAGATTGCTGCAAGGAAATCATTCAAACGATGTTTTTTGATACGTTTCAAGTGAAGGCGACGGAATATGAAATGCCGCAAAATGGCAATCATTTACGCTTTGAAATGGGGGAGGGGCCAGCGCAAATTTTAATGATTGGGCATTATGATACGGTGTGGGATCCAGGTGTGCTGCAATACCGCGAAGAAGCGGATAAACTATTCGGTCCAGGCATTTTAGATATGAAATCGAGCATTGTGAGTGCAATCTGGTTTTTTAAGTACGTGAAAGAAATGAAGTTGCCTTTGAAAAAACGGATTGTGTTTTTTATGAATAGTGATGAAGAAATTGGCAGTCCATCGTCCAGACCATTGATTGAGGCGGAAGCGAAAAAATCAGTGGCCGCTTTTGTGCTGGAGCCTGCTGTTACGGTATCTGGAAACTTAAAAGTTGCACGAAAAGGGACCTCGCATTATTTGCTCAATTTAAAAGGGGTTGCTTCACATGCAGGAAACAATCCGCTTGATGGGGTTAGTGCCATTACTGAAGCGGCACGCCAAATTTTAGATATTGAGCACTTAAATGATTATGACAAAGGAACAACGCTCAATGTTGGCATGATTATCGCGTGAAAAGCAATGGCTCAAGAATAGCAGTGTTTTCAAGGGTTTTAGAGGTTAAATTCTAATACAATATTAGAGGCAAGCGACCAAAAAGCGACCAACTTTATAAAAAGTGGTTGAAAATGTCGCTTGCTTCTTTTTTATCTAGCATTGTTATGTGACTATAAGTGTTCATTGTTTCCTGAATATTGGCGTGCCCTAATTGTTCTTGTATTACTTTGAAATTGACACCTTGACTTAGTGCATATGATGCATAGGTATGACGCAACCCATGAAAATTTAGGGTAGGTAAATTAAATCGTTCCAAAATTTCTTTGAAGCGATTGCTCATACCACGCGGGTGCGCAGGGAAACCATTTGGCTTAGTTATTAATAGATTTACAGGTTTTCCGTTTGCATCTATCAAAGGAGTCCATTCATCGCCTAGAGCAATTTTTAATTTCTTTTGAGCAATTTCGAATTGCTTGATATCTTTCATTAACGATTGTGGCACACTAACAGTACGAGGTTTTTTTGTTTTAGTCGGTCCTAATTTAAATTTACTGGTTTCTTTATCGTAAAGAAGTTGCTTGTCAATTAGAATAGTATTATCTTTGTAATTGATGCTTTCCATACGAATACCAGCAATTTCGGCCATACGTAAACCTACTAAGGCTGCTAATTTAATCATAATTGCATGATTTAAATATACTTTATCCAACACTTTTAATAATTCTTTTAATTGTTCTTCATCATAGAAATCTAATTCCTTGTATCTTTTGCCACCAACAGGACAATCTACACCAACCATAGGATTGTCCTCAATAATCCCCCATTTTTGAGCAGTCCTAAAGAAACCACTCAACGAAGAATGTTTACCTTCAAGGCTCTTCTTGCCACTTGATTGCTGATCCCTAAAAAATTCAACTAAATGAAACGTTTTAATTTCGGTCATCTGCATTTTTCCTAAAGTATCTAAAATCCCATTGTTAAAATAAGAATAGTATGCATCTCTGCTACTGATAGAGAGTTGTGGTTTAACATACATTTCCATCCACTTTTCAAAGAACATTTCAACAGTCATAAATTCTATTTCGTTTTCATCAGCACTTGTAGCCACTTCAATTTCAAAATCAGAAATAGCTTTTTTAATTGCACGGTCCGTCATGCTATTTAATGTCACGGTTTTATATTTACGTTGACGTCTACCGTATTTGTCATATCCCAATTCAACAGTTATTTTGATACGTGGTTTACCGTTTCTAGGCCCTAGTTCAACATAACTAGCCATTTTTCTACATCCTTTCTATAAGTGATAGATAATTAGTGAATGGGCAATAGCGTAGGCACCATCCCTTTCAAATTACTATATACCAACAAAAGTAATTTTAATGTTCTAATTTGGAACATAGTATTACTTGCTTATGTATTTTTCTAAACGAACTCGAGCAAATTCATATTCGACGTTGAACAGTTGCCGCACACGATGAATTGTTTGAGAAGTACAATCCATAATTTCTAATTGATCGAGCATGAATGTTGGAATGCAAGCGTGATACATAAAATTATTTGCTTTAAACTCCTGATATTCACGGAATAGGGGAGGCATGTTAAATTGATCACCTGTATGCAGCAATGGGTGACAAAGCTCATGACCAAAATCCTGCCACTGCAATTGATTGCTAATACGACTATCAATAAAAATAACAGTCATATCATCGTATAAAATCGCTTCACTGGTTCCTTCCCAGTAGAATACCTTGATGCCCATTGCATTTGAAATGGTCTTAATATTTAACTGTGTGGGTTTATGGATATCGATTTGTTGATAAATTTTATGGATGAAATCTTCTAAATAACTATTAACTTTCATAAGTATAACCACCTCGTAAGGAACGTATGTTCTTATAAGTGTACAATAAAACCCCACTATTTGGTAGGGGGTTATTTTAATGGACCATATTTTGTTATAAGATTATTTTTATATGTAATTAAATGATCTTGTGGAATTATCCCTTTTTTAGATAAGTCTTCAAAACTTTCATAAATTCGCTTATGATAATGGGAAATTGAATCTTCTACATAATCATCTGCTAATTCATCAATTAAGAGATTATATTTTTGTTGAATAATGGTATAAAAATTTTCGCCTTCAGAAAGTCTAAGTAAATCTTTATAATGTATTCCAATTATTATTCTTCGGTAATCTGAAAGTAAAGCTAATTTTCTTCTTTTACCTTCACCATTAACCCAAACGCTACTTCTCCCTCTTGAAAAAGGATGGTAAGAGGAAATAATTCCAAAATTCGAATTACGGATTCTCAATAAACCATCTAAATTATCAACTTCTCTAGAGCTGACAGTTCTGTTATGATTTTTACTTTCACCAATTATTTTTGTGCCCATTTTTGTACTGATAAAGGGTGGTAATCCATATTCAGAAAAAACAATTTCATGATCTAATTGATTATCTGATGTTCTGATATTTGCCTTAACTTTTACTGATGTAAATCGCGAATAGATAAAAGTCATTAATTTTTCTAATGATTCGCCTTTTTGTTCATTAGTACCACTAATTAAATAGGATTCGACTTCTTTTAACTTTGATAAGTAAATTTTTTTTTCTTTATCTTTAGAAATTGGTAACCAAATATCATCATCAGTTAAGTAATTTTTAAAGTGACTGAGATTAATAGTTTCACTCATCAGTATTCACCTCTTTTATACTTAATTCAGGAATTAACAATAAAATTTCAGTATTCTCTTCTAGGATATCTTGGTAACAAGAGGGACAAGTATTGTTGTCTAATACAAATTTCATTAAATCATGGTATTTTTCAAATTTATAAGTGTGTACCGAATCGAATTTAGGATTATCACATTTAACAATAAATTGCTTATCGAAATATTGATATTTAGCTAATAGCATTAAGATTTCTTTAGTCAAATGTATTGGTAAATTTAATTGAAAGGCCGTTGCATCGATTGAAATTACCTCGTTAGGGTATAGCTCATTTAAGTAATTTTCTAACTTAGTTATTTCCGCTTCTTTTATTAGCTTGCTCACTTCCTTTATATGTTTTAAATTCTGAAAGTACATTTTTTACCAGCTCCTTTGATGTACCTGTTTCATTAGTTTGTTCTAACACAATCCAATTTTCTTTACATATTACTTTATATGCAACAGATGTAAGATTATCCGAATAATATTTTAATCCTAAAGATTTTAATGAGCCGGAGTTCAGAATTTTCAAAATTATATCACGAGTATCTAATGATGGTGGTTCCTTAATCTGGTTATTAGTAGTACCACTTCGAGATTTATAAGAGGTAACACCTTTACTAATTTCGTGTAAAAATACTTCAAAAGGATGTGGACAAGTTTTCATTTTATATAATGAAATTAATTCACGTTCAATTGCAGAATCTATAGCATTATTAATGCGTTTTAAACATACATCATTATTTAAACTATCTGATAAATTGGCGAAATATTCATTTAAAGAAAAAGTGTTTTTTTCCATCGATTTTTTTTTATTAATTATAGCAGCTATTTCATTTTCAATAAGGGGGTTGTTATGGTAATAGTATTCATTTGTAATTTTTCTGAGAGCATGATTAACCCAATCCAAATCTTTGTATTCAAATTCTCCAGTATATCCCCACAAATATTTTACTATCTTTTCCGTTAAGAGATCTGTCATATTTCTTTTATTCTTTATGTCCCAAATTGAATTATATTTTGAATACGACGGTAATGAAAGTGTAATTGTATTTTCATCAGTATTTACCCAAATGTATACATGATATAACGAAGATTTTTGAATGTATATGGTTCTATTTCCAGTTTTCAATTGCTCGCCATCTTCAGAAAGGGTTTTTGCTGGCAATAATAATGTTAGTTCAATTTCATTTCCATTAGGCATATAATCAACTATTTGAGGATCTTTTATTGTTGAATGTGAAATATCTAAAATATTTTTTTGGCTATTTTGTAAATCAGAAATAATTTTTTTATTTATTAACTTTTTCTTACCTTTTAAGAGGCTGCATTCAATATGAATAATTGTGTTATCAGAATTCTCTTTTAGTTTAAGCAACCAGCCTTCAATTTCTTCGATTTTAATATTATTCAACATTATTGATTGTAAAACGCTATTACGATATAGGTCTAATTTTTGTCTTTTTACTATTTCATCAAATTTACTACGTAATTCATCAAGTTGATTAACCTGAGCATATTCAAGTAAATGAGAGAGATTATTAACTTGATCCTGTGTTAAGTCGTTGTAATACATACATTACCTCCAGATACTTTTCTAATTCCGTTTTTTATAGGCTCTTTCTTTATGTTTCCATAAAGTCCAGCATATGTGTTCAGCCTAAATTACTATAAAGTCAATCATTTACAAGTAAAATAAATGCATAAAAATTGAATAATTTTACATCAATACTTAAGAAAAAAGGCAACCAGTGAACTGGAATGCCTACTTATTTTGATCAGTTTTAATAATTTCCCACATCATCCGGAGCTTCTCCAAATCTTCCTCTTTCGATTTTGGCAATTCTTTATACCATTTTTGTAAAGAAGGGTTGTTTGCGAATTCTAAAAACTCTTTTTCATCATTATTCATAATATCAGAACTTCCCAATAAGAAATCCGTTGAGGTATTTAATATTTTAGCTAAAAGTACAAGCATTTCATTTGAAGGAGTGCTGTAACCATTTTCATAATTACTAATTGTACCTTTTGTTGTTTGTACCTTTGCGGCAAGTTGTTCTTGGGTAAGTTTACTAGCCTTTCGAGCAACCTTCAATCTATGATCTAACATATTTTCCACTCCTTTGTACAAGTAAATTGTACTATCCCACAAAATAATAACCAAGTAATAAATAAAAAGTACAAGAAACTCACACTTCGTTGTTGACGTATGAGAAACTTGTTGTTAATATAAAAGTACAAGTTAGTCATACCTTGGGAGGTGAATGGTTTGAAAAACTTGAACTTGATAAATGCAAGAAAAAGTAAAAATCTAACTCAAGCAGAGTTAGCTAAAGAGCTGCGTATTGTAACCAAGGCGGCAGTATCAAATTGGGAAACAGGTTATTCTAAACCGCGTTTAGAAGTTGCATTGGCGGTATCAGAAATTTTAAATGAAGATGTTGCTTTTTTATTCGGGTACAATGTACAAGATTCTTGTACGAAACAACTAGCATAACAGAGATTGGAAAATAAAAAACAGGAGGTTTTATCATGAATCAATTACCGCGTAACATTTCAAGTTTAGAAGTCGCAGAAATGGTAGGGCGTGAACATCGTTCAGTAATGAGAGATATTCGTACAATTAATTACCATTTAGGAGGAGAGCACAAAACTGTGCAGTCCTATTTCATCGAATCAACATACACGAATGCACAAAACAAAGAGCTTCCTTGTTTCCTTTTAACAAAGAAGGGTTGTGAATTATACGGTACTCGCATGACTGGCGAAAAGGGCACTCAATTTGCAGTCAAATACATCGAACGTTTTAACGCGATGGAGCAACACATCAATCAACAAGTTCCCACTGATCCAGTAGAGCTAGCCTTACAAACATCGCTCAAAAATTATCAAGATATTAAAGGGATAAAAGAAGAAGTTTCTTTTCTAAAGGATTCAATGCGCATCGATGGTCGCCAAGAATATGCCCTTAAAGAGCAGGGGAAAGCAAAGGTTTTACAAGAGTTAGGTGGATACGGATCGTTAGCTTACGAAAAATTAAGTCGAAAAGTATTTGCAAAATTATGGGGCGACTTTAAACGACACTTCATTTTACCTCGCTCAATGGATTTACCAAAGGCGCGCTTTAATGAAGGGGTTAAATTTATCGAAATCTGGCGTCCAGATACAACACTTGCAATCGATATTCAGGCAGCTAATAAACAAGCACAATTCAAATTAGTGGAGTAAGGCGCTATAACAGCGCCTTAGATTGGAGGGAACAAATTGCGAAGAGTTCGAGGGGCAAAAAAGTTGGTGGAGTATCTCGCAGAGACTGGCACACCAATGTCAGAGTCTACAATTTATCGTTTAATACGCACTAAAGGTATTCCACATATTAAACCAACGGAACGTATTTTAATTTTCGACCTAGATGCAATTGACAACTGGCTATCCGTTGCCAATGCATCAGGCGAATAATCATAGCCGAGGGCAATCGGCTTTTATAGAAGAGCTAGGGCAATAGCTCAATAGCAAGTTAACTTGCTAATTAGATAATAACTAAAAATTACATGGTTGTGTGTTCTTTATTAGAACAGTTTGGAAGGTGTTCGATTTTCGAACAAGGAGGTGAAATTTATGTATGGGGAGCACCTAAAACAATTCCGTCAGCAAGCTGGGCTAACACAGCAACAGCTTGCTGACCAATTGTTTAAGTCAAGATCAGCAATATCAAAAATCGAAAATAACGAGCAAGAAATCGGTATAGGGACATTTAAGGATTGGGCGATTCTAACAAATAGCGAGATACAAGCAGCAATGATCTTATTTGGCGCAGATATATTCGCACAAGCAACACAGGTTTTATCTTTAGTACCAGCATTTATCCGCTTTTCATTCTTTATATAGGAGGTCACGCGATGTTGAAGAAAATACGCAATTACTTTTTAGAAGAAGATGCAGAAGCTTCAAAATCAGACATAGTTTGCTTATTGGTAGTTGTAGCAAGTTTATTAATGGCTCTAAACGCAGTGATTATAGTAGGAGGGATTTAATGTTGAAATGGTTATACAGCTGGTCACGATTAACAACTCAGCAACGCTTAGTAGTCAGTTCGGGGCAAATAAAAAACCGCTGATTGTTGGACCAATCAACGGCTTTAATAAAAGAGAAAAGTCATTTATTTAACGCAATTATAACATACGGAGGTTGAAAAGTGAAAGAACAAGCGGCTTTTGAAATCATAAATAATCTAAAAAATGAAGCAATGGCTTTATACGAAATATACGCAGTTGATCGCGATAACGAGATAGCTCAAGCAATTCACAAAATTATGGATGCGATAAATATCTTGGAACGTAAGACTTACGGTCAAGCCATAACGACGGTGTACGACCTTAAATAATATCAGACAGTGCGAGCACATCGCTCGCTCTCGTCAAGCAGCTTAAAAGAGCGCCCGTCATTGCGCTTTCTCCTAAACTTTTAAGTTGCTTGATGGGATGGTCCATCGGAAAGTTGGTGATTTTATGTCAGTAGCAGAAAAAACCGTGCAGGCATTAAGTGTTATCAAGCGCTTAGATCTAAACAACGTAGTATCAGTTACTACGAATCAAGTTGGACCAGCAAAAATCCAAGTGAACAACTTAGCTGAATTAAAGGGTTTAGATTTATCGGAAGAAATTTACGACGATGGCTGTAAACGGATTTCAACTGTAATCGATGGAGTTTTGGTTTTCGGGGTAATCCTTAGCGAGCAATATCTTGCAAATGCCCCTTTTTAAACAGAAAAACCACTGCGCCAACAGTGGTCATGAGCTTTTAAACATTATTTTTAAAATGATTATATCACAGGAGGAAACATTATATGAGAAAAATCGAATTAGTCGTAATGAAATTACGCAACTTTAAAGGCATTTCGTTATTGAACGTGGATGTAAAACGCGAAAATGCACGTATTTACGGTGACAATGCAACAGGAAAGACAACAGTGTTTGACGGGTTCTTGTGGTTGCTTTTTGACAAGGATTCTAACAACGATTCAAAATTTGCCATTCAAACGTTAACGGGTTCGGGGCATAAAGTGCATAACTTGGAGCACACGGTTGAGGGGACATTTTTGGTAGATGGCGTCGAGGTCCAGTTGAAAAAAGTTTACAAAGAAAAGTGGACTAAAAAACGTGGCCAAGCTCATCAAGAATTCGGCGGCTATACAACAGCTTATTGGGTAGATGGTGTTCCAGCTAAAAAAAATGAGTATGTTTCCAAAATTGAAGAAATTGTAGAAGAAGAAACTTTCAAATTGTTAACTTCTCCTACGTATTTTAACGAAGGATTAAAGTGGCAAAAACGTCGTGAAATTCTAATTGAAATTTGCGGTGATATATCGGACGAGGACGTAATTGCATCGGATTCGGCATTAGCAAAATTAAATGAGGTACTAAGCGGAAAATCTATTGAGGCTATGAAAAAAGTCATTGCAGAAAAGAGAAAGAAAATCAATGACGAACTTGATAAAATCCCTGTACGCATCGACGAAATCCACAAAATGATTCCAGAAATGACGGTGGATGTGGGTGCATTAAAAGAACAGGTTGCTTCATTAGAAACAGAAATCAACGGCTTAAAAGACCAGCGCTACTCTGTAACAAATGGGTCTGCATTATTGGACAGGCAGCACCAATTAAAGGAGCTTGAAATGCAGTTGAACGAATTTAAGCGCACGTTTGAATCGGACAGCAAAACGGAAATTCATAAGCTCCAAGTGCGCTTACAGGAGCTGCAAGGCAATATCCAAATTATCAAATCGGAAATTCGTATGAACGATATGGAGAAAGAAGCCGCAGAGCGAGAAATTAAGGAAGCCGTATTCGCCATTTCTAAAAATGAACAAGTGACGAATGAAAAGCGGGCAGAATATTCACAGGTGAGAGCTACTGGATTTGTTCATGAGGATGACTGTAACGAATGTCCAACATGTAAACAATCCTTACCAGCTGAACAAGTTGAAGCGGCACGAAACGAAGCTATAGCACAATTCAACGAACAACGTACAGCAAAGCTCGCTTTAATCAACGACCAAGGTAAAGCATTGGCAAGTCATAACGCTCATTTCAGCGGACAAATTCAAGCAATTAATTCGAAGCTTGAAACAACGGTAACACCGAAATCAATGGAGCTTAACGAAAAATTAGCTACAACAAAAAAGGAGTTTGCTAAATTTAATGACAAATTACAGCAAGCACAATCGACGATTCCGGATGTAACAACAGCAGATCAGCACAAACAATTAACTGCTCAAATGACTGCAACATACGAAGAAATTGCAAAAATGAAATCAAATGCAAATGAGGTTGTTGCAGATATTGATGCGAATATTCGCCAACTGGAAGAGCAAAAGCGAGAGGTTAACGCCGAACTAGCTCAATTTGCGAATGTGGAAGCTAGTAAAGTACGTATCACTCAATTAGAAGCTGACCAGCAACGGTTAGCTGCTGAATTTGAGCAACTGGAAGGTAACTTATATCTAATCGAAACATTCACACGCAAGAAGGTTGAAATGCTTACAGAGCGCATTAATAGCAAGTTTAAATACGCACGCTTCAAGTTATTTGAGGAGCAGGTCAACGGTGGCTTAAATGAAGTATGCGAAACGCTTTACAGTGGTGTGCCATACGGTTCGGGCTTAAATAACGCTGCAAAGATCAATGTGGGCTTAGACATTATCAATACACTTTCAGCTCATTATGGTATCCTTGCTCCAATTTTCGTGGACAATGCCGAGGCTGTAACCAAGTTTATCGATGTGGACACTCAACTTATTAGCTTGATTGTGAGTGAACAGGACAAGCAGTTGCGCGTTGAATTGGATCCATTCGAACTGAAGGAGGCTATCTAATATGACGAAAATAAAACCTTTCATTGTTCAAGAAGAAATTACAACTGTTTCAATTGCGATAGTTTACGCAAAAGACGCAAAACAAGCGCAAGAATTTTTCGAGAAAAAAGTTGGTGTGTCGGTTCGAACTATTGATTCGAATACTTCAATAAGTATTTCTAAGCAAACGGAGGCTATCTAATATGTCTGAAAAAACATTCAATGTCATTGAAAGCGTAAAGGCTCAATCGGAATACTGTAAAGAAACTAGAGCTCCTCATTTTGCTCCAAAATCGGGTAGTTGCTGGAACTGCAACAAAAATATTTATGAAGAATTGCCAAAGGAATATCACCTATATGATGGTTCAACAAAAACGATCATGCGTGGAATTTCAGTTGATGAAGCAAAAACACAATTAGTTACAGGTTGCCCTCACTGCAACCGTAGCTATTGCGATTAAAAGGGGGAAATTTAATATGTCAAATCAAGTAGCAATCATTCAAAAAGATATTACAGACCAAGTCAACGGTAAATTAGGTGAGTTGCAGCAAGAAGGGCTAGTAATCCCTCAAAATTATAACGCTAGTAACTCTCTAAAATCAGCATTTTTCAAACTTCAAGAAGTGAAGGATAAATCAGGTCGTCCGGCATTAGAAGTATGTAGTAAAGATTCTATTGCTAACGCACTATTGGATATGACGGTGCAAGGGTTAAGCCCAGCTAAAACACAATGCTATTTTGTGGTGTATGGTACCCAGTTACAAATGCTTCGCTCATATTTCGGGACACAATCAGTGCTCAAACGTTTAAGTGGAGTGAAGGACATATGGGCAAACGTTATCTATCAAGATGATGTATTCGATTATGAAAATTATCATGGTCGCGAACGTTTAATTAGTCACAAAACTGCTTTCGAAAATCGTGATAAGGAAATTTTAGGAGCGTATGCAATTGTCAAAACGGCAGATGATGAAGAAATCTTAACTGTTATGACTAAAAAGGAAATCGAGGCGTCTTGGGGGCAAAGCAAAACATCCCAAGCTGTTCATAAAAAGTTCCCGCAAGAAATGGCAAAGAGAACAGTAATTAATCGAGCTGCTAAGGCATTTATCAATACATCGGATGACAGTGATTTATTAATCGAATCGATAAATAATTCAACTGAAAATGAGTATGAAAATGAACGTAAAGACATTACACCAGAAGAAAATATTCAGCAGGAAATTGCGCAGAACGCTAATCAAGAAATATTAGATGTTAAGCCAACTAAACAACAATCAGAGCCAGTAACGCATATTCCAGATGCTCAAGTAATCGCTGAATACGAGCAACAGGAGCTTCTAAAAGATAATGAAGGTCCAGAATTTTAATGATTGAAATTAAAACAATTGCAACGGGAAGTAAAGGTAACTGCTATCACATTAGTGATGGCAGCACCCAACTTCTTCTGGAGGCAGGCATTTCATTCAAGCAAATTCAGCAGGGCGTAAATTTCGAAACTAGCAATATAGCTGGCGTATTAGTAACGCACGAGCACATGGACCACTGCAAAGGCGTAGAGGGCTGTTTGAAACGTGGTATGACAATTTATATGTCGCAAGGCACAAAAGACGGCATGGGCTTAGATAATGCGCAAATTCGCGTCATTAAAAGCAAAGATCAGTTCCGCATTGGTACATGGACGATTTTACCGTTTGATATACAGCACGATGTGAACGAGCCGCTAGGTTTCCTGCTTCAATCAGATAACGGGGACAAGCTTTTATTTGCTACTGATACTTATTACATCAAGTACAAATTCAGTGGTCTTACACATTTGATGATTGAGTGCAATTACGATCAACAAACATTGGACGAAAATGTTGAGAGTGGCCGTATACACCCGGCAATGAGAAAACGTGTAATGAGGTCGCACTTTGGACTTGAAAATCTATTAAACTTCTTTGCTGCTAACGATTTAAGCAAAGTTGAAGAAATACACTTGCTCCACTTATCAGACAACAACAGTAACGTGGAGCGCATTTTTAAAGCAGTCGCAAGGGCAACGGGCAAAATGATTTATATACCATAGGAGGGCAAAACATATGGCAGTAGCATTAAAAAATGAAATCGAAGTGGTAGGTCGCGAAAGGTTAACCCCAGCATTAGATGTAGCGAAGAAATTTGTGGCTACATCACAAAGTAGGCCAGCATTAACTTATGTGGCTTTAAAAGAAAATGGAGAAATTCAAGCTACCGACAGTCATCGAGTGATCATATTAAAAAACATTCATTCTTATAAAGATAATTTGATGCTGAACCATAAAACATTGGATTTGATCAAAGGTTACAACTTTCCAGAATTAGCGAAATTAGTAGAGGTTAGTGAAAAGTTACAAGCTTCTTTTAAATTGTCTAAAGGAGATGCAATGCATCTAATTACTGCACTTAAGTTTATCAAATCGAGCAAATTTGAAGTTGTGAGATTTTCGTTTACAAAAGAATCTATCGAACTTTCGGTACCTGGTATTCAAATAAAGTTGGATGGTTTTGAATTAGATATTGAGCAGCACTTTGACGGTGAAAATATACTTTCGTTTACACCATTATATTTATTGGAAGCTTTAGAAGCGTTTGTTAAATTTTCTGCTGATGAAAATATCACTGTTTTCTTCCAAGGAGCACTACGGATATTTATTTTAGAGAACGAAGAAATGACAATTGGGGTTTTACCACGGAGAGTTTACTAGGAGGACTAGGGCAATGGCTGAAATCACTTGGATAAAACTTAAAACGGATATGTTCGATGATGAAAAAATTAAACTTATCGAACGTATGCCTGAGGGCGATGGCATCTTGATAATTTGGGTGAAGCTACTCGCCTATGCTGGAAAAGTAAATTGCAGCGGTTACATTATGATCGCCGAAGATATCCCAATGAATGTAGAAGAAATGGCAATCATTTTTAATCGACCTCTCGAAAAAGTACGTTATGCAATACAAGTTTTACAACGTTACAGAATGATTGATGTTGATGAAAATGAACGTGTATGCATTTCAAATTGGGAGAAGCACCAAAACATTGACGGCATGGAAAAGGTTCGTTTACAAACTGCTGAACGTAACAGAAAGTACCGTGAACGTAAGAAACAACAGGCTTTACAAGCTCCCGAGTCGTCACAAAATAACGAGGGTAACGTTAGCGTGACGTCACGTGACGGAATAGATAAAGAATTAGATATAGATAAAGAAATAGATAAAGAAATAGATAAAGAACAAGAACTACTAAAAGAAGAATCGGCTTCGCCTTCTTCTGTAGCAGTAGTAAATCCTTTTAATTTTTATGCTCAAAATGGTTTTGGATTAACCATGAATGACATTACCCGTGAAAAGATTGTTGGCTGGTGTAATGACTTATCTGACGAGCTTGTCATTCACGCTATGCAAATCGCAATGGAACGAAACAGCATCAGTTGGTCTTATGCAGAGGGAATCTTAAAGAAATGGCATTCAAAAGGCGTTAAGTCCTTAAAAGACGTAGATGCCTTATTAGCTCAGTTTGAAGCACAGAGAGCTCAAAAGAATCGTTCGCATGGTAATCAACGCACAGAAAACATTCCTGAATGGTTTGGTAAACATCAAGCTGAATCAGCAGCGACACAACAAAAGGCGAATGAACCGATTGATTTTGAAGCAGAACGTGCAAAAGTTTTAGCGAAATTAGGTGGAGCATGACCAAACAACAGGTAGATCAAGCAATAAGTGAGTTAATCAGCGCGTATGTATTTCCATTCGAGGCACTACTAGACGTACATACACGAATGTTGGGGTGAACAGCTGCATATTATGCAGCTTAGCAATTGAGCTATCTTCAAAATTTGATAAATGCCAGGATTGCTGAGAAAAGGGAGGAACAGGGATGACACCTACGTATGAGAGCAAAACAGCTATTTACGACAACTATCGTGCACCAGCAAGATTAATTGAGTTTGAGGGAAATGTATATGAATTTAAGGGTATCGAACAAAAAGCAGATGTTGATACCCATAATTATCGTTGTGAATACGAGCGACATAATTTACGGATCCATTTGCAAGATGACGTACCGTTTTATGTTGAAGGGATATATAAATTTGAGAAACAAGTGGTTAGTTGAAGGGGAGACCAATGATTAAATTTACAGTACCAGGTGCAGTTCAAGCACAGGAAAGGCCGAGATTTTCGAGAATGGGTAAGGGCGTCAGAACACACGACGCTCCCAAGTCTCGTAATTATAAAGAGTTGGTCAAGCTCGTAGCATGGAAAAATAAGCCACAAGAGCCTATACAAGAGTCGATACGGTTAGAGGTGGATGTATTTGTCGTCCCACCGAAAAAGTACCACACAAAGCCAAAACAAGCGCTTATTGCGAGTGGTGAGTTACGACCGACAACTAAGCCGGATCTTGATAATTTGGTTAAGGGCATAAAGGATGGTTGTACAAAAATAATTTGGCATGATGATGCACAGATTGTCGAGATGGTGGTTCGTAAATTTTATGGGATGCAGCCTAGGGCAGAGGTTAAGGTATTAAGCATTTGAAAGAAAATGTGCAGTAACAAGAGGGTGAGGAAATGAAGTTTTTAGATTTATTTGCTGGTATCGGTGGATTCAGATTAGGTATGGAACAAGCTGGGCATGAATGTGTCGGCTATGTTGAGTGGGATAAATTTGCTAGGAAAAGCTATGAAGCAATACACAACACAGAAGGAGAGTGGACGTGGCATGACATATCAACAATTGACTATAGAGACATTCCTAGGGCAGACTGTTGGACCTTCGGATTTCCTTGCCAAGACATCTCCGTCGCAGGAGAACAAAAAGGATTTAGCGGAAACAGATCCTCTCTCTTTTTTGCAGTCACTAAGCGATTACGCCAAATCAAAGAGTGGGATTCCGAAAAAATGCCTACCTACTTACTCATTGAAAACGTTAAAAACTTTCTCTCGGTTAACAGAGGATGGGATTTCCTTGAGGCCCAAATTGAACTGGATGAAATCGGGTACAACTTGGAATGGCAAGTACTCAATTCAAGCGACTTCGGAGTCCCACAGAACAGAGAGCGCGTGTTCATTGTTGGACATCTTAGAGGAACAAGTAGACGAGAAATATTTCCTATCACCACAACAAGTAGAACGTTTAATAATGTCGTAAACGTAGGGAATGTGAATCCTAGTGGGCATGGTATGAACGGCAACGTTTATAGCAATGAAGGAATATCACCAACATTAACCACGAACAAAGGGGAAGGGTTAAAAATTATTCAACCGGTCCTTACACCTAATCGAATGGAAAAGCGACAAAATGGACGTAGATTTAAAGAAGATGGAGAACCAATGTTTACGCTGACAGCACAAGATAGGCATGGAATAGCAATTCGTGAAGCTACTAAAAAGGGTTATGACATTGCTAATGAAGGGGATTCGATTAATTTAGCAGTACCAGGATCACAAACTCGTCGAGGTAGGGTTGGGAAGGGTGTTGCCAATACACTTGATACAGGTTGCCAGCAAGGTGTAGTTGTTTGGGATATGTATAACAAAGTGCAACGATCTGACGGTAATGTCGGAACTTTAACAACTAAAGGTAATACAAGTTCCACAAATAGTGGCACATTTGGCATTGATGACGGTATTCGCATTCGTAAATTAACACCTAGGGAATGTTGGAGATTACAAGGGTTTCCAGATTGGGCATTTGAACGAGCACAAGCAGTCAATAGTGACAGTCAATTGTATAAGCAAGCAGGAAATAGTGTAACGGTAAATGTAATTGCAGCGATAGCGAAACGTTTATAGTTACTAAGCATTTTGTAAATTATGTGTAGTAAATGGGCATAAAAAAAGACCTGAGTCTCCTCAAGTCAGCAAAACTATACGTGTGTATTATAGCATGTATGTTCGTGTAGCGCTAAAAAATTGAACTGAAAAATTCATGAAAGCCCAAATTCATTGGCACAGCCCAAATGTAAAAAGCAACTAGAGCCACACAACCCAAAAGGAATCTATAAATTTTAACGGGAAGTAGTTTTACAAAGATTAGCGAAAAAATAAAGATACAACCAAATAGAACAACCATTAAAACTAATACTGGCAGTATTGTAATTATCACACTTAATCCACCATTTAATAAACCTAATAATATGTCCATAGCATTACCTCATTATGTATTTTATGTAAATTATAGCATACAAAAAGCCACAGCTTTGCAGAGCTACGGCTTGGTAAGTCCCTTTTATGTTATTCGGATAATCAAATTATAACATAAGGGGGCAATCTTATGGCAGGGCAAATCAGCATAAATCGTTTTCAGCTAGACAAAGCATTAAAAAAATATCATGAGAATATGTGTAAGTATGTTCGAATGAGGGATGAATTAGGTTCTCTTTCAGCTGTCGCATCAACAACTCAGTATGGGATCGAGGCAACCATGCCAAAAGCTGTTGGTGGAAATAGTGATCCAGTATTTGCGCATATCCAAATTAAAGCATCGCGTGTAGCAAGACTTAATAAAACAAAAGAAGAATTATTACTTGTTCAAAATTTGATTGGAAAAGTAACTGGCGATATAGAGCTAGAGGTGCTCTATTGGTTATTAGAGGGTATGCCCTTTAGGTGGATTGGAACAAAGCTTAATATGAGCCACACAAGTGTACAGCGAGTACGTGAACGTATTTTGGATATCATGATGTAATTTTTTTATCATTTTTAAAATTGTATTAATTAGAGGTACATTATTATAACTGGTGAAGCATATACTAATATAGTAGGTGATTGACAAAATTTATTCTATTTGATATCATCTACTTATTAGATCGCGCTCTGGTCGCCTGCGGGCCCAGGGCCTTTTTTTATACACATTATTTGATTAGTGGATTATAATTGCAATAATGTTAAAAATATACGGGGTGTTAATATGGATCCAAAAGTGTTCAAAACATATAATTCACAATTAAGAATCTTAAGAAGTAGGGGTTTAATAGTACCCACGACAGGAGTACCTAAAAGAATCCTTCAACAAGAAAATTATTATAAAATAATCAATGGTTATAAATCGTTATTTATAGACCCTGCTTTATCCACTCCATTAAACGAGAAGTATAAGGTTGGGTCCGAACTATATGAGATTAAAGCTTTGTATGATTTTGATGCCGAATTAAGAAGTATTTTTTTGAAAAGAATTTTAAGAATAGAAAACAACTTCGGTAGTGCAATATCGTATGTATTCTCAGAAAAATACGGGCATGATAATTATTTAAAGCTAGAAAACTTCAATGTTCCCTCAATACCTGTTGGTTTAACACCAAATCAAGAGAAAAAAGCTAAAATTAAGCAAGTAAATACTATTCAAGATATTTATAAATTGATACAAGGTATACAAGGTGACATTGCTAGAGCTATAAAAAATCAAAAATATATACAGCATTATATGGTTGATTATGGTTATATACCTATGTGGGTTTTAATTAATGTTTTGACTTTCGGTACTGTAAGTAAGTTTTATAGAACAATGAAAGAAGCTGATCAAAGAAGTGTTGCAAAAATTTTAAACGTTCAGTTTGATGAACTATATGGAATAATTGGTATATTGACGCTTGTTCGTAATACATGTGCTCATGATGAAAGATTATTTGATTTTATATCACATACTCCTCAATTAAAAACAAATTATATACATACTAATTTGTCTATTCCGCTAGATTCTAACGGGAATTTATTGTATGGTAAAAACGATTTATTTGCTGCACTTATAAGCTTAAAAATGCTTTCTTCAAAAACCGACTTTAATAAAATGTTTACCGAGATTAAATATGCAGTTGAACTACTGGATAATAATTTGAAGACAATTTTACTTGATGAAGTATTAGATAAAATGGGTTTCCCTAACAATTGGAAAGATATAAAAAAAGTTTAAAAGTCAGTAGAATGAAATAATCTAATATTAGTAATTTTCAAAAGCAAACTAATATAAGTTTGCTTTTTCATTATTTAACTTGGATTGGTTTACAAATGTGACAAGTGTTACAAAAGTTCCAATCGTATTTTTTGTGGAAGATACGATGTAAACTGAAGGGGAGGTAGGAGCGGTTTTATTCCTCTTATGCAATGACTTCGTCCTTTTAAAAGATCAAAAGCAAATCGTTTTTACCACAATAATAAACGAGAGGCTACTATTATTACTACAGGAGTGCTGCTTATGCAGTGCTCTTTTTTCTATGTCCAGAAAGGGGTGAGAACGATGCGTTATGTATTGCAGTGTGAGAAATGTGAACGACCAGCTCCTGTGATTAGTAAAAAGCATGGGCATACGATTGTTGGTCATGAGACAGTTAAAAAGACTGTGCCAAATAGATGTGCGTGTGGAGGCAACATTAAACCTATGATTGATTAGGGCTTTGAATAGTGCGTATTGCTTTTTTAGGGGTGCGTGCTGTTGAGAGCAAAATTTGGGTAGTATTACCTCCTGTCTTTAGTTATGATAGGGTGGGAGGTGAGAAAAATGACTGTTCCTATTATTATTACTAGAATTATTGAAACTGAAGAAAACACTATCGTAGTTAGTAAGGAATATTCAAAAGAGGATTTATTATGCATACCTAGACCTGGAGACTTATGGGAAGATGATGGCTTCCACGATGGCATACTAACTAAAGTATCCGAGGTATTATTTAATTACGATGGCGGCTATTGCACTGTCTATCTTGATACGATGAAATTGACTGAATCAGAATTCCAAGATAATGCAGAACTAATAAAGACTTCTTACGAAGCGAGTGGTTGGAGTTTCGAAAATTAATACTGCTTTAATAAAAGTCGCGTTCATTCGAGCGTGGCTTTTTATAATTTAATAGGCCTCGGTAAAATATAATGTGATTTAGCTATTAATATTATGGTAATATATGAAAAAAGGAGTGTAAATAGATGGATATGTTTTATATAGTGTTAATCGCCATATTATTTTTAGTTATTTTATATTTTATTTTCAAATTTAAAAGAGACACAAAAAAATATGAGGAATTAATAAATTCAAGCAATAATGAGTTAGCTTCCACGCTTTATACGGCAGAAGAGAAATATTCTAAGGAATTACAACTTACTAAAGGCGAGTATAATGAAAAATTACAAATAGAGGGTAAGAAAATACAGGATTATTATAATCAGAAAATACAAGAAATCAAAAACACAGTATCGATAAAGTATAAAAAGGACTTTCAAAAGATTAAAGAAGAACACGATGGAAAATTAAATAAAATTGAAGATTATATAAAAAATTTCGAAAAATATTCACGAAATCGTGGGGAAATTATTACCCACAAAATTTTAGTCGATTTAAAGAGTGAACTTGTAAAGAATCAAGAAATTCAACCTGAAGATATGATAATTATGGGGAATGTGTTTATACCTTTTATTACTAAAGACAAAGAATTAATGACTAGACAAATAGACCATTTAATTCTTTGTCAAAGTGGAATCTACGTTATAGAAACAAAATTTTGGAAAGGGAAAATATTGCATGGCATTTCAAAAAAGAATGCAGGAGATATGTCTATTGTATTTAACAATATATTCTACGACAACCCTGAAGATAAAGAAGAAACAATAATTTTTGAACCTTTAAAAAAGAATGATGATAATATTCGGGAATTTAAAGTTGTATCATATGATAATCCTGTAAAACAAGTTAGGGGTACAGCAGGGAAGTTAAATGAGTATATTAATTTAAAACTAAACATTAATAAAGGAGTTAGTTCAATAGTATACTTTGGATATCCAATTGATACGAAAAATTTTGTTGAAAATTATAGTTCGAAAACAAGTAAATATGATAAATATGCCGCTTTAATTTGTATTAATAGTAAGGATTTACGCACTAATGTAATCAACCTAGTGTCAGGAAATGAAAAGAAATTTAACATGGACGAACTTAAGAAAATAGAAGTATTACTAAATGAATTTAATAGAATTATATAAGCACCCAAATAAGGGTGTTTTTTATTTCAAAAAGCTATTAGCACAAGGGGGTGAAGCCATTGGGAAAGTCAACAAAGGCGGTGCCAAGGGAAAGTATTCCGAATGGCTAACCGATGAAGGACTTATTAAGATTGAGGGTTGGGCACGTGATGGGCTAACAGATGAACAGATTGCTAAAAATATGGGCATTGCATATTCAACATTACGAACGTGGAGAGATAAATTTTCGGCACTTTCGGCAGCCTTAAAAAGAGGTAAGGAAGTAATCGACCGTCAAGTTGAAAATGCCTTGCTTAAACGTGCTTTAGGTTACCGATATGATGAGGTTACAAAGGAATTAGTAGAGGACTTAGAAAACGGTGGAATGAAATTAGATATAACTAAAGTTGTCACAAAAGAAGTGCAACCGGATGTTACCGCTCAAATCTTCTGGTTAAAGAATCGTAAGCCAGTAGAATGGCGCGATAAACAACAAGTAGAGCATAGCGGTGAGGTAATGAACACAGTCGTTGAAATGACAACCGAAGATCGACAAAAACGAATAGCTGAATTGAAGGCGAAATTAAAATGATTACAGATGCAGAATTATTAGAGCTAGAAACATTACTGCAGCTAGAAGCACTCGATGAAGCAAAAACGAACTTCTTCAAATTTTGCAATGTGCTCGCTCCTTCTTTTTATAAAGAGAGTCGAGCCTTTTTAATTTACATGTGTGATGAAATGCAAGGCTTTTATGAATCAGATGATGAAGTAATGATTGTGAATGTTCCTCCTCGTCATGGGAAATCACGCACGGCATCTATGTTCGCTAAATTTGTATTCGGTCAAAATCAAAACGAAAAGATTATGACAGGTTCGTATAATGAAATGCTATCAACAACATTCTCAAAAGCTGTACGAAATGACATTTCCGAAGTTAAAGGGGATAAGGATAAATTAGTTTATAGCGACATATTCCCAGATACGCGCATCAAACAAGGTGATGGCGCTATGAACTTATGGAGCTTAGAGGGTGGTTACAATAACTATCTAGCCACTTCACCTACTGGTACGGCAACAGGGTTCGGTGCATCTTTACTTATTATTGATGACTTAATCAAAAATGCTGAAGAGGCGTTTAATGAAGGTGTCCTTGAAAAGCATTGGGAATGGTTCACTAATACGATGCTTTCACGTGTTGAAGAAGGCGGGAAAATAATAATTATCATGACGCGTTGGTCCTCTAAAGATTTAGCAGGGCGAGCGCTTCTTCATTTTAAAGAAGAAGGCAAGAAAGTTCGTCATATCAATTTAAAGGCACAGCAAGAAGATGGCTCAATGTTATGCGATGAAATTTTAAGTCAAAGATCATACGAAAGTAAAACTCGTGCAATGAGACCAGAAATTGCAGCTGCTAACTATCAGCAAGAGCCTATTGATGTTAAAGGACGATTGTATAGCAAATTTAAGACGTATGACGGTGAGTTGCTGCAGTTTAAACAGATTAAGAACTATACGGATACGGCAGATACGGGCGCTGACTTCTTGTGCAGTATTAACTACGGCGTCACATTTAATAATGAGGCATACGTGTTGGATGTCCTTTACACAAAAGATGGCATGGAAGAAACAGAGCCGGACACAGCTAAGATGCTGTTCGAAGGTAAGGTAAACATGTCTGATATTGAATCAAATAATGGTGGTCGAGGGTTTGCCCGAGCAGTTGAACGATTGCTTAAAACAAACCATAATTCAAATTTCACACGCGTTGAGCCGTTCCATCAAAGCAAAAACAAACAAGCACGTATATTATCCAATGCCACATGGGTGATGGATCATATTTATTTTCCGAGCAACTGGCGTGAGAGATGGCCAGAATATTTCAAAGCTATGACCGAGTACCAGCGCGAAGGTAAAAACAAACATGATGATGCACCGGATGCAACAACAGGTATTGCAGAAAAGATTGATGGCGGCAGCACATACAGTTTCGATTAAAAAGAGGTGATTACATGACAAGTTTTTTCCCGTTTCAAGGGGCAATAACCGATACGGACATTTTAAATGAGCACGTAGCTGCAGGAGCAAATAAAATCATTAGCAATATTAAGTTACTAGAAAATGAAATTAGTAAATTTAAAGCATCTGAAAAGCGTAAGTGGATGTTAGTCGGTGACGCCTACTATGAGGGTGAGCAAGAAATCTTAAAGCGCAAACGCCGAATTATCGGTAAAGGTGGGCAGTTAGAAATTGCACAAAACCTTCCTAACAATAAAATCTTGGATAATCAATATGCCAAGCTTGTTGACCAAAAGGTGAACTACCAGCTAGGTAAGCCGATTACATTGGAATCTGAAAACAAGCCGTATTTAAAAGCGCTTGAGATTGTTCTTAATCGTCGCTTCCATCGCACGTTAAAAGCAGTCGGACAAGATGCATTAAATGGTGGTATTGGGTGGCTCTACCCTTATTACAATGAGCAGGGTGAGTTTACTATCAAACGATTCCCTCCACATGAAATTATTCCGTTTTGGCAGGATTCGGAGCAAACCGTTGTTGATTTTGCAATACGTATTTATTCAACCACTGTATACGAAGGTGAAAGAGAAGTTGTTAAAGAAAAAGCAGAAGTTTACAGCACACAGGGCGTTGATTATTACGAATGGTTTAACGGTCGATTGGTGCCAGATGTAACGACTCAAACACAGCCTTACATTACAATTTCAGATGGTGAGCAAGAACAAGCTGTAAACTGGCAGCGCGTCCCGTTGATTCCGTTTAAATTTAACAGCAAGGAAATACCATTGATCAAGCGTGTTAAATCGTTGCAAGATGGAGTCAACATTATGCTTAGTGACTTTGAAAACAACATGCAGGAAGATGCGAGAAACACCATTCTTGTAATTCACAATTATGACGGACAGGATTTAGGTCAATTCAGACACAATCTTGCACAATTTGGAGCTGTTAAAGTACGTTCAGCTGATGGTGCTAAAGGTGGCGTTGATACGTTGACCATTACGGTTAATGCTGATAACTATAAATCCATTCTTTCGCTATTTAAAAAGGCATTAATCGAAAATGGTCGTGGCTATGATGCAAAAGATGAGCGTATGAGTAACAATCCAAACCAAATGAATATCCAGTCGATGTACAGCGATATTGAGCTTGATGCGAACGGAATTGAGACAGAGTTCCAAGCCTCATTTGAGGAACTTCTTTGGTTTATTAATCAGCATCTAGCAAATACCGGACAAGGGGATTTCGAAGGTGAAACTGTCGATATCACATTTAACCGCGATGTGTTAATCAACGAAAAAGAAGTCGTAGAAGTATTAGACAAATCACCTTACTTATCCGAAGAAACGAAGATTGCTCAACATCCGTATGTAAAAGATGTGGAATTAGAATTGAAGCGTAGAAAGAAGGAACGCCAAGAAGAAATGAATATGCATGACGGTTACGATGACCATTTCAAGCAAAAGCAAGGTGAGCTAAATGGCAAAGAAACGTAATTACTGGCGCGAACGATTTGAGCTATTAGAAGATGCCCAGCATCAACGCTCCATCTTTTATTATGACGATCTTGAAAAAGCGTACATCCAAACTATGAACGAGCTGGAAAAGGACATATTGAAATGGTACAACCGCTTTGCTGCTAACAATGAAATTTCACTGGATGAAGCGAAACGATTGTTGAAGTCTGATGAATTGAAAGAGTTCCAGTGGACTGTTGACGAGTATATCGAATACGGCAAAAAGAACGCGCTCAATGGTAAGTGGATGAAACAGCTTGAAAATGCATCGTCACGTGTCCATATTTCGCGTTTGGAAAGCCTACGAATACAAATACAACAGCATGTGGAAAAACTGTATGACGGGCACATAAAAGGCTTTGAGCAGTTTATTCAAGAAAGCTATCAATCACAGTATTATCATACAGCGTTCGAGGTGCAGAAAGCTTTTAATGTTGGTTTCACCATGCAAGCCCTTGATGAGCGACTGTTAACCAAAATTATTAGTAAGCCATGGACTGCTGATAATATGACTTTCAGCGCTAAGATTTGGCGCGACAGAGGGTTGCTGATTGATACATTACACAAAGAGCTAACTCAATCAATCGCGCGTGGTATTGGTCCTGAAAAGATTGTTAGTGTAGTGCATCAAAAATTAGGTTCGAAAAATTCAAAGAATCAAGTACGCCGTTTGGTTATGACCGAATCGGCTTTTTTTAGTGCATCGGCTCAAAAGGATGCATTTAAGGAACTTGATGTTGAGCAGTATGAAATCATTGCTACATTGGACAGTAAGACCAGTGATATTTGTCAATCGATGGACGGCAAGGTATTCAAGATGGTGGACTTTGAGCCAGGTATTACTGCAAATCCGTTTCATCCATATTGTAGGACTACAACAGCTCCATATTTTGATGATGAGTTTGATTTATCTCAACGTGCTGCACGTGGTAAAGATGGCAAGGTTTATTACATTTCTAGCAATATCAAATATCCAGAGTGGGAAGTGAGGTTTGTGGCATGAGGTGGTTAATTGGTTT
Organism: Solibacillus cecembensis; assembly: GCF_050272495.1. NCBI lineage: Bacteria > Bacillati > Bacillota > Bacilli > Caryophanales > Caryophanaceae > Solibacillus > Solibacillus cecembensis. The sequence goes on along the minus strand of NZ_JBNNMF010000008.1, from coordinate 56,626 downwards.
ATGAAATTATGCTCGTGTATCGAGATGGCGAGAGAATCAAGACTATACAAGATGTGGCTAAAATCAGTACAGATGAGAGTGTTATATCATTTCTTGATGATCAGGGCGACATTCTATTCATGACAACAAACGATGCTATTTTATATATCAATAGAATTTCACTTGGATAGTTGTAATGATATAGATTTTTAATACGGTTGAAAGGGTGGATAATTTGAAAATTGAGGGTGCAATAATCTATTACTCTAATAACTTGACAGAAACGTTGTCGGACATTGCGGCGCGATATGTTAATAAATTGATACGCACTGAAACGTTAGGTGATGTAATAAATTTTGATGATGTTACCATTTTCACAAAACAAATTGTAAAAATCGAATGGAAACTTAAGTCGTAGCGATACGGCTTTTTATTATGTCTTTTATCGTAGACATTAAAGAACGAACTTTTCTATATCCCACTAAGGAGGCTATTTCAATGACAAAAGAACAATTAATTGCGCTAGGACTTACGGAAGAACAGGCGCAAGCTGTATTAGATGGTTACGGTCAGACTGTACCAAAAAGCGATTTCGACAATAAAGTCAATGAGCTCAAAATTGCGAACGATACTATCTCAGATCGTGATACACAACTTGAAGGTTTGAAGAAAGTGGATGCTGAAGGACTTCAAGAGAAAATCACTAACCTACAGCAAGAAAATGCACAGGCGAAATTAGATCATGCTAAACAGCTAAAAGATGAGCGTTTATCTACTGCTTTAAAATTAGCGCTTACAGGTAAAGTGCATGATGTTGATTTAGTTTTAAGTCTTTTTGACAAAGAACAAATTGAGCTAGATGAAAAAGGAAATATTACAAAGGGACTGGATGAGCAACGTAAAACATTGCAAGAATCGAAGTCCTTTTTGTTTGTTCCTGAAAAGGAAGAAAAGAAGACTGAATTTAAGGGGTGGAGCCCTGCTGGTGGTGACGGTGGTGCAAGTGGTGAATTAGATGCAGGAAGTGCATTTGCTAAACAGTTCAATGAAAAAGGCGCTGTCGGTTCCGATGCTCCGAATCCATGGGGAGAAAATTAATTAAAGGGAGGGCATACACATGCCATATGTAAAAGGTGTAACCAATTATTCTCGTATTAACTTCTTAGCATCTTCAAAGGTGCAGTCATTCACAACTTTAGTCAGTGATGCTGGTGTAGCTGCAGATGCCAATGGAAAAAAAATTGTACGAGCTGGTACTGTATTACCTACAAATGATGCTTCAGCGAAAGGTATTTTGTACAACGACGTTGATGTAACACAAGGCCCGCAACCAGGTTCATTAATCGTAGAGGCATATATCTTAGAAGCACGCCTACACACAGCACCGTCAGAAGAAGCGAAAACAGCATTAACAGAAATTAAATTCCGATAATCGAAAGGTGGAAAATTGATATGCCAGATATTTTAGAGTTATTTGCCCATAAAACAGTTCTTAGTTATTTAAAGGAGCGTAAAATTATACCTTTCTTAGGTGAAACGCTATTCCCAGAAGTGAAACATGACACGCTTGAATTCGAATATTTAGTAGGTGCGAGTAATCTTCCTGTTGCCGCTAAAATTCATGCTTTTGATACAGAAGCGGAAATTGGTTCTGTTGAATTCGGTGAACAAGCACTTGAAGCTGCTTACATTAAAAAGAAGTACCAAATCAAAGAGAAGGACTTAATTGCATTACAATTCCCTCGTACACCACAAGAACAACAAGTGTTAATGGGTCGTGTATTTAATTTAATTGATCGTGCTGTTGGTGATGTGCGCGCTGAAAAAGAAGTTATGCGTATGCAAGCTTTAGCTAACGGTCAACTATCACTTGCTATGGAAGGTGGAGGTACATTAACGGTTGATTATAAAGTGCCCAACGAACATAAAGAGGCTTTAACTGGAACGGCTTTATGGGACCTAGATACAGCGGATATCATTAGCGACATTACACGCTGGTCCGATGCGTTAGATGAAAAGCCAACACGCGCTTTAACGTCCACAAAGATTACTGGTCAAATTTTACGTAATGCGAAAATCATCGCTGCTTTATTCGGCAAAGATAGCGGTCGTGTAGCTACGTTAGCGGATTTAAATTCATTCATGCAGTCACATGGTTTACCTACAATTGCGACATACGACTCTAAATACCGTGTACAAAACGCTAATGGGACGTATACAACAATGCGTTATTTCCCTGAAAACAAATTCGTAATGTTCGGCGATGCGCAACTAGGCGAGACGCTGAACGGACCAACACCAGAAGAAAGCCGCTTATTACGTCAAGGTAATGAAGAAGTGACAAATGTCGGTAATGTCATCGGCATGATCTTTGAAGAAGGTTTAGATCCAGTGTCAACGTGGGCAAAGGCAGCATCTACTGCTATTCCATCATTCCCAGAAGCAAATAACGTATTCCAAGCACAGCCAATTGCATAAGGAGGGCTTACAGATGAAATTAGTTAAAGTAATTGATGTTCCGGTTCGTTATAAAGAGGTAACGCATCCAAAAGACGAACAGTTCGAGATGGAAGATGATCATGTAAATGAAAAGTTAGTAGAAATTATCGGTGATGTTGCGGAAAAGCAAACGAATACACAGGATAGCCAGTTTGAAGGTATGTCCATAGACGAACTGAAAGCGTATGCCGAGCAAAAAAGCATTGATATCGGAAAAGCCACAACAGAAAAAGGCATTATCGAAAAAATCGAAGAAGCTCAAAAAGCTGAATAGGACGTGATTCTATGCTTGAAAAAGTGAAAGAGCGCTTAGTATCACTCGGAATTACACTTACCAACGAGCCATCCAGTACAGATGGCTTTTTGCTTTCTTTTGCTGTTAAAAAGGTGACGGATCATATTAATAATCAAACAAATCTTGATGCGATTCCGAAAGGGCTCACACACGTTGCTATCGACATGGCCGTGGGTGAGTTTTTGTTTGCTAAAAAATCGATGGGCTTACTTGATGTAAGCTCATTAGATTTTAGTAGCGCCATTAAAAAGGTACAAGATGGTGACACAACTGTTGAATATGCAGTCGAAGCGAAATACAGCCCAGAGCAAAAGTTTGAGTCGTTTATTATGTACTTGCAGCATAACGAAGTCGACTGTGTGAAGTATCGGGTGCTGACGTGGTAAGTGAACGTAGAAAAGCACTCGAGCGATTATGGATTGGAGAATGCACGGTGTACGAATGGAAAGAGGTTGAAGATCCAATTACATTCGTGACTGAATTCCAAGAAGTTTTACTGCACGAAAACCTTAAATGTAAGCTATCCCATAAAAATATCAGTGCCACATCATCAACTGGCGCTGGTGCTATTGTGGTCCAACAAATTAAAGTGTCGCTTGGCAATGAATTTGAAATACCTGCAGGTTGTAAAATCACCGTCACACAGAATGGTAAGACTGCAGATTATGCTCGTAGCGGTGAGCCTGGTGTATTTATTGACCATCAAGAGATTGTCTTAGACATATTCAAGGGGTGGGCTTAATGGCTAGACGTGGAGCGAGGGTTAATTTTCGCGAATTAAAACGCATGCAAAAGAAGATGGAGAAGCTCGGCAAGGAGTACGACAAGTTTTGCGAGGCTGCTGCTAAGGAATTAGCGGCTCGTTTACTAAGAAAGGTCATTAAACGTACGCCAGTCGGTGTTTATGAAGATGATAAAACAGGGGGTACTTTACGTAGGGGGTGGACTGTCGGTGAAGTTAAGAAAAACGGTAGTCATTTCGAAATTGAAGTTATCAATCCAACAGAATACGCACAATATGTTGAATTTGGACATCGCACACGCAATCACCAAGGTTGGGTAAATGGTCGCTTCATGATGACCATTTCAGCAGATGAAGTTGAACGAGCTGCACCAGCTATCCTTGAAAAGAAACTTATGAAAATGCTAAGGGAGGCATTCAATGGAGATTAACGATATATCAATTGCTATTTCCCGAAAGCTTCAAGCAGTTTTTGGTAGTGGCTATAAAAAATACATGGACGAGGTACCGCAAAACTTTGCGACACCTTGTTTTTTTATTCAGTTTTTGAGCTTTGAACATATCATGAAAATTGGCGACCGGTGGAAAGTAACGCCGTTATTCAACGTTCAGTATTTCCCGCAAAAAGGAGCGTCAGAAAGTGCGAATATGACTTTAAAAATCCAAAGGGCATTAAAGAATGTAACGCTACTTAATGGCGCTGTAATGCTTGCACGTGGGGCTAATAGTGAGGTTGTCGATGGCATTGCTCATAACTTCATGCGGTTTGATTTCTTCTTGCAAGAGGTCGAGGTGAAAACGCTCATGGGTTCACTTGAGCACTATCAAAAAACGAAAGGGTGATTTAATTGGCGAAAGCGATTCAAGCGAAAATTGAACCAGTGGATGTTAAAAGAGTGGCAGAGGTTGTAACTTCTAAACTGCCAAAATTCACAAAAGAGCAATTAGCTAAAAGCCAAAAATATATTCATCGACGTGATGCGATCAATGCATTGCTACCAGATGATGGAACATACTCATTCGCACAGGTAAATGAAATTCTTAAGAAATTCGATGAAGGGGTGAAAAAATAATGGCGCTAGGTGGAGGTCCGTTTTTAACGCAAAATAAGGTTTTACCGGGGACGTATCATAACTTTATCAGTGCACTACGAGCGTTCGTGAATTTATCTGATCGTGGTTATGTAGGTCAACCAATCGCATTAGATTGGGGGCAGGATGAGGGGGTATTTACCGTAAATTTAGAGGACTTACAGAAAGATTCCTTGAAGATTTTCGGCTACGATTACACGCATCCAAAATTGAAAGGTATTCGTGACTTATTTAAAGGCGCGATTACCGTATTCTTTGCAAAACTTAACTTAGGTGGCACTGCTGCAGAAAATGAGTTTGCTAAAGCTAAATATAAGGGCATCCGCGGAAATGACATTCGAATTGTGGTGCAAACGAATGTGGATGAACCTACTAATTACGATGTATTAACCTACATCGATACAACATTAGTCGATGAGCAAACGGTGGCGACTGCTGCTGATTTAGTTGGAAATGATTTTGTTGTATTTAAAACAGATGCAAAATTAGAGGTTACTGCTGGTATGCCATTAACAGGTGGAGCGAATGGTGCAACAGCCTTAACAGCTGGTACCCCTCACCAAATGGCACTTGATAATTTAGAGGCATATGGCTTCAATACACTCGGTTGCTTGTCTTCAGAGCCAACAATCAAATCACTGTACGTCGAGTATACAAAGCGTATCCGTGACACTGTAGGAGGTAAATTCCAACTAGTCGGTCATAAGCTCGGCAAGATGGATCATGAAGGTATCATCGACGTGCAAAACGATGCTGTCGGAGATGGTGAAGAAGTGTTCGGCGCAGTTTATTGGGCAACGGGCGTACAAGGTGGTATCGCAGTTAACAAGTCAAATACTAATAAAACGTACACAGGTGAGCACACGCTTGATATGACTGAAACAAAAACGCAATCGCAATTAACAGCGCTTTTAAAAGCGGGTAAATATGTGTTCCATCGCGTTGGTGAAGATATCAATGTTTTAGAAGATGTAAATACGTTTACCTCATTTACACCAGATAAAAATGAGGATTTCAGTATGAATCAAGTTATCCGTGTACTAGATCAAATTGCTATTGATACTGCGCAACTATTTAATTCGCGTTATTTAGGTAAAGTGCCGAATGATCAAGATGGTCGTATTTCACTTTGGAATGACATTGTGGCACACCGAAGAGAACTAGAGCGTATTCGCGCTATCCAAAATTTCGTATCGGATCAAGTATTAGTAGAACCGGGCAATTCAAAAAAAGCAGTTGTCGTTAATGAAGTTGTTGAACCGACAGTAGCCATGTCGCAACTATACATTACAACAACAGTAGTTTAATGGAGGGATAAGTTTATGGCAGATTTAACAATGCATGCTAAGGACGCGATTCAAGGCGCACAAGGGAGAGCTTTCGTAACGATTGGAGATAATCGCTATCTATTTGCTAACCTAATTAATTTAGAGGCGCGCTTTGATAAAACAAAAACACAAGTACCTATTATGGGACGTGTTTCGAAAGGGAATAAAGCAACTGGTGGCGAAGGAACTGGATCGGCAACATTCCATTACAACACATCTATTTTCCGAGAATTACTTTACCGTTACCAAGAAACCGGTGAGGATATTTATTTTGATATCCAAGTGACAAATGAAGATAAAAGCGCTTCTGTCGGTCGCCAAACGACAATCTTAAAAGATTGCAATATGGATGGCGGTATTGTTGCGTTATTGGATGCTGACGCTGAATATTTAGAGGACTCGGTTGATTTTACTTTTGAACGATTTGAATTACCTGAGGTTTATTCTATTTTGAACACAATGCAATCTTAATGAAGCTTGCTTTGTGGGCTTTTTCTATACAAAAATTAAAAGGATAAGGTGATTAATAATGACAAACTTAACAGCTTTTTTATCACAGAATGCAATCAAGGCGGAAACAGAAGAACATATTGTATCGAAACGTTTTATTGATCCAGAAACAAAACAACCAATCCCATGGCAAATCGGTGCGATTTCTTCTGATGAAGATGAAGCACTACGTAAACAGCATACTAAACGATTACCTGTGCCAGGGAAGAAAAATATGTTTACACCTACAACAGATTACGATGCTTATTTAGCTTCTTTAGCAGTAAAATGTACAATTTACCCGAATTTGAACGACCAGGATGTTCAAACTTCATATGGCGTTATGGGGGCAGAGATGTTGTTAAAGAAAATGCTTCTTCCTGGTGAATATGCTGAGTTTCTGAAAGTCGTTCAAAATGCAAATGGATTCGACGTAGGTATGGACGAGGCGGTAGAAGAAGCAAAAAACTAATTAATGACGGCGACTATGACGCGAATATAGCATACTATTGTATGCACAAATTGCGTAAGTGGCCGTCAGAGTATGATTCCTTACCAAAGTATGAAAAAGCCTTTGTCATTGCTGCTGTCCAAATAAAAATGGAGGCAGATAAAAAAGCTGAAAATGAGTCTAAGCGGAACGGGAAAAGGAAAGGGAAGTAATGATAGGAAAACACCTCCATATTGGGTATATTAGTATCAGGAGGAGATTTGATGAAAAAGATTCTTTATCTTTTGATGACAGTAATGGTAGGCCTATACTTTATTTATGGATTATCTAACGTTATTTTGAATTTCGAAGGTTATAAAGGTGCAGATTTTTTAATTGTGGGAGTTATGTTATTGCTCGTTGGTTTGTTAGAAGTATTTTTAATCAAGAGGTATAAAAAAATATTCGGTCCCGAAGCTAAAGAGGCTGACGAAAACCGTAAACTCGCAATGAAAAAAATGAAGTCTGATAAAGAAAAAGAAAAATTCGATGTTGAAAGTAAAGTTATTGGTTCAAAGGCACGACAACATTTGTTAGGTGCGGATCTTTGTATTTCATTGAAGCACATGGCTGGTTTGCCGTTAGCAGAAGGTTCGGAAGTGTTTGTTTATAGATGTACAGATAAAATTATTTTCGAAAGAAACCAAGAAACTTTTGAACTTCCTGTCTCGAAAGTTAAAGATGTGTTGATGAAAACGAGTATTGAGATTCAAAAGAGCTACTCTAGTAGCATTGGCGGAGCTGTTGGTGGATATGTTTTATTTGGCCCTTTAGGAGCGATGGTTGGAGGACGTACAAAAGAGAAAGAAAGTAAGGTTATCGATAAATACTTAATCTTTTCTTATGTTAATTCCTCAGATGAAATTGATTTCATTTCATTTGAAGCTACATCGGAACCTAAAGCCATTATGTTCAACAACGAATATTATAATTTGAAAGATAGAGGCAGAGTTACTGTCGAATTGTAAAGCGCTCATAATTTGAGCGCTTTTTATTATGGAGGAAAGGAGGAAACGAATGGCAACTATCCGTACGGCAATACAAATTCAAGATGGTCTTTCTAGTGCATTCCGGTCTATGAATGTAGCAATGCAAGCTACGATTAATAACTTCGAGCATTTGCAACAAGCATCAGGTAATGCGGTCGATACAGCTAGCATGGATTTAGCTAGACGTGAACTTACTAGAATGGAATCCGCATTCGGGGATATTGAAACTCAAATCCGTGAAGCAGACCAACAGCAAGATAGGTTTAACCAATCCATAAGAGATGGAACCACCGCCGCAAGCGGAATGCTCGGCAAAATAATGGGGATAGCCGCTGCTTATTTAAGTTTTCAGACCGGCAGTGATATTTTAGGTCTGTCTGATAGAATGACAAGTATGGTAGCTAGACTCAATATGATGAATGACGGCTTACAAACAACAGCGGAGTTGCAAGAAATGATTTTCGAATCGGCTGAACGGTCGCGTGCATCATACTTAGATACTGCTGATGTTGTTGCTCAATTAGGGTTACGTGCAAGTGACGCTTTCTCGAATAACAGAGAAACAATTCAATTTGCCGAGAACCTTAACAAATTATTCACGATAGCCGGTGCGACCACTGAAGAAATGGCATCCGCGAGTTTACAATTAACGCAAGCGCTCGGTTCTGGAGTATTACGCGGTGAAGAACTAAACGCTGTGTTTGAGGCAGCTCCAAACGTTATCCAAACGATAGCGGATTACTTAGAAGTTCCAATCGGTCAAATTAAGGATATGGCTTCTAATGGCGAAATTACGGCTGGTATTGTAAAAGCAGCCATGCTAGGTGCAACCGAATCTATCACAGAGCAATTTGAAACGATGCCAAAAACATGGGCGCAACTATGGACCTCATTTAAAAATGATGCTGTCAAAGCCTTTGATGATGTATTTAAGAAATTAGAGCAAATGGCTAATAGTGATGGGTTAAGTGAATTCATAGATAATGCGGCACGATCGTTGGACACTTTCGCTAGGGTAGCTATAGCAACTTTGGACATTTTCAGTTCTACAGCTGGTTTCATATTTGATAGTTGGTCTCTCATAGGCCCTCTAATTGGCGGTGTTACCATCGTGCTTTTAGGTTATGCAACTGCGTTAGGAGCAGTGAAGTTGGCAGAAATGGCGGCGGCGGCTTGGAAGTTTATTAATACAACCGCGACGATGTTGTATGCTACTGCAACCAGTGTTGGAACTGGCGCTACGTGGTCTATGGTTACTGCTATGTGGGGATTGAATGCGGCAATGGCAGCGAACCCTATTTTCATAATAATTATGGCGGTATTTGTATTGATTGCAGTTTTATATGCAGCAGTAGCCGCAATAAATTATTTCGCAGGAACTTCAATTAGCGCAACAGGAATTGTTGCCGGTGCGTTTATGGTTCTGGGAACATACATTTATAATCAAGTTGCATTTTGGTGGAATATATTCGCATCCATAGCTGAATTTTTCGTTAATGTTTGGCAACATCCGATGTTTTCTGTTAAAAAGCTATTTGGCGATTTAACTAACAATGTCTTGGACCAAGCGATCGCTATGACTAGCGGTTGGGATGCATTTGCCACAGCTTTTGTAAATGCAATTATTAAAGCGGTAAACCTAGCAATTGGCGCATGGAATAAGTTTATCGAGGTACTGCCTGATGGGGTAGCGGGCACATTAGGGCTCGGAAAAGGAACCGAATATTCATATCGCGAATCGATTACTAGTGATTTATCCGGCATTAAAAGCGGCATAAATGATTGGGTAGGAGAGACACCAGCCAATTACTGGGAAGCACCTAAGATGAATTTAAAATCTCTAGGTGGCGCTTGGGATGCGGGTTATAACTGGGGTGATAATTTATTCAGTAACAAACCAGTGCAAGGACCACCAAAACCTGCAGCATCTCAAGATTGGGATGATATTTTAGGTGGCTTAGGGGATGATTCTCCAGCGGCTAAAGATACTGCCAAGAATACTGCAAAAATGGCGAAGAAAATGGATGGTACTGTAAACGAACTTAAATACCTCCGCGACCTTGCTGAACGAGATGCCATCAACCGCTACACAACAGCAGAAATAAAAGTTGATATGAAAAATGAGAACCACATCAATTCCGAAATGGATATCGATGGGGTTATTGATCGTTTCGGTGAAAAGGTAGAAGAAGTAGCGGAAATCTTAGCGGAAGGAGGCGAGGTAGATGTATAATTTTTTCCTTGATGGTGTGCAGCTACCAATAGCGCCACCTTCAATGTCCATGAAGATTAACAACAAAAATGAAACCCTCATCCTCATGAACGAGGGTGAGGTTAATATCCTGAAAAAAGCAGGACTGACGGATATTGAATTTGAAGTGGAGTTTCCAAACGTTAAATATCCTTTTGCAGTTTATCCGGATGGCTTTCAACCAGCTTCACATTACCTTGAAAAATTAGAAAAATTAAAAACAGCACAAGAGCCGTTTCAGTTCATTGTTAATCGAATGAAACCGGATGGCTCTTTGTTATTTGATACAAATATGACGGTATCGCTAGAGGACTATACGATTGATGAGAATGCGGAAAATGGCTTTGATATCAAAGTAACTATCCCTTTAAAGCAATTTCGTCCATACGGTACCAAAAAGTTAAACATCAAAAATGAGCCTAGCAAAGCGGCTACAGGTAGTTCAGATACAACCAAACAAAAGGCTACCGTTGAGAAATCACGCCCAACAACAGGCAAGGAAACACCGAAAACGCATACTGTTAAATCGGGCGATACGTTATGGGCTATTGCTAAAAAGTATCTTGGTGATGGCTCTAAATCTACCCAACTTGCTAAGCTGAATAACCTATCTAATCCAAATCTAATTAAAGCAGGGCAGGTGATTAAACTTGGGTAAATATCAGTTACTTATTTTATCTCAGGGCAATATTTTTGAATGTGCTGTACAAGAGCCTATTGTTTGGGAGGTGCATCGAAAAGGTATTCCAGGTAAACTCACTTTCAATGTCCTGAAAGATGAGATTATAAGTTTTCACGAAGGTGATGCAGTGCGCTTTGATTATGATGGGCATAAGATATTTTTCGGCTTTGTGTTTACTAAAAAGCGCTCGGACAATCGGATTATCGGTGTCACTGCTTATGATCAGCTACGTTACTTTAAAAATAAAGATACGTACACATACAAAGGGAAAACGGCTGCGCAGGTACTCAAAATGCTGATTACCGATTTCAAATTACAAGCCGGAGCCATTGATGATACAAAACATGTAATTTCTCCACGTGTCGAGGATATTCAAGAGCTATTTACGATTATGGATAATGCGCTATCTATAACAACTAAGCACACAGGTAAGTTATATGTCCTATACGATGAATACGGTAAGCTCTTTTTACGTGAAGTAAAAGACATGAAGTTGAACATATTAATTGATGAAGAAAGCGGCGAAACGTTTGAATACACTACGTCCATTGATGAAAAGACATACAATAAAATTAAAATCTATCGCGAGGATAAGAAAAAAGGTAAACGTGAAATTTACATTGCTCAAGATAGTAAAAATATTAATCAATGGGGCATGTTGCAGCTAACAGAATCGCTCCAAGAAGGCGAGAATGGAAAAGTTAAGGCAGATGCATTACTTGCTCTTTATAATCAAAAAACACGTAAGCTACACATTAATAAAGTATTAGGCGATATTCGAGTACGAGGTGGCTCAACGTTAGGTGTGCAATTGTACCTTGGCGATTTATCTGTAGCTAAATTCATGATGGTTGAAACGGTAAAACATACATTTAAAGAGAGTGACCATCGAATGGATCTAAAATTGATTGGTGGTGAGTTCATTGCGTGATATGACTGATATTATGATAGCAATACGGAAGGTTGTATTGGGTGCTGTTAATGCACAAAAGTTAACTAATATCGTATATGGCACAGTTATAAGCACTAGCCCCTTGAAGATATATGTGGATCAAAAGTTAAGCTTAGAAGCAGAACATTTAAAATTAACACGTGCAGTCATGGACCATGAAGTTGATATGACGGTGGATAATGTTCGTAGAAAGTATTTAATCCATAATGGCCTTGGTGACGGTGACAAAGTAACGATGATCCGTGTACATGGCGGCCAACAATATTTAATTATTGATAAAGAGGTGGTTTGATGATTCCACAAAATGATGTTGAAGATTTAACAGTAGATTTTGAGGAAGTTGTTCAGCCTTCTCGCACATATAAATTAGACTTAGAACGTAAGCGAATTGTTGGTTATGCAGATGGACGCGAAGCTGTTGAACAAGCTATCTACAAAGCATTAAGCACAGAACGTTATGACTATCTAATATATACGTGGAATTACGGCGCCGAAATAGCCAAGTTGTTTGGGCAACCGATTCCCTATGTATATAGCGAATTGAAAAGATTAATCACAGAAGCATTAACACACGATGACCGAATCGATAGTGTTGATGCTTTTAATTTTAGTCATGTAAAGCATAGAGTGCATGTGCAATTCACAGCTCATACGATTGTCGGTCCTATAGATATCGAAAAGGAGGTGGACATCTAATGTTTGAACATATCAGTCAGGAGCGATTGTTAAGCGATGCCTTGGATATGGTAAAAAACGATGTAGACAAACGGGAAGGTTCGATTATTTGGGATGCCTTATCACCGCATACAATTCAACTGTACGAGCTCTATTTGTCAATGGAAGGCATGCTAAAAGAAATGTTCGGTGATACGGCCTCCCGTGAATTTTTAATACGCCTATGTAGGGATAGAGGAATTTATCCTCATGCAGCTGAAAAGGCAATTTTAAAGGGAGAATTTAATATTGATGTGCCTATTGGAAGTCGGTTTTCTTTAGATACATTGAATTACACCGTTATTGAAAGAGTCAGTAATGGTGTTTTTAAATTGGAATGTGAAACGCTAGGTGTAATCGGTAATAATTATTTCGGTCAATTGATTCCGATTGAGTATGTAGACGGATTGGCTTCAGCTACTTTGATGGAGCTACTAATTCCTGGGGAAGATGAAGAAGAAACCGAAAGCCTACGCAAACGCTATTTAGATAGCTTTGAAGCGTTGGCTTATGGGGGTAACCGGAAAGATTATTTAGAAAAAGTACATGAATTACAAGGTGTCGGTGGAGTAAAAGCTTACCGTATTCGCGAAGGAATTTTCAACGTAAAACTGGTGATATTAGATTCCACATACAATATTCCTTCTCCATCATTAATAGAGACGATTCAAACGGCAATTGATCCAGTGACAAATCAAGGTGAAGGTTTGGGGATCGCGCCAATTGGTCATACCGTACTTGTAGCTGGTGTCGAAAAGGAAAAAGTCGATATTAATTTCCCATCAATTGTTTTTGAAGATGGATTTGAATGGGAAGATGTCGTGCTAGATGTACAGCAAATGGTTGATAATCACATACTTGAACTGAAAAAAGGTTGGGAAGATGCAACTCAAATCGTAATTCGCATTGTACAACTAGAGTCTAAAATGTTGGAAATCAACGGAATTATCGATGTGCAAAACACAACAATCAATGGTGAAGCAAATAATCTTATTTTAGGACCAAACTCCATTCCAAATAGGGGTGAGATAACTAATGTATGAGCCATTAACAAATGTTGTTGACCTATCGAAATATTATCCTTCAACCATTAGTGATTTTGAAGAATTTATTGAGGTAGCTAATGTCGAGAATACCAATTTTAATCGAGTGAAAGTACAATTATTACAACTTTTTTCTATGCGTTTTGTCCATGCAACGGATGAAATAGGTATTGCTCGTTGGGAAAAAATGTTGAAGTTAAAACGACGCCCAACCGACACACTTGAAACCCGTCAAATAAAAGTTGTTGCGAAAATTAATAATAAACTTCCGTACACGTGGCGCTCATTACAACAATTATTGAGTTCTATATTTGGGGAAAATAACTTTCAAATCAACTTAGATCCACAAGATTATATTTTGGAATTGTTAATACCAAGTGAACAGAACTATTACCGTGAGTTATCGGATATTTTAGAGCCGATGATTCCATTAAATATTTATATGATCATTGCAGAAGGTATTTTAAAAGAAATGATTCAAGTAGTAGGTGGTTCTTATGCATGGGCATTACCAACTAAAATCTGCGGCCGCTTTAAAACAGCTGAAACTCACGGCGCACTCGGTAAAGATATATTAAATGTAGCAGAAGCATCCTATGATTTTAGTATCAATACCCGCATTTGTGGTCGATTTAGAGCAGGAGGTGCAAGCAATTGAATGAAATACAGCCATTGATGATTGATTTAGTGGAACAATTTTTGAGCGACATGGTAACCGGTGCAAAGGTGACAATTGATGGTATTGTACATGACAAAGAAATCTATCATACTAGCACCAAATATGGATTACGAAAATATGTAAAGTTGTCTATGGAGCAAGGTCTAGTAACGCGTGCTGCTTTGGTCGATAGCCACGGTCGGGAATTATATGTAAAAACCATGCAATATCAAAAGGGGGCGCAGGGGTATGTAATCGCATTCCCGCTGCAACTCGAAGCAAAGGAAGTGAAAGTAAATGCGTAAGTTAATGAATGGCGAAATTCCATTAAATTTCAAGAAGAATCCTTATGAACGAACTCAATGGGCCGATGATGTAACAGATCCAGTGACTGGAGAAGTCATTGATGATGGTACACCTTTTATGTCTGAGTTGGCTAATAATTTTGAGTGGGGTATTTGGAACGCCTATAAATTTCTAAATGAAATGTATCGTCAAATGGAGCGTATGCGTGTACAAATGGAGCTAGATGGTCGCGTCCCTGGTAACAGCGGTACGTTCGCTGATACTTTAGACGGTAACACCAACAAAATCATATTAGACACAACACTGACGGATATCATTCAGCCAGTAACAGCGGGTACAACCTTATTGCCGGTAGCAAATGTAACAGGCTTTACCGCATTTACCCAAGTCACAATTTATGATGACGTATCAAGCGAGGACATAATGATCACAGCAATCGGTGCAGATACAATCACAGTCCAAGCCCTTGCAAATAGCTACAAAAAAGGCGCAAAAGTGGCACGTAGTAATGTGGCGATTGATACGGTTAATGCAGAGATGGGCGTTGGGGATTGGCAGACTTATAATGTGGAATTAGTGGAGGTGGTTTAGGATGGTTAAGTATTATTATGATAAGTTTAATAGCGTAAATAACGTAACTCACCGCGTCGAGACGGTTTACAGTTCGCATGTATCGGTAAAATTTAACGATCCTACAATTATCAATTTTACCAGTGGGATACTTGATGCCGTGGGCAACTTTAAAATTATAGGGTCTTTTGTAGCGTCGGAAGCGTATCAAAAAAAGGACGAGTATGTTTACGCCATAGATCAATTTTCCGGATATTCCGTACCGTCTAATAGTATGATATATTCCGGCGGAAATTATGGTTTTAGTAGTAATTTTTATAACAAAAGGGTTTTGACGAACAATTACAGTAGAGGTTCAATAATTCAAGCGGACATTCAAGTGGAGGACGGCACATATCCAAATGACGGTCGTCACGGTGACGGTTTTTGGTACGTTCGAAAAGGCGTTGTAAATACAGCACCAACAATTAAAACACCTATCCCAACGCAATCAACAAAGAAAAACGAAAGCATTACAATAAATTTATCAAACTATTTTTCGGACCCAGACGGAAATCCATTAACGTTTTCGGCATTATCAAATAATATGAGTCTTGCAACGGCGACAGTATCTGGAAATACTTTAACACTTGCAGGTAAGGAAATCGGGTCGGTTTGGGTTACGGTATCAGCGTCGGACGGATCATTGAGTACATCCCAAGGATTTACTTTAAACGTGGTAAATAGCATACCAACAGTTATTGTGACGTCACCGACAGCTAATATGACATTATATGAAAATGATGTGTTTAATCTAGCTGGAAATGCATCCGATATAAACGCTAATCAATCCGTTACAATCTACGCCCAAGTTAATTTGGAGCAAAGGATTGTATTAGGAGTTGGTTTAAGCAACGCGCCTATACCATTTACTAAGCAGCTAAAGTTTGTTGGTGGAAAGCTATACGACGGTGACACGCCTATCACTGGTAGTCTAACAGACGGCGTACCTCACACATTAAAAATCTGGGCACAGGACGGCGATGGTGGTCAATCAGCAATCACTGAGCGTACATTTTACGTTGTGCCAAACCGTCCACCAGTATTAACAGTTGATACAGTGCAGCCAAACGGCATTATCAACACGGATAAATTTACAATCAGTGGCGCAGCAGATGATCCAGACGGCAACCCCGTTACAGCTGCCTATCGCAGTAATGGTGGAAATAGCGTAGCGCTTGGAATTACTGACGGAAAATGGGCATTTGATATCGCCCTAGCTCAATTACAAGTCGGACAAAATACAATCGTTGTCGAGCTTACTGACAGCTATAATTTCAAAGTTTCTAAAACAATTAAACTAAATAAAAATGAAATCAAAACGCCTATTTTAGATTCCGTCGCTCGTTATAAAATCGAGCCACCTAAAGGATCTGCGAAAGGTGTTTTGTTGTTCATAGAACGCGATGTTGACCTTGATTTAAAAGTGGAACTTAGTATGACATTAATTGGTGAGCAAGAGAATTACGTGACACTTACACAAGAAAATACTGCACCTATACCGAATCAAACAGGCATCGTAGAAGACACGTATTATCACGAAGCTAATGAGCAAAAAAACAATATCATTTTAAAGCTCTCCACATCACGACCGGACGTAAACATTAATAACAAAATCCATCTAATATCGGGGGTAGTTGACTGATGGCAATAGAATACAAAGTACGAGACCAAAACGGTGATTTAGGTGAACCAATAAAAGCAGGAAGTGATCCAACTACTGAAGAACAGATCTCAGCACTTGGCATGCAACTCACGCAAGAAAAGCTGGCAAATATGCAAAAGGACGCAATTATTAACGGATTAGGTGAACAGTTAGCGCAAGTGAAACTTGAAATCATGGCTATGAAGGGAGGTGGAGTGTAATGGTATTTTGGAAAATGGCATTCAATCTTAAATGGGTGACGGCTGAACAATTACGCTTAGCTGTTATCACTGAAAGTAACAAATTCGGTGAAGTTACAGGAGAGGAATATAAAGAGATTACAAAGCAAGATTTCTAAGGCGCTGACAATCGCCTATCGTTATTTTTATACTAAAAACTGGTGCTGCGAGCGCAATCGAGACGGGCAATTGTACACAAAACAGGATTTTAATGCGTCTCACAGGGCATCAATTCAATAAAAAGGTCGGTGGAATTATGGTATTGGAGGCAACAGTTTTAGGTGGAGCAAAAATAGCTGAGGGAATGGCAAAAAGTAGTGAGCCATGGGTATATTTAGCGGGAGTATTATTAGTCGCTTTAATCTTTATCGGTGGCTACACATTAAAGTGGCTTGTTAAATTAGATGATACACATCGGAGCGAATCAGCAAAACGTGAAGAAAAATTAAGCGATCAACTAGATAAATCGATTGCTGCATCAAGTAGTATTGTAGACACACAAAAAGAAATGATTAATGCAATAACAGGTGTACAAAACAATTTGCATGAGTTAAAAACTGAAACAAATAATCGATTAGAAATGCTCGAAAAAACAGTGAATAAGGAGAGTGCATAAGCATGGATTTAACAGGATTAATTTTAGTAGCAATTACATTGGTAGCAATCGTCACGGCGGTAGTAGAGGTAATCAAAAAAACATTTACAATTAAAGCTCGTTACTTGCCGATTACATCCATTGTAGTCGGTATTTTTATTGCGTTAATTGTTTGGCCATTAAGTGATTACGATTTTTATTACATGTTAGTAGTTGGTTTGATTGCTGGTCTTGCAGCTAGCGGCACATTTGATGCGTTAAAAGCCGTAAATAAAAAGGATGAAGGAAAATGAATGTAACAACAACATGCCGTGATTTAGCTGAATTAACACAAGCAGCACAATTAGCATGCCGCCTTTTATTCCAGGAGTGCTACAAAGCGGGGATCGTGGACGTTTTTCTCACGGAAACATACCGTAGTCCAGAACGCCAAAAGTATTTATATGCTCTGGGGCGTACAAGACCTGGGCAAATTGTTACTTGGACACTTAATAGTAATCATAGCGGCCGTTTAGCGTGGGATATTGCTGTTGGTCCTCCAAAGTCTTTATACGATTTAGATACATTAAATAAAGTTGGTGCGATTGCGGCTAAGCTAGGCATTACTTGGGGCGGTCACGCATCGTGGGTTAATGCAGGGAAAACGGATCGCCCACATTTTGAAGTAAAAGCAAATTGGGCACCGCCGAAAGGTTACAAATTAGAAGGACAGGTTATTGTACCTTCCAATAGTAAGTTTAAGGTACAGCTTATTGTAAAGTATGAACCACAACAAATCGAAGAGGATGATGAAACGATGAAATTTACATCAGCTACTACAAAAAATGCAGTGAGAGATGAATTACAACAAGCGGTAGATAAAGAGCTTATCGATGGATCCTGGTTGGAGAAATTTGATGAAGGAACAATGACTAATGGCGATTACGCAGGTTTAAAACGGATTATCTCTCAACGTTCTGTAACTAAATAATACGATTCCAAAGCCCGAAATTACTGTAATAGTAGTGGCGGGCTTTTTTACGTTTACATTAAAAACTAAAATTTTAATATAATCATGTTTTTGATTATATAGTATTTGGTTATTTTTGAAAAATAAGAAAATAGTGGTATAATATTAACAAATAAAAAAAGGATACAATTACCCAAATGTATCCTAAGGTGTTGCTATAGATAAAAACCTTAGTAGTATTATATCAAAATCTAGTTGATATGTCGATTCTATAGCCACCTGCAAAATTGTGAAAGGCAGGATATTATGGCAAAATACGAAAACATTCCAAAGAAGTATTTGAACCAGTTCGCAAAATTAAATAAGGTTGTTTACAGAGGTAAGTTTCAAGAGGAAATTGAGGAAATGTTAATTGAAAATGGAAAAGAAGCAGAACTTGTTTATCTGAATGAACAATTTAAATTCCCTGCCAATTATATATCAATTTGCAAGGCTGAATCGAATTTTCCGGATAAGTCTAAAACACCAGAAAAGTTTATAGACACATTGATTACGGAAGGTGTAATTCTAAGTTCTCAAGTTAATGCTGAGTGGCAACCAACATATACACCTGAAGTTAAAATTTGTGCTATAAAACATGAAGGTAATTCAATTTACATTAAATTGGTGGAAGAAAGATTTAATTCAAGAAGAAACGGTTACGGCACAATACCCTCCTCTTATGCACATTTAACTTCTTTAGTTATACACTTTGGAGAAGAAGAATTGATCGAATTGAGATGTTCAGCAAGAGAAGCAAAAAAATATTCAGAGTATGTAATGAAATTAATGGGATTTGCAACACCATATAAATGGTTTTTGGTTCCAAAGCTAACAAAACAAGCGGCGAGGCAATTATGTTCTTTACTTTCAGCAGGAATAGCATCCACTCATATTGCGTTACCATCTACAGTAGGTAGCTTGAAATTTAATGGGAAAAAGGGTATAAATTTAGATATAGATAATACATTTAAATCCATTACGACAGCTATTGAGGGATTAGGACTTCCTACTAATGATACTATGGATGAAAATTGTTTTTATTCATATACTGACCCTAAAACAAATATAGTAATAGAAGTAACATTTGAAGTGAATATTAAAGCTAGTTATTTTAAATTTACATCTGCTGTGCCAGAAATAGTAGTAGATCATGTTCTCGATACATTAGTCATTGTTAATAATGACGATACATTATCAATTGAAGAGCCATTAATTCAGGTTCAATAATATAAAATCAAAGGGGGGGTTAGGGTGCGTTTATCGTATTATAAAGTGAATGATATTTTAAGTCGATGGGCGTCCAATACTCCCTCTATAACTGATTTTACTGTTGAAAATGTTTTGCATTCAATGGGGTTAGATGACAGCTATTATGATGATGTATATAGATATCTAATGAGCAAAAATGGATTTGAGTTACTAGCAAAAAAGATATTACTTTGTCCAAACAATCATAAATGTGATGAATTCCTACTGGATGAACCTATAGATGAAGAACATTTCGATTGTTATAGCTGTGAAGAAACTGATTTTGAACCAGAGAATTTTCTTCTTGCATTTTCGTTTAAGGATGAATTTATAGAGGATGCGTTAAAAAAAAAGAAGAAATCAATCCGAGAATGCTTAATGGTATAGAACGGACTAAGACAACAAAAGAATTAATAGAACTGGGACTATTAGAAGATGAAGGGAGATTTGTATTCGTTATGGTTAATGATAAAAGAACATATACAGTGAATAATCCGCAAGGATCTGCATTTAGTTTTGGTGAAAACTCTACAAATACAGTAACTAATAATAACAATGGTGTATCGGAAGAATTATTACTGAATTTATTCAAGGAAATTGATTCTTCGGAATTAAAAAATGACGAGCGAGAAGAACTAAAAGAATTGATTGAAGCTGCTCAAGCTGCAAGTGAAGCCGAGATACCTAAACAATCCGTTATCAGAAGTATGTTAGATGGTGCAAAAAATATTATGGATACTGTTTCGAATTCACCACGTCTTATCGAGGCATATACTCAATGGATTAATTTTTTACAAAATACACCAACTGTATAGGTGAAATGCAATATAAATAATGATTTTTTTACTCATTAATTTAATATAAAAATTCAAAGCCCGTCATTACTGTAATAGTAGTGACGGGCTTTTTTGAGTTTAATATTCTCTTACTTCAAAAGAAGCAATTTTATCATGTACTATATATTCCGTTACTTTTTTATAAGGAGAAATGGTTTTTATGAATTTGAATGTCGAAGTACCTTGAGCACTATCAAACCAATTTAAGTAATCATTTAAAACTTTATTAGTGACATCATATTCTTTTGTTATTCCGTTCACCAAAGTGATACTTAGAATAGCACTCGAAGACTCATTAATTGGTTTTTTAACGATAACGGTAGCAGTAGCTACAAGGTCTGAGCCTTCTATCTGCGCAGTAATAATTGCTTCACCTTCATGGATGGCTGTTACATTACCGTTTTGATCTACAGTAGCAATAGATTCATCACTAGAAGACCAAATTACATTCACGCTATCTGGTGAGGTTGTTGCTGTTAATTTATATTGACTACCTTCTAGAAGCTCTAATAAATTTTTGTCTAATGTGATGGATTGGTTGTTAGGTTCATCTACAAGGCTACCATTTGCATCAATATCAATAGCGTCTATTCTAAGATTGTAAGTATCTACATTAGGAGATGTACTTGTTATTATAACTTCAACTTTATGAATACCAAAATTTAAACCTTCTTTTTTGAATACTAAAGTTTGAGATTGAGTAGAACCAAAACTCTCAACCTTACCCTGTTCAATGCCGTCGATTTTAACAATAGCGTCTTTTGTATATGTTGGATTCCTAAAAGAAATAATATTAAGTTTACTACCTAAAAACCAAAATTCCATTTTTGCAGTTACATTTTTTTTTGCGCCCATGCTTCCTTTTTTGTAATCATTAGAAGCGGAACTTGATGTGTATCTTACCCATTTACCCTTTTCGTAAATAATTTTATTGTGATTATCGTCGTATCTTTTCCAATCAATTTCAGGTTGTGTGAGTCTATCTCCTACCACTGAACTATTTTCAGGTGTGTTATTTAGATTATTAACTCCTTCCTTATAATCAACTACTTCGGCTGCTGATGCACTTTCAAAACTAATGCCAACTAACACTAATAACGTTAATGCTAGATAAATAAAACCTTTTTTAAACGAATTAATCACTTATGTATCCTCCTTTAAAATTATCGCAGGGTATGATATTAAATATCCTGCAAATACAACTTTAACCATAAATAAACTTATTTACCATGATAAAAATCGTGCATTTTTGTTAATGGAACAATGTATTTTCGTCAATGCAAAGGGACACCCATAACAAAGAAGACCAAGATAGCTTAATTGCCGTCTTGGTCATTTTCTAATTTATGATTAAAATTTCACATAACAATCTTCATCTCTATCTGGGTCATGATATAGGAATTTTCTTATCTCGTGTTTTTCCATAAAATATTTCTTTACCGCTTCTAAATCTTCACCAAAAACAGGGAAAGGGGTAGAACGAAAAGAAATTTCATATTGTGAACATTTATATATTCTTCCATAAAATATTTCTTCATTGAAATGAATTTCAATATTGTGACCTCTGTAAATATTGTCATAGGTTCCGTCTTCATTTAGCCCGCATTTATCTTCAAATGGAATAAACTTAATTTTATAATTTCGCTTATTCGTAATTAGTGTTTCCATGTTGTTGTTACCCCTTTATAAAATTATGTATACATTACATTTTAATGGAAAATTTTGATTAAGTACACAATAATATTAATACTTGCCAAAATGCAAACGTTTGTTCTGAAATAAATACAAACAAACGTTCTTGTTGAGGGTGCTTATAATGCAAGAACAATTAATAAAAGCAATGCAACGTAATCAATTGGTTGACATGATGTATGTATCTAAAACGGGTGAAATATCAAAACGACGTGTAAAAATCATAAAAATGATGGGTGATAAGTTTCAAGCTTTTTGTTTTACTAAGCAAGCAAAACGTACTTTTACCGTTGATAATGTACTTGCTACAGTCCCAGTAGCCCACAAAGAAGGTTGGGTGGTCTAATGTTAAGTATTGAGCAACGTCAACTTGTACATGAATATTTAGTATTAGATTTAGCTGTACAATTCTTGCAAACGTACAGTATGGATAAATAAAAAGCTGCCGTTTTGAATAATCAAAATGACAACTTTTTTGTATCTATTTTTAAAACGACTTGTTTAACTGAAGCCCCGTTAGTGCAAAAAACCTTAACACCTTTAAAACTTCTAACCTAAAAATACAATTTCACCATTTTCTTTCTTTGCACGAATTGTGATTTTACCTAAACATTGTTCTGGATTTGTGAAACCACTTTCTACTTCTTCAAACAACCTAGATAATAATGACTCTACTTCGGCTAATGTTGTATCTTTTGAAAGTTTATGCACACGCATCAGTTCAGTGTTTTTATATGCATCTACCGTTCCTTGAACTTTATCTTCTCCAAATGCTCTTACTTCAATTTCTAATTTCATATTTCCACCTCCTTAAAAAATATTACTGCATTAACGAATCAACATCTAAAATATTGAACTAACCTTCTGCGTTAGTGCAATAAGGATAGAGCTGCCATGCAACTCTACGATATTCAAGTAAAGCCACCGTTAGTTGAATAAATTTACTCAATAATGCTTATACAAAGAGAGTTACCATATCACTTAGTTCTCTTTGCCGTGATTTCTTATTGTGATGATTTTATAAATGATGACAGATATGTATACGATAATAAGAACAACAATATATTCAACAGGTAAATTATTTTTAATATCGATATAGATAAAGAATATCAGAAAAAAAGAATACATTATAATGTCAATTAATTTTTTAACCATTAGATTACTCCCCTTCTAAAATTCATTTTAACATAAATATCCAATTGAAGGTTAACGATCTTTTTTAATCGTGAGTGTCTGGTAATTTTTTATTGCACAAATAAGAACTTATGTTCTATAATGGAAAAAGAACAAATATTCTAAAATGAAAAGATGAATACATAATGACTTTTACACCAATCCCAAAGCCAGCTAAAGGTTCAAAGCCGAAAAAATTAGATAAACCACAGAGAACTACACCTTCACCACCAAAGGAAAAGAAACATTTAGATCGTGATGAATTTGAGTTGGAAGAAATAGCAGTTGCATTAGGCGAAGCGAAGGAAGAAAAAAAGTTAAAAGTATTTACAGTATACAGAATGGAAGAACACTTACAGGGGGCAATCATAAAGATGGATGCAAATACTAAGTTAATACACATCCGGGATAAGGTGTACGGAGTCCATAAAGTGCATTTTTTGGACATACTTAAAGTTTCGGATGTTACATACTAATTTTCATTTAAAAGGGGTGTCTATAAGGTGACAGTAAAATTTAAAAATCCATTTTCAAGACAACGGACATTTCGGGATATAACAAAAGAAAGCCCAGAGGCAGTTAAAGCTACAATGTGTACCTTGCCAGCTGATGCAAAAGTAAATGTCTATAAATGTAAAGAATCGATAATTATACACAGTAAAAACAGAAATACTGAGTGTGCTAGTATTTCAAACAGTAAAGGTTATGGGTATGTTCAGGAGTGGGAGCTTGTATATATGTTAGAAAATATCCTAAAGAAAAGTAACGATGACGTAGTGATGTGCGTAAGTCCAAATGGGACTATATATTTACATGTAAAAGATGGTGTAGCACTAGTTAATTAAAGAAAAGCCACTCAATAAATAGAGAAATAGAAATTGACGGTCAGACATATACAACACAAGGATATATTTCATAAAAATAGCCTTCCACGGAATTTGTGGAGGGATATTTCTTTAGTAAATTCGATAGAGCAGGCGACCAAAACTACAAAATATTATAATATTTCAACGAGCGACCAAAAAGCGACCAACTAAAAACACGCTATGAAAATCAAAAGGGAATCCCGACAACTAATGAAAGTTACGGGACGAAAAATGATTATTATAAAACCACTATGACAGCGTGTGATTTTGCGAGGAATAACGGATAAATCAATGTTGGCATGATGCAAGGTGGGGGCAAGCTAAATGTGATACCTGATGAGGCACATTTAGGTGTGGACGTGCGCTCTGTGACGAAACAGGAGCAACTGCGCATCGATGACTATTTTGAAACAATTAAGCCGCATGATGCACGCGTGAAAATTGATGTAGAGGGTGGCATTAATCGTCCACCAATGGAGCAAGATGCAGAAAGCGAAGAACTATTCGAAGTAGCGCAGGAGGAAGCCAAACAATTAGGGTTTAGCGTGGAAGAATCGGCTGTCGGTGGTGCGAGTGACGGCAATTTCACAGCGTTGTATGCACCAACATTAGATGGACTCGGCCTTGTCGGCAACGGCATTCATGCGGAGACCGAGCATATTTTACGGGCACATATTGTTGAACGCTTTGCTTTACTGACGAAAACCGTATTGCAAGTTGCGAATGAATAAATGGATTAGCATTATGAATTCGGATACTTACTATAGTCATGTCGCAACTTTATGATTACTTATATAGGTTTATATAGCTTTAAAAAAGATTGATTAAAATCATCTCACCTCTATGATTTTTAGAAGTGAGATGATTTTTTGTTGTATATTTATGCTAGTTTATCTATAAAGAATGTGAAGAGTGCTGTTTAATAGTTGTTCTACAAACTGGATGGATTGTGGAACAACAGCAGGAATATTTATGAATTAAGTCGAAGTTAATTGCATGCTTATGTTATTTAATTATAAAGGAGCCTAAAGTTATGGAAGTTTCTAAGGGAGTAGAGATGCTCCAACTTGAATTTTATGAAACAATTATTCATCCAATTCTTTTAATTGAATAATATGCTATGTAGTTTAACAAGCTAAAAGGAGCAATCATAATTATTATCATGATCTTCAGTAATAGGGCGCGATTGTTAAACAACCCTTCAATATAAACGACGGTATTGTAACATCTATGAGCTGTTATTCGGCAATTGCGCCAAAATTTAAATGAATTTTTTTACACCGTCCACATTTTCGACCGGTGTATTGCGTATTTTCATCTTCAAAAATACATAACTTTATTGTTGTTACACAATTTTTACCAAACGACACTTTGGTAACATTCCAGATGTAGAAAAATTTTCCATCCAAAAGTCTAATATTTTCTTTTTAAGTAATAAGTTAACATTTTATTGCAAGAATAATTAAGGAGATTAAGATTATGGATATCATAAACACAAAATTGAAAACACACAAACTTAAAGAGATGAAAGATTTTTATGAACAGATTTTAGGCTTCTCCATAGAGAACGAAACTCGAAATAGTTTCCAAATAACATTAGGTAAAAGTTCAATTGAATTTAATGATAACGATGTTGTTGGAACGCCTTTTTACCATTTTGCATGTGACATTCCTTCTAATCAATTTGGAGAGGCAAAAAATTGGATTAAAAGTAAAATGAATCTTTTAATTGAAAATGGAGCAGACGAAATTAATTTTACTTACTCTGTTGCAAAATCATTTTATTTTGAGGACCCTTCAGGTATTATTATTGAATTCATGGCTAGATTAGAGGATAATCCGCCAAGTGATAATCCGTTTTCTTTAGATAGCATACAAAAACTTTCAGAAATGAGTTTAATAGTGCCAGATAAAATGGCTGTTGCGAATCGTTTGATAAACAATCATATTGTAGAACGCAGTGATTCAGAAATTACTAGCACTTCTCTGTCTTTTATGAGTGACAAAAAAACAAAAGTATATTTGTTATTAGCTAGCTCTAATAGAAAGTGGTTGTTTTCTGATAAGGAGTCTAAGGTTTTTCCAATTGAGATTTCTTTAGATTCAGGTACTGTATTAGGTGTAAGTAATGAAAATGAATTTTATATCAATAATTAAATTCACTTTATTATTGAATAAATATCCTACAACTATAAATACAACGTTCCCAAATGAAAGTTAGTGAACCAACACCCTCATTCAATTGAAAAGGGGGTGTTTTTGCTGCTTATGAACAGTAAGTACTCAAAAGACGCTTTGGTAACTTACTGATTATCAACAACCCAAATAATTCACTCAAAATGCAACTATATAAAACTGTTCTTAAATGGTAATATTAGGATATATATTATTTAGGAGGCGTAACAATGAAATTAAATATGAATTTAAGTGTTATATCTATTTTTTTATTGCTAACCTTAAGTGCCTGTTCACAAGATGAAAAAGCATATAATTTTTATGGAACAAGTAATAACTGGGTTGTTAAGTACGAAACTGAAATAAGTGAAGCAAAAGAATGGGCTGATGTTTCATTTGAATATATTGGAGAAGAAGCTGCACCAGAAATATTTGGATATAACTTAAAAAGTACATGGTTTGAATTAACAAGCAAAGAAGAAGGATTCAATCATCAAGATAACAATATTAGTTCTGGTAATAGTGAATGTACTGGACCTCCCATAAATAATAAAAGTTGTGCAGTAATTATTGAAGATGATGAAATGATGGAAGCGAAAATAGAGTGGGATGGCAAATCTGAAGTTATTTTATTGAATAGAAAATAAAGCTAAAGGTTGTGAAGTATGCTACTTCAACTAAAGGGGGCATTAGTCAAGTAGAGCAACGTCTTTTAAGACGTTGCTCATTTTACATTTAATAGTACTTTTGATAATACTCTTTCCGTAGTTTTCCGCTTAATTGAGCGTATATCCTTGTGGTTTCACTTTTCTCATGACCCATAAGACTTTGAATGACTTCAATTGGAGCGCCATTATTCAACAAGTTAGTTGCATAGCTGTGTCTAAGTTGGTGTGGATGAATCTCTTTATTAATTTTAGCACGATTGGAGATCCGCTTGATGATGTATCGCATTTGGGCAACACTCATTTTATGTGGTTGGCTTGCCGTTACAAAGATTGCAGGATTATTGTCATTCCGACTTTCAATATACCGTTTAAGCAATATTTCGCAGCGTATATTAAAATAAACTTCCCTCTCCTTATCACCTTTCCCTCTAACAATCGCGGATTGATTGGACCAATTAATATGGTTCTTTTCTAAAGTAACGATTTCTCCAATTCGACAACCCATAGAAAACATAAATTCGAAAATCGCTCTTCCATTGGGGAATGACAGGATTCATGAAGGTGTTCGATCTCTCATTCGGTTAAATACTTGGGTATCCGCTTCCCTACCTTGGGTTCCTTAATTTTGGAAGTTGGATTCTTCCTCAGGTAACTTTTTCATGAGACCAACGAAAAAACGATTTCATAAAGAGAATGCGATGTGCAAGACTAACAGGTTTTAAATGTTTCCGGATATAGCGAGATATTCCTTCAACGTTTACGGAGAAAAACCTTCGATTCGCTTGTCAGCTTCAAACAAAGCCCATGCTTTTGACAGTAACAATTCCATTCCCCCTAATAAAGTGATATTAATGGAATTATTACCAAGTTAATAGAATAATAGACATATGGAGTGTTTTTACTAACGCAGCAGTTTAGTTCAACCAGAAATTTGTAATAAGCAACAATGTAAGAATGGAGGTCATTATTCATGGATATATATATTGAAAAATTACAAGTTACAGATGCCGAAGGTTTGTATAAGTTTGAACTTGAAAACAGACTATTTTTCGAAGAAATGGTACCTACTCGTGGGGATGACTACTATAACCCTGAGATTTTTAAAAATAGACATGAAGCTTTACTTGAAGAACAAGTTCAAGGAGATGCTTATTTCTATTTAATTAAAGATAAGGATAGTTCTATTATAGGAAGAATAAATGTAGTGGATATTGATAAATCTCAAAAAATCGGGCATCTCGGTTATAGAGTTGGTCAAGCACATATTGGAAAAAGTATTGCCACTAAAGCATTGAAGTTATTATTAGAAACAGTAATTGAAATAGACATAAAACAAATTAAAGCGAAAACAACAACTAACAATATAGCGTCACAAAGAGTCTTAGAGAAAAATGGATTTGAGAGAATAGCCACTGTTGGCGAAGAGTTCGAATTGAATAGGCAGAAGTTAAATTTTGTTTATTATATTTTGACTATTAGAGTTTCGTCTTATTGAACTAACGGGGCAGGATTGCTTAATAAGTAATTGAGGTGAAGAATGATGAGAGTAGCAAAACGCTCTTTAAGTGGAATCATTGCTGTAATTTTAAGTGTAGTAGCTGCTTTAATAATTAAAATGAATTATGAGTTAAATGAACATTGGCTTCAAGGGACATTACTTAATCCTATGATGCTCCTAGCCATTGCTATATACTTACCATCTTTAGCACTGACAATTCATGCACTCAAAAGCCGTTTTGTAAGTTTAATATTTTGGAGCATATCTTTGTTAATTGTCGTTGGTATTTTTTCGACTAATTTATTTGAATAGAATAGTTAAATCATTTTTCCCCTTGTTGAACTAACGGGGGCTTTAGCAGAACAAGGCTGCCTTTAGATTAGCTTTTTCTTATTGAACTAACGCAGCAGGTTAGATCAAGAGTGTTGTTTAACTTGTGTTCAACGATCGGGCTAGATTGTTAAATAACACTTTCAAAAAAAATTATCTTTGAAATTAACAGCGTTAAAAAAGCCGATTGAAAATCAATCGGCTGTGAGGAATTTATCTAGGTCAAATATTTCCATTCGCTGTTTTAATTGCCTGTTTTGCATGTAATCTTTTCATTGCAAATCTTGCGATGGGCTGTGCAACCAGCAACTCGATCCAAATCGCTACCCCGAAGTTCCTAAACCAATTGTGAAAGAAGTTTTGAAAAGGCTCGATGCCTATTTTCCCCGTACCAACCCAGGGTCCTATTATTGACATGCAAACAGATAAGACTGTAACCGTCAAAAAGGTATTCAACAATATGCGGGCATTGAATCCATCCGTTTTAGCTACGAATATTGGCATCACTTTACTAACTATCGGTTCAGCGACCAAAGTTACCAGCAACACGATGATTATCCATATGAACGGGATAATCCGTAACGTTTCCAAATAATTTCCCATGTTGAATCCTTGATCCAACATCATAATGATAGGAGCAATGGTGTTTACAGAAATAATCGATATAATCATCATAAATAGTATGCCTTCTCTTGGCGATTGAGGCAGTCGATTTTCTTTATGCATTTTATTACCCTCCGAAATAAGTTTTCAGATGGTAGACGTATCATGTGACATATATTTTTGGTTAAATGAATTGACCAATATCTCTACACACTGTATTAATCATTTTATCGCATTCTTAAATGAATTCCAGTCTTGTTTTATTCAAAAGTATGTGAGCAAAGTCTTAAATAGTCTTCCTCAATCGGGCGCGATTGTGGAATAAGCTTCACTTTTTTTCTTCAACTAACGGGGGCTTTAGAAGAACAAGACTGCCTTTAAGGGTAGCGTTTTCTTATTGAACTAACGAAGCAGTTATGTTTAATAAGATTTGCTGAATTTTTATGGTAATATTATCTGTAAAAGGGGGTAATAAATTGATTGATGAATTGAAAAGAATCCTTAAAAATTCTCCTAATGATGAAGTGAAATCACTTTTATTTCAAATTCTTTTGCGAATCAATTTGCTTGAAGAAACAGACCAATATACTGAGGGGCAATTTGTGACAGACTTGAAAAAAACATATAATGATTTTCTGAATTATAAAAGAAACCAAACTGATATAAAAAATAATAAAAACTGTAAGGTTGTACATATTCTCTTTGGTGATTCAGCATCTGGTAGTTTAAAAAGAGCATTAAAAGAAATGGAATCTCGGGACGAAGAAAAGGTTATCTCATTTTCGGATATGTTCTCTATTGGTCCAGTTTGGCAATTGCATGATAAGGTTGGGCTTAATCAAAGGTATGAATGGATAAAAAATCATCTAATTTTTGATGATGATTATATAGATGAATACCAATATAATTTCAATAATACTACTTCAATGATTAACGCTATTCCTAAAAATACAACAATTATAGTTTGGGTTGGGGCGAACTCTCACGAACAGACTGCCTTAAGATATGTTCTGTATTTATTAAAAGATAATAAATACGATATTTTCTTAATGGATACCACTAAGCAATATAAAAATCAATTCAATATTCCAGATACTGATTGTTACCCGTTACACACTGGAGAAATTATTTCTGAAAAATTAAGGTTAATTTATGAGAAAGGTAGAATGGTTCCTCCGATAAGTCAAGAGCAACGTGAAAAATTGGAGAAGGAATGGAAAGAGTTATCTTCTACACAAGAGGTTCTAAGGGTATGGGAAAATAAAGAAATAAAGAGTGTAGACGTAGCTTACTATGATGACTATATTATCAATAATGCTAAAAAATTACATACGGAACGAAAGAATAATGATTTTATGAAATCAGCACGTCTTATTGGTGAGGTTATTGGATATTTAGACCAATATATTGGTGACGAGTTTTTTGAGTATAGGGTAAGACATTTAATCATGAATGGCGTTTTTGAAATAGAAGGAGTTCCAAAAGCTATGAGGTTTTATAGTGTGAGACTCAAAAACAACTAAAACTATTGCACTAACGGGGTGCTTTAGCCGTACAAGTGGCTACCTTTAGGGGGAGCTTTTTCTTGTTCAACTAACGGGGCAGTTTAGTGAAAGAGGGGTATTCGATATTATTGTTGATTTGAAATAAAGTTCGATCGTTTATAAAATAGGTGCACCGTTATATCCCTTTGGATGATATAATTTTTACGTATTTTAATTAGAAGGAAGTGAATTCATGAGGGATTTAGAAAAAATTAAACTCGTGAAGCCACCATTTCCCAAGCTACGATGTTTTTCTTTCAAACCTATAATTATCTAGGAGAGGATTATTTTGAAGAAAAACATCGGAAACAAAACACCTAGCTTAATATTACTGATTATATTAGTTGGCTTTCCACAAATTAGTGAAACTATTTTTAGCCCATCATTACCTTCTATCGCAGAAGCGTTTGAAACGTCTATGAAGGATGCACAGCTTACGATGAGTGTGTACTTTATCGCTTTTGCCTTCGGAGTATTTTTCTTTGGGCGTTTATCCGATAAAACGGGTCGTCGCAAGGCAATGCTTTATGGGCTGTTTTTATATTTTGTTGGTAACGTACTTTGTTTAGTAGCAAATGAAATGGCGGTTTTATTAGTCGCGCGCTTTATTCAAGCATTTGGCGCAAGTGTTGGCTCTGTCGTGACACAAACGATTTTACGCGAAAGCTTCTCTGGTGTTGAGCGTCATAAATTGTTTGCTCAAATTTCAGCTGCCCTTGCCTTCACACCTGCACTTGGCCCGTTAATCGGTGGCTTTACCGATTATTATTTTGGCTTTAAAGTCGTATTTTTGGTGTTAGTTGCTATGAGCGTTATTGTATTTTGTTATGCGTTTTTACGCTTACCTGAAACAGCGCTTACTACAATCGAAATGAAGCCTATATTACCAATAGTGAAGCGCATGATTACAAATGCGCGTCTATGGCGCTACGGCGTATTAATTGGCGGTATTAACGGTGTATTATTTAGCTATTATACCGAAGCACCATTTATTTTTACGCAATACTTCACACTAACAAGTGCGATGTATGGTTTTTTAGGCGTTGTCGTTGCGTTCGCTTCTATCGCAGGTGCGATGCTATCTAAACACCTCGTTAGCCACACAAAACCTGAGAAGATTATCGTTCACGGGTTAGCCATTATGCTCATCGGTACATTGTTCGCTACATCGGTACATTTTTTACCGATTTCATTACAAATGCCAACCATGATTGTTAGTGTGTTCATTATTTTATTTGGTACAGGTACTGCTTTACCAAACTGTTTAAGCTTAGCGCTCATTGACTTTCAAGACGTCATTGGTTCTGCGGGTGCGATTTTTAGCTTAGGTTATTATTTACTCGTCAGCGCTACAATATATGGTATGAGCATTTTCCATAATGGAACAGTCCTTGTGATGCCACTATATTTTTTAGCACTAGGGATTGTTATGCTTTTAATAAGCTTACCCTTACTTAATAAAAAGGTACGATGTTTAGAATAATGTCGCGATGTTTTAAAAAAGTTGCACCGTTTTCAAAAAAGATAAATACTTGACCCTCATGTTACGTAATAGGAGTCTATATCATTTGTAAGCCAAGTCGATAATTAACTTTAGGCACCTCGAAAGTACTTACCCTTTTTTATAAAACTAAACTTAAATCTGCTGGGTAAGAATCCATTTTGATCATTTTTTTTCAAAATGGATTCTTTTTTATTTATCGTAAAGCTACAAGTGTTTTTGCCTGATATAATTAGCAGATTGTGAAGAATTATACTTAAACTAACGGGGTGCTTTAGTGCAACAAGCATTTCAAATAGTCCCCAAACGATGCTTTGGTAACTTTAAATACCTTAAGACCAATAAAATCCATATATGGTATTATTGAATAGAGTATTTTAGTAATGTTAAATGGGGTGGGAATGTTGAAAAAAATTCTTTACACAAGTATTTTATTAGGAGCATTTACTTTATCAGGTTGCACAAATAATGAAGCTGATATCAAAGAAGCGATAGCAGAATCGTCGCCTACTGGGCAATCAACAGCTAAGGATATAGCAGTAAATCAGCAACATGCTACCGACACAATGGAGGAGCCGAACACATATGGTATTCCACTACATGCTGGTCCTGTGCTTGATATTAAAATTGACAGTGTTATTGAAAAAAACGGCATGAAGGAAATTACTTATCGTGCTAACTACAATGAAGCGATGCAACAATATTCAGAAGCAACCCTTCGAAAGTTAGTGAGTACCTATCAATTAGAAGCACTGGAGTTACCTCAACCTGACTGGCATGCACGGATTTCGTTCGACATCCGCAATAGTAAAAACGAAGTCGTATCAACTTTTTTAGACATGGGTGTGGGTGCAAATGAAAGTATCAAACCTGTTTATGAAATAAGTAGCCAATCTAGTCAAACGACAGAAATTTTTGGTGAGCGGATTAAGCGTTTTTCATTGCCTGTTGAAATTGACCCATCAGCCTTTGAAATTACACAATACTTAGCTCAGCTACCAACATTCGCTGAGCCGTTTACTTTAAAAAAAAATGAAAATACGAGCTTCGACTATTTAGGTCATACGTATACGATTTATGATACACAGTTAAGGGATAATGGACTACAACTTTCAATCAGCGTAGAGGGGCAGCCCGAAAT
Organism: Solibacillus cecembensis; assembly: GCF_050272495.1. Lineage (NCBI taxonomy): Bacteria > Bacillati > Bacillota > Bacilli > Caryophanales > Caryophanaceae > Solibacillus > Solibacillus cecembensis. Next base: position 22,764 of record NZ_JBNNMF010000008.1, on the reverse strand, counting down.
TATGCCTTCTGGATGGCATATTACGGTCAATGGAACACGTCAACATAACACTACTTTCCGTAATGTTGAAAACAATCAATCAATATTTAGGATCATTCTTCCTGAAATGCAAACAATCCCAGAAGAAATGACGATGCTCCCTTATCTTGGTATCATCCACGAAAATTTTGAGCCACCAATTATTTTAGATTTGAAGGAAATAGTAAATAAATAAATTACTGAATAACTATTTAAACTGAAACATCCCGATATGTTTCAGTTTTTTATGTTAATGTTACCAAACATCGCTTTGGGAAGGTTATACTTCAACTAACGTCGTGGGTTAGTGAAACAAATGTCGTATAAAAATATTCAGATTAATAGGAATGGTGGAGGTATAACGAAATGATTACTGTACCAAAAGAGCATTTCAATCTTATGAAAAAGAAAATTGAAGAAGCACCAACATTTGTATTTAGCTTATTAGATTCTACAATTAAAGGAACTGTACTTGCAGATTCCACTAATTATAAATCATTCCTTTTTCAAACGGATTCAGGATTGTATTATGTTGCAGGGCAATTACCTGATGAGCTATTTCTTAAGAATTTAGTTAGTGTTTTTGAGGCATCAGTAAATAAAGGCAAACGATTTACATTATTTTCTCCTACTCCCGCTTGGAATCAGGCAATTGAAAACCACTTTGACAAGAGAGTAAGAAAAATACAACGTTATGCTTTTTCTTTTGATTTAATCACATATAAAAATAGAAAAAGAAATGAAATTAATGAATATAATGTAATAAAAATTAATCAATATCTGATTGAACATTGCTTGGAATTTGATAAAAAATACTATGACGAATATTGGGGTTCCGTTGGAAATTTTCTTGGAAATGGAATTGGTTTTTGTGTGAAGGTTAAAGAGAAGATTATTAGCGAAGTAGTTTCAATTTTTAAATCTAATAATTATGCTGAAATAGATATAACAACCGACTTGAGTTACAGAGGAAAAGGGTTAGCAAGTATTGTTGCTGAAAAATTTATAGATTATTGCCTTTCTGAAAATATTCAACCACGTTGGGATTGTGATGTTGATAATAGTGCTTCTATTAATTTAGGTAGTAAATTAGGTTTTATAAATCCGATAAAATATTCTATCTATACTAAATTATAGACTGAAATTATTGTTCAACTAACAGGTGCTTTAGCAGAACAAAGCTGCCTTTAAAGGGAGCTTTTTCTTATTGAACTAACGAAGCAGGTTAGTGGAAGAAGGATTTTTAAGTACGCTTGAAGAACTTAGCATAATTGAAGCTACTTTCAGGGTAAAACAATGGTAGCGGATGTTATATATGAATTTAAAATTAACAGAAAACGGTACAAATCCCAGGGTAGATTTTTATGATGGAATTTGCTTAGATCAATATCAACACTTAGCTAAAAGATGGACTGAAATGTTGTCAATTGTTCATAAAGAAGTACTTACGTATATCAATAATGATAATTTGTGTTTTGATGACGGTGAAGATTTAAATTCGTTTCCTGTACGGAGTAAATTAACAGGTAATTATTATATTGAATCTGTTTCGTTTATTAAACACGTAAATCCAATGGGATTCCAGATTATGATTAAGACTAGACTTACAGAACATTTGCCAACGGGTGAGGATGATTATTTGGGGTTAGAAGTGACTTTGTTTACTACAACTATAAATGAGACTTTTAAAGTTTGGGGTATAGATAGCTCTTCAATTTAGTATTTCTTCTTAAGCTAACAGTTGCGTTGATCCAAGAAGGATTAACGCTTTTTTGTTGGAGTTCTTATTGGACAAACGGAGCAGTTTAGTTCAATAATATTTATGGAATTTTATGTTAAAATATGTTTATAGTAAAAATAAAAATCTAATTTTGAATAAGAGAAAATTCACATTTGAGACGTGAGGAGAAGATTAAAAATATGATAAATCAAGCTGATCGGTTATGGAAACGTATTATTGAAAGAGGTTCAAATAATGGAAGTAACTTTAAAGAATCATTAAATCTTCAGTCGGGTGCAAGTGATGAAGAGTTTCAACTTCTTGAGGATACACTGGGTGTTTTACTGCCTGAAGAAATGAAGAGCTTTTATAGGGTATATAACGGACAAGTTTGGGTAACTGGGGTGAATCCATTTGTGAGAAATTTGACTCTATCAACTACTTCTGAAATTATAGATAATTGGATTTTTTTACAAGAAGAATTCGATTCAGATGATGACGTAGAGCCAGATATTGAAAAAGAGCTTAAGTCATTTCTTTGGAATTCAAAATGGATTCCAATTGCAGTTAATGGTGGTGGTGATTATCTTTGCATTGATACAGATCCATCTGAAGCTGGGGTGGTAGGACAGATTTTATACTTTTGGCATGATTGGGGAAATCGTTCTATTGAGGCAAAGAATATATTTGAATTCGTAGAGATTTGTCTAAATGAAGAAATATAAATTTTTATTTAGGGCTTGTGAAAAAATACACTCAAACTAACGAGGCAGTTTAGTTCAATAAGGTATCTTAATTATTTGGTAAAATAATGGTATTATATACAGGTATAGTAGGATGGCTAAAGAAGTTATTTTGTGGAGGGTAAAAATGAAATTCTTCAGAAAAATGTCTAAATTTGAGCAAAATAATTGGAGAAAAGGAGCAATCCTTGGTTTTTACACTTATATGCTGCTATTATTTGTAAATTATATTTACTTTTTTATATCTAGAAGTGAGCCTTTTACTTCAGTTGTAATTTTTTGGACTGGATTGTTAGTAGCTTTTGGGTACGAGTTTATCTTAAATTTAAAGTCTAAGATGAAAGCAAAGAAATGAACTAATAGTGATACAACAAATAAGTCATACTTGTACTTATTGAAGGAACGGGGGCTTTAGTGAAAGCCCGTTGAGCCGATTAAGCGGCTCTTTTTTCTTATTCAACTAATGCAGCAGGTTAGCTGAATAAGGATTTTGAGTGATGGTATATAAATATTTAATTACGACAGGTTGGTATTTTGTGTGAAATATAAAGAGTGATAGTGATAATTAGTTCTAGGAGTGAGGTGTAGTATGAAAGAATTTGAAGATAGATTTAGTGAATTGCAAGCAGATATGATATCAATATGTATGGAATATGTTGAAGATAGAGCGGATAAAGTGTTTGTTTATGCTTCATGTGAAGAAGGAGTTATTTCGAGCAGTTTCTTTTATTTAATTAATAATAAGTATGTAGAATGTCACAAAGTGAATGATGCATTGCAGGATGGGGATGAAAGGTATGATGTGTCTCCAAAACGAATGCTTATGGTATTGCACATAATAAATGAAGATATCGAAAAAACCAAGGAATTGTGCGAAGAATATGAGAGAGATATGCCAACTGAGATGAAATTAATATACGATGTTAAGAATGGTAACTTCAAAACTGAATATAAGTATGAATTAGTCTATACGCATGATGAGATTAAAACGGCCGATCATATTGCAGATGAGTGGTTTGAAGAGATAAAAAATAATAATCTTTAAATTGTTTACACTTAAAATTATTCAAAATATTTATGAACACTTAACGAGTTTGTTAAATATTACACTTAAACTAACGGGGGCTTTAGTGCAACAAGGATTTCATATAGTCCCCAAACGACGGTTTAGAAACTTTTTGCTTCAACTAGAACGGAAATTTAAGTAGAGGAAGTATCCTTTTATTCCTCTTGATAAATGGTGTGAAATGGTAACATTTAGTTAGGGGAAACTTTATCATTGGGGGTGTGATTCGTATTGAAAACGATCCAAAAGATGTATGAACATTTAAATTGGGCTAATAAACGTATTCTTGAAACATTGCAAAGTATCGAAGGAGAAATTCATGATGAAGTCCGTTTATTTTCTCATTTACTACTTGCAGAAAAAGTATGGATAACAAGATTACACGGATTGGACAGTTCACTACTGCCCATTTGGTTAGAGGGAAATATAAATATTTGTGCAGAACTTGTTAGGCAAAATGAAGAAAGTTTAACAACGTTTATTTCTAATGTAACAAATGCTGACCTAGATAAATTAATTGTTTACACAAATAGTAAAGGAACAGAGTTTAAAAATTCTGTACACGATATTTTAACTCATGTAGCATTGCATGGACAGTACCATCGAGGACAAATTAACTCTAGACTTCGGATAGATAGTTTTGAGCCCGTTAATATTGATTTTATTACATTTGTGAGATAAATGTGCCCAAACATCGCTTTAGAGACGTTTTATGATAGCATTTTAGTATGAGGTGATTGATTTTGAACAAATGGTCAGTTTTCACTTTTCTTGGTTGAATAAAGGTTATGTCTGGGATAAATTTAATTACTAAATGCTGTTCAAAAGAAATTGCACTGGATCTTATTTTGAATAAAATCTTGCATATACAGAGGAATCCTTAACGTTATAAATCAACAACATAGCCTTTTTCTGTATTGAACTAACGTAGAAGCTTACTGGAACAAGTGATATGAAAAATTAATTCTTTTTTATGTCGCATTTGACACAAAATGCGTAACTATTCATACAACAATAATGGAAAAAAAGAACTGTCCCACAAGGAACAGTTTATTAATAAAAGTTTATTTGACAGCTTTAAAAAGAGCTTTTCCCTTGTTGTAGACAAATCTTTCCCATTTAGCTAACAACCCGTTTCCATTCTCGCCACGCTCTAATTCTAATGCGTGATTTTTATGGAAATCTAATACATGTTTATTATGATCTTTTTTCCCTTGGTGCAAAGGATTAGGTTTCATTTGTTCAACCTCCTTTACAATTAGTTTCTTAATTATATGGTTAGGTTGGATAAATTAAAAGTAATTTATATCTAGTCTATTAAAAATAGAAATTGTTTGCGATTACAAAGAGGTTAGAATAAGGCATAGTACAACCAAAATTTGCAGTAGAAGTAAAAACGCCGCTTCTAATAACGGTGCAGGTTAGTTTAGTAAGTAAAGGTTTTTATATGACAAATAGAGAACTATCAAAAATAGTGAATTACAGAAGGTGGTGAATTAAGGTGAATTTTAAAATAATAAAAGTTCAATCTAGTTCTTTCAAAAAATTAGCAGATGGTATAAATGAAATTTCTAAATAGCAATCTACACTCATGATTGGGATAGACGGTTGTGGAGATTCTGGAAAAGTACATTAGCTAATAAAATAAAAGAAGAATTTTCTAAGGTAACGATTGTTCATATGGATTATTAGAAAAAAGTATGGATGCTGATTTCCTAATACCAGTTGGATGTCCAAACGGTATGATTCAAGTTTACAAAGGGAAAGTTAAAGACACAAATGATAAAAGAAGGACTTTTTTCGAAGATTTTCTAAAATTACAACCAGAAAAAACAATTAAAACAAAATATAAAACCGATAATGATAGTCAAAATAATAAGTCATACTTACTCTTATATGTTATTGCGAGTATTTTAGTTGGTAAAGCAGTAATATTCCTACTTTATCGCTATAAAAGAAAAAAATAATTTTTACTAACGGAGTACTTTAGCAGAACAAGGCTGCCTTTAGGGTAGCTTTTTCATATTAAGCTAACGGGGCAGGATAGTTTAAGTACAAGTTGAATAGAATTTTAATTTTTTTATTAGAACCCCAATAAATGTTATCTTAAATCAAGGAAGAGGCGTCGATCCAAAAGTGAGATGGACGTCTTATTTGTCTGGTTAGAATTGTAGTTCAATTAGAATCTTCAAAAAAGATACTTTCAAAAAATAAAGTAATCTACAATCATTTGTACGATTAAAAGAACTGTTACTAATCTAAGAAGTGGTTTTACATGTTCCGTTTTTAATTTACGAGCTAATCTTACTCCGAACTGTGCACCAACAATGGATCCAAGCATTAATGCTATGGTAAGTGGCCAGAAAATTTTACCCGTTGATATGTAAGTGATGGCAGAACCAAAGCAACTTGCAAAAACCCCAACTCTTGCTAAGCCAATTGCTCGGATATAGGCAATTTTTTGGCTTGCATATAAATACATCGCAAGTGTACTGCTTCCTGGCCCAAACATTCCGTCATACATTCCTATACCAATTAGTGCAGTTCCTGATTTTTTACTTGCATGAAACTGTTCAGTTCCATCAAAATTACCTGTATTCATGAAAGAAGTTACAAATGCAAAGCTTAATAAAATGATTGCAATAAGCGTTAGGGTACTTCCGCTTAAAAAGGAAGCAATGAGTCCACCTAAAATACCTCCTCCAAGACAAAACATTAGGACTGATAATGCTTCTTTTGTGGAAACTTCTTTTCTCTTTAATATGACAAGAAAGCTTGAGAGTGAACTGACAGTATTGGAAACCTTGTTTGCACCGATTGCTGAATGTACGGGTAACCCCATAAGTAACATAGTGGGTAAGCTAATCAGTCCCCCTCCTCCGACCAATGTACCTACTACATTACCTATAATTCCAATCATAAAAAAGATGACAAATTCCATTGAACAACCTACTTTCAAAATTGCATCATAGATTCAGTTTACCACGTATAATCTTTGGTATGAACTCTAAATGAAACAACTTTAAAAATTCGATGAATGGAACGATGAGGTAGGAGAATTTGAATTAATGATAAGTAAATGATATGGAACATAATTTTCGATATTGTGTTTTAATTCAACTAAAGGTTACCGTTTTTTTTTAATAACAATCTTCAACAATAGGGCGCGATTGTTGAATAAGCGTCTCTGTTCTTATTCAACTAACGGGGGCTTTACTTCAAGAAGGAGTAAAGCCTTTTTTCTTATTAAACTAAAGGAACAGCTTACTTTAATAAGGATATAGAATTTAACAATAAAATACTATTTAAAAAGAGGAGTAATATGAACAAATTCGTAATAGTAAAAGAAGTCATTAATGAGTGGGATCCAATTGATTTATTGCCACATGCTCCAGATGACGAGTATGAATCAGAAATAAGAGATATTGTAAAATCCTTAACAACTGTAAAGTCGGTTGGTGAATTAGCGGTAGTGATAAACGAAGTCTTTATTAAATGGTTTGGTAAAAATTCTGTACTTACAGAAGAATTCTCAATAAAAAAATGTCATCCCATAGCATTAAAAATTTGGGGAAAAATAACTTAGTGCTTTGTTCAACTAACGGGGGCTTTAGTTGAATAAGGATTGCTGATGTAGCCTTTTAATTAAGATTGATAATTTACAACAAAGTTCGATAATATATAATAAAGATTGATTACAATCATCTCCCCTCTAGAAATTTTTTAGTTGGGAGATGATTTTTTGAATTATGCTATTAAAAGATATTGAGTTATTGGGAGTTAGAAGATGAAAAATAAAAAAAAAGAAAAGCAGGATGGTTTTTTTTAAGAAATTCTAAGTCAGCTTGGGGGCTATATCTTAATAGAAATCGTTTGGAACATTATTTGGAACACCATACTATTCATTCCAAGAATGGTAATTCGCCTAATAAAGAGTATTTGGTGAAGAGTTAGTGAAAATAGCGCTACCGGGGGCTTTAGTGAAAGTCCGTTGAGCTGCTTAAGCGGCTCTTTTTTCTTCTTCAACTAACGCAGCAGATTAGTTGAACAAGAATAGTGTTACTATTAATTGAGACTAATACCATATTTAGGGGGGGGAGGATGAATAAAAAGAAAGGTATGCAAAAATTCTATATTGTATTTATTTCTTTTGGAATATTAATGTTACTTTTTTTAATGCAAGACTCAAAAACCCTTGAAAGAATAGCAGTGTTTATACCTATTATTGCGGTAACTACTTTTTGGCTCTGGGTAAACTTTGGAGAGAAAAAAGTGATAAATAAATTTCGGTTGTCGAATATTCAACTAACGGGGGCTGTACTTGAAGATCATTGAGTTGCATAAGTAGCACTTTTTTCTTTATTGAACTAACGCAGCAGTATAGTTAAAGATTTTTTTAGGGGGGAGAACGTGGATAAGGAAAAATTGATGTACAGTATACTGTTTGAAATAAATAATGGGAGAATCCCTAATCATATAGATTATAATTTAGAATTGTTTATGTGGGCTGAAATTTTAGACACTATTGAATATTATGGGTACTTGAAGGGTGTCATCATTTCTTACTTTGAGGATGATGAGTGGTATGATGAAACTGTTCACTCGGTTGTACTTAACTCAGCACATCTTACTAATGTAGGTTTAGAATTCTTAGAAAAAAACATCGTCTGGAATAAAACATATAGTGGCATTGCTAATGTGAATGAATGGTTAGAAATTTAAATGCCCCTTGTTCAACTAACTGGGGCTTTACTTGAAGCTCATTGAGTTGCTTATGCAGCTCTTTTATTCTTTATTAAACTAACGAAGCAGTTTAGTGCAACAAGGAGTACCTTCAGAATTATGGGGATTTACAACGCTAAGTTAAGAAATGTAACCAAACGACGCTTTGAGGACATTTTCATTATTCAACAATCGATCCATTTTACGGAACAAGGGTTAGAAATCACAGGGAAAAAGAGTTAGTATGGCTGAATATTTATATACCTGGTTTTGATAATTATGGGAATTATAGTTATAATGTTTTAGGCTAGGTATTGAAGTAGCTTGTCTAAGGAGAGGAGATAAAAAGATGATTGAATTACGAAAAATAGACGGGGATAACATAGATGAAGTAATAGCGCTTGATGTTGAAGAAAACCAGAAAGATTTTATATTAGAAACTACTAACCTAAGATGCTTCGCAGACGCTCATATGTTGAACGCAGATGGTATACCAGCGACCCCACTAGCCATTTATGCTGATGAAACTATGGTTGGTTTTTTGATGTATATTTACGATACGATGGATCATGAATCATTTGAAAATGAAGTTTTTTATGGCAAGAAGAGTTATTTTATTTGGCATAATATGATTGATAAAAGCTACCAAGGAAAAGGATATGGCAAGCTTGCCTTTGAAAAAATGTTGATGGATATTGAAGCGATGCCTTATGGGGAAGCAGAATATGCAGCCCTCTTTTATCACACAAGTAATCTCACAGCTAAAACATTATACGCTTCATTTGGTTTTTCAGAAACGGGCATCGTTCAGGATAATTCGATGTTGGCGATTAAAAATCTAGATGGGAAAATAACAGAATCCTTAGTTGAATAGGATATCTCAGCAAGTAATGTAAGCTATCACGGCTTGACCCATAATAAACACAAATATCCAAAAGAAACACCGATTTTGTTTGCTCTGTTCTAGCAAAAATATAATATTTCCGTAATCAGGCACGATTATCTAAGAAACGTTTTTAAGTTATTAAATTCAAAATTACTTTAGTTTATTAAAGATTTACAAAATAAACCTAATAAACGTTCCAAAATGCAAGTTTTGGGACGAAATAAAACACTTAAAACATTGTCATACCAATGTTTTAAGTGTTTTTCTGTATTTCATTCATATACTCCATTTTATGCACTATTGTTTGAACTAAGATACAACAAGGCTTTCAATGCTGTTCAAAAGAAATTCCACTGGATCTTATTTTGAATAAAATCTTGCATATACAGCGGATTTCTTAACGTTATAAATCAACCTTTTCCTATAACATAGCCTTTGTCTTTATTAAACTAACGGGGGCTTTAGTGAAAGATCGTTGAGTTGCTTATGTAGCTCATTTTTTATTGAACTAAAGGAGCAGGTTAGCGAAAGGATAGCTTATATACAAACCACGAAATGTTTATAACACTTAAAAATATACTTGAGTATATATAAGAGTCCAGTAGAGCAACTGGATTCTTTTTGTTTTAATAAAAATAAACATAAATAATATTAAAAATAACTTTAATTTTATTTATGTTTATGTTAAAGTTATTTTTATAAAAGTAAAAGGGGAACGGTGCTATGGATATTAACAATATTCCAAACTGGATTTTAGCTTTGGAAAATGAGGATTTAGAGTTTGTTAAAAACTTAGTGATTCATTCAGGTTCTTTAAAAGAAATAGCTAAAGTATATGAGGTATCATACCCAACGGTAAGACTTAAACTCGATCGATTAATCGATAAAATAAAAATGAATGATACTGTGGAAAACCAAGAATTCATTAAATTTATAAAGAGTTTGTCGATTGATGATCGAATAAGTGTAGAAGATGCAAAATTAATTATTGAAAAATATAAACAAGAAAGGAATGAGAAGTAATGGACTTTAGTTTTTACAGAGTTTTCATTATTGCAGGTGTTTTAGCTGTTCAATTCTTCTTATCTACTAGAAACAATAAATATTGGGGAGCATTTTTACCAGTAGCCTATATTGTGTTTCTAACATGGATGTTAATAACAAATCATATTGATAGTGCTATTAGCTATTTCCTAATTCTATTATTAGGGTTACTTTTTCTTATTGCAGAATGGAGTGGTGGACGAAAGTATCTTATTGAGAAACGAAAAAAGGAATTAGAAAAAATGAAAATTCATGATATGAGATAGAAAAGTACTAAAGTTCTTCACATTGTATTAAAGCAAATGAGGGGAGTAGGATTCGAAATTATGATGTACACCAAGACAGAAATATTCAATCAAGTGGTCTTTAAAAGAGCTATTAAATTTATCACATTTTCTGCCGCTATAACAATGATTGCAACAATTATAACCTATATTATTAATCCGGATATAAAAGGAGTAGTACTGGGGTTGGAGGAGAGTTCATCAATCCAGATAAAAGAATCCACAGGCATTGATAGAGTATGGTCTTATGTAATCAATAACGGTTTTGCAGTACCATTGCAAATGTTGATCCTCGCCCTTATACCTATTCAATTTATATATATGCTAAATGTTATTTCAACTACTTCTTTACTCGGAGTTTTTTTTGGAATTGCTTTACTGATTGATGAAAAAGGATTTGAGCTCATAATTGCTTCGATTCCACATGCTGTTTTTGAGATTTTTGCATATTGCTTATTTGCTGCAGTTCTCTTTGAATTAAATCAAGTTATTAGAGTGAAAATTAGAAATAAATTTAAGAAAGACAAAGAAGGAAATTCTTTTATTAATAAATTTGTAAGGACAATAATAGTTTACGCAGTTTTTGTTTTACCAATAATCATCGCAGCCGCATTTCTGGAAACTTACATAGCTGACATTATACTCGACTTATTTCAATAATTAAGTTCTCTTAGAGGATTAGCAGTTTTAAATTAACTTGCTAATAGGGGGAGCGTCAGAAAAATGCGAATTTACAACGTTAAGCGAAGAAAAGCCCCCAAACCAAGCTTTGGGGGCATTTTTTTCTTCAACTAACGGGGCAGATTAGTTCAATAATTCAAGGGGGAATTGAGTTGAAAATTATTAAAATAATTCTTGCTTTAGTTGTAATTGCAATTTCAGCATACGGCATAATCACAAATGATTTTTTATATGGTCCAATATCATCTATATTGCTTGGAATTTTTCTTGCAATTATAGGAATAGAGGAATTTAAAAATAAAGGTAAAAATAGTTGGGGAATGTTTTTTATACCAGTATCTTTATTAGTTATTGTGGTGGCTCTATTTAGTTTCTAATTAAATTTAGGGCGAGATTCTCAACTAATTCAGTCTTAAGTTCTAAATAAATAACCAATTCTATTAAAGTTTGTGAAATAATGTACTTAAACTAACGGGGGCTTTAGTTGAACGAGACTCAATAGAAAGATCAATCATTTTTGTAAAAGTCTCTTACTTAGTTAGAAAGATATCTATTTTGAACAATCATTTTTCAAAATGGAGTTATGTATTTGTTGTTAAATATAGGTTGAAGGAAACTTTTAAATCAATCCTTATACTAAAGTTACACTTCGGTAGTAATGCAAATAAAAATAGCATTCCAATTAGCAAATTAATTGGAATGCTATCTCTAATCTTCATCTATAGTTTTTATCTTGTGGTGCAACTTTTTCACTTAATATCTCAAGCCTAGTATTATAGTTGCTTATTCATGACAACCAGTTTTTCCATTACGTATGAATCTGGAAGTTCTCCCTGGTCAAATTCAAAAATGCTTCAATGGCTGGGGAAATCCATTTCTCTTCATGCCAAAACATTTGGGTAGCAAAGGATATGGCAGTCAAATCCCACGGCAGTGAAACCAGCTCTCCCCGATTCAGCTCTGCCGCTACGGCCATTTCAGGCAATATAGCAACTCCCATCCCTATTTTTGCACATTGCTTAATCGCCTCTGCACTGCTAAACTCCAATTCTGTAATGCCTCCCATGGACTTCTGAGAAAGGCTCCGCTCAAAAAACATTCGATATGAGCAGCCCTGCTCTGTAAGTAGGAAAGTCTCGCCATCAAAATCCTCAATCGTCAAAGTAGTTTTCAAAGCTAACGAGTGCTCAGGTGAGACCAATAGATGAAAGGGCTCATCAAGCACCTTTTCTCCGCAAATTCCCGCCTCTCCCTTAATCTCATCTAACATAAAAATAATGTCCGCGTTGCCTTCCCGCAAGTTCTGCTTTAGGTTCGGCTCAGTGAGAGGACGAAACATCAATCGAACCCCTGGGAAACGTAAACGAAATCGGCGAAGTACAGCCGGAAGTCGGTACGTACACAAGGTTTCATCCGCACTTATGGTCAGAGTACCGGTCATTTCGCCAGATTGCTTGACTGCATGCTGCGCTTCTTCTAGTTCACTCAAGATGTGATCCACATAGCCCAGAAAACTTCTACCCGCATCGGTCAGAACCACCTTTTTCCCAAGTCGGTCCACCAGTTTGACTCCAAGTTCATCCTCCAATGATTTCATCTGCATCGTAACTGTTGAGGGAACGTAGTTTTGCACTTCTGCTGCGCGGCTAAAGTTGAGTGTAGAAGCAAGGGTATGAAACGTTTTGAGTTGACGCAATTCCATACTAAAAAACCTCCAATAGTTCAAAAAAAATGAACATTCAATTCAAAAATGTTTCTTTGACTTAACAATAACATCGCCGTAAAGTTATGACAAGAAAGACATTTATGTCTTTGATTATGGAGAGGAGATTTTGATATGAAAGATTATGAACTGTTTGAACTGGGCGATGTGTCGCTCCAATCGGGTGACACCCTACCCAATGCCATTTTAGCGTACAAAACATACGGTAAGTTGAATGAGGCCAAAAATAATGTGATCGTTTATCCTACCTGGTTTGCAGGACTACATACCGATAACGAATGGTTAATCGGAACTGGTAAGGCACTGGATCCGGAAAAGTATTTTATCATTGTACCCAATATGCTGGGAAACGGGTTGTCATCTTCACCAAGTAATACACCACCGCCATATCATCAGGCACATTTTCCACACATCTCTATTTATGACAATGTGCGAATACAGCATCAACTAGTTACGAAGAAATTTGGCATTACAAAAATCGCCCTCGTTGTCGGTTGGTCACTTGGCGCAGTTCAGACCTTTCAGTGGGGGACTAGTTATCCCGATATGGTCGAGCGAATCGCTCCATTCGGAGGAACTGCTAAAACCCGACCTCATGCAAAGGTAGTATTCGAGGGAATGATTGCTGCTCTTCAAGCGGATGCTGGCTGGAAAGATGGTTATTACAAAGAGCAACCGAGGGTTGGATTGGCGGCCATGGGACGAGTTTATGCAGCTTGGGGCTTCTCTCAGGCTTATTATTTGGAACAGCTTTACCAGCAAGAGGGCTTTGCCAACTTGGAAGAGTATCTCGTAGATTACTGGGATCAAGTGTTTTTCAGCTTTGACGCCAATAACTTAATCACCATGCTACGTACTGGTATCACCGGGGATATTAGTGCAAACCCGGTTTACAACGGCAACTTCGAGCTTGCATTAAGCAGAATTACAGCAAGGGCTCTGGTCATGCCTGGAAGCACAGACCTGTTCTTTCCTCCACAAGACAACGAATATGAAACACGACATATGCCAAACGCCACTTTCCTCCCTATTGAATCTAACTGGGGACATTGCGCGGGCATCGGACAGCATAAACAGGATTCGGAATGTATAGATGAACGTCTCAAGCAGTTCTTGCTTGAATGATGGATAAAGCACTTACCTTATTGATTGGAGGTGAACCTTTGTTCCAATTTAAAGAATTTGCTCGCTTAAGCAAGTTTTCATTAAAAACATTGCTCTATAATGACCAGATTGACATGTTAAAGCCGATAAGAGGAGGGACGATGCGAATTGAAAAACAACACTATTATCTATATTATGGCTCTTGCAGTTTTTTTAATTGGGACCGTTGAATACATTATCACAGGAATAATTGAAATGATTGCCGTGGATTTGGGTGTGTCTACATCTAAAATTGGACTATTGGTAACTGTATTTGCCCTTGCAGCAGCCATTGTCGCTCCGATTCTTATCGCCTTAACAATTAATGTGGATCGTAAGAAGCTATTATTAATTACCCTGGGTATTTTTATAGCGAGTAACGGACTGATGTTTATAAGTCCTTCTTATGAAACCGTTTTTTTAGTACGAATTGTTCAGGGAGCTAGCGGAGGAATCGCTACAGTGGTAGCCATGGCAGTAGCCACTCGACTGGTTGAAAAAGAAAGAAGGGGTCGTGCTATCGGTATTATTTTGATGGGTCTTAGCAGTTCGCTTGTGCTAGGTGTTCCGATTGGCACCTTTTTTAGTGAGATCTTTGGCTGGAGAGTTTTGTTTATTTTGATTGGACTATTATGCATTTTCCCATTCCTGGTTGTTCACAAAAAAGTTCCGGTAATCAAGGAAGAAGAACCAGTTAGCCTAGGCATGCAGCTCTCAATTTTAAAAGATTCAAGGATTCTGACTGCACTAGCTATCACATTATTTTATATCGCCGGTTATTCAACGCTATTCACTTATATTACACCTTTCTTGCATGCTACATCCTCACTTTCCATAGCGGAAATAAGCGGCATTCTATTCCTTGCAGGAATTTGCAGCTTTGTTGGCTCAAGAATAGGCGGACAATTGGCAGATATAAAAGGATCAAAATTTACAATTTGTTTTGGACTCCTTTTACAAGGAGCAATGCTTACTTTACTTGCTCTTTCTGGTACTAATCTCTTGTTCTTGATAGTGATTTTCATGATTTTCATGTTGGCAACCTGGAGCATATCTCCTGCCCAACAGCTATATCTAGTCACTTTGGTACCTCGGTATCCGGATATCGCGTTGAGTGTGAATACATCCTTCATACAATTTGGCTTTGCATTAGGTTCTGGATTGGGTGGACTTATCATCAGCAGTGCATCTATTTTGTATTTAAATTGGGTAGGTCTCGGTGCAGTGTGTATCGCACTCCTTCTAGCCATTTTGCTATTCACAAGAATGAACAATGTTATGTTAATTAAAGAAAAATAAAATAGAATAATGTAGCTTTATAAAAAAGAATGATGATTTATAATTAAGATAGATAGTTTGTAATAAAGTCTGAATAAAATCATCTCTTCTCTAAAGATTTCTTAGGGTGAGATGATTTTTTTATTTGGATATTTACAATAATTGCGATATAAAGATTGTGGAGAGATGTACTTAAAATAACGGGGTGCTTTAGCAGAACAAGGCTGCCTTTAGGGTAGCAGTTTCTTTTTTAACTAACGAGGCAGTTTAGTTGAAGAGCGTTATTTGACTTGTGTTCAACAATCGAGCCATAATGTGGAATAACAAAATTTGTCATTATTTTAATGTGTAGTAGACTAAACAATTACATTTTTTTCTCCTAGTTGCTTGGAATGAATTTTATATTTTTTAAACAAAGAGGTGAGTCAATATGGAAGTAGTATATTTTGCAGGTGGATGTTTATGGGGAGTACAAGCTTTTATAAAAACTTTACCTGGTGTTAAGTTTACAGAAGCAGGAAGAGCTAATGGAACAAGTCATACACTTGAGGGTGATTATGATCGGTACGCCGAATGTGTAAAAACAGGATTTGATCCAACAGTTGTAACAATCAAGGAATTAATGGGATATTTTTTTGAAATCATTGATCCTTACAGTTTGAATAAACAAGGACAGGATGTTGGCGAGAAATACAGAACAGGCGTATATAGTGAAAAGCCTGAACATTTAAAAGAGGCGAAGGCGTTTCTTGGTGAGAGAAATGATTATGACCTTATAGTTGTTGAAGTATTGCCTCTTACAAACTATATGAGAAGTGCAGAAGAACATCAAGATAGGTTAGCTAGGTGTCCAAATGATTATTGTCATATTCCAGAAGAAATATTAAGTAGGTATAAGTAAGGGAGATTATTATAAGATGGTTTATGGAATCTACAGTTTTCAGAAATGCTTTACCATATAATAAGGGGAACAGAACTGTTTAATCATTTTCAACGATTGGGCTCGATTATTTAATTAGCGTCTCGGTTCTTATTAAACTAACGGGGGCTTTAGCGTAACCAGGCTGCCTTTAGAGTAGCTTTTTCTTATTGGACTAACGGGGCAGTTTAGTGAAACAGCAATATTTGTAAATGAGGTGGTTAATTGTTTAATAAACACATTTTTCGCTATTTAGTAATGGTGTTTATTTCCTTGATAATGTTAACAGGTTGTGCGGGATTGGCAGATTATAGCTTAGACCTCCCTGGAAATTATTCTATTGTAAGAACTTCTGCTCACCAAGTAAAGGTAGCACCAAAAATTAGTGAATCGCATTGGGGGAGTGATGTTATTCCAACAAAAGTCACCGAGGTGGCTTGGGATGACAACTATATTATTGCAAAGCAACTTGGTTTAGTAAACGACCCGAAAAGTAGTAATGGCTATCAAATTCCCAATAATGACGATGTACATTTTTGGATATTAGAGATTAAAAGTGGAGAGGTATTTGGACCTCTTGATGAAGTTAATTTTGTAGAAAAAAAGAATGAGTTTGATATTTCAGAGAGTGTGATTCTAAAGAAAATTGAAGACTTGAAATAGCTGATGTTTTTTTCACTAACGGGGGCTTTAGCTAAACAAGACCATCATTTCGATGGTCTATTTTTACGCCTAAATCATCAAGTAGGCTTCGGTGATCCATTGTGAAACGTTACACTTAAACTAACGGGGCAGTTTACTTGAAGAAGGTACCATAGTATTTGGTAAAGAAACGGAATTACATTCAGGTGTAGTAGGATGGCTAAAGTGCATTAATAGAACTGTAAGGATGCAGGTAATATTTTGGAGGGAAAAAATGAAGTTCTTCAGAAAAATGTCTAAATTTGAACAAAATAATTCGAGAAAAGGGGCAATCCTTTGTTTTTACACGTATATGCTGCTATTATTTTTAAATTATATTTACTTTTTCATATTTGGAAGTGAGCCTTTTACTTCAGTTGTAATTTTTTAGACTGGATTGTTAGTAGCTTTTGGATACGAGTTTATTTTAAATTTAAAGTCTAAGATGAAAGCAAAAAAAATGAGCTAATAGTGATACAACTAATAAGTCATACTTTTTCTTATTGAAACTATGAAGAAGTATAGTTGAATAAAAATGTATCTTTCTTCGTAGACACGTTTTGCATGTTCATTAGTAGGCTCATAAGAAAGTGTGATGGTGTTTGAAGGTGATCCTCTTTCATAATCCTAATAACCTCTATCATAAGTTCAACCGCCTTCAATCCAAATCCTTTTCCTTGGTGATTTTGAACAATCATCATGTGATAATTCCAATTCTCATGGACTTCTTCATCAATCCCATAGATCATTTCCTCGTCTAGAAAGATTCCTTTTGCATAGAATTTTTCAAGAAAATTTAACTGAGCTAGATATACTGCATTTGATGAGACAAACCTTGCTTGAACTTCCCGGACACGTAAATAGCCTTTAGGGAATTGTTTGTAGTAATAATTTTTAAATGAAACATTTTTTTCTTCCCCTTACTAAATAACAATTAAAAGATAGTAAAGTAAAAAAATAACACATTAAACTTACTTATTGGATGAACAAAACTCAATAAGATATTTAGGTTTGGAGAGCCGAAAATTCAAATGTTGAAGACTCCTAAGAAGAAGCAAGTGAGAAGATAACTAAACTATTTTGAGTGCTGAAAAAAAGTAAAACCCAAGAATTCGGTAAATTACCATTCTTGGGCTTTTTATTTTGGTGTATATACTCTTAAAAGGACTTCCTAGACAGCCCCTTTGCCTTTATACACTGATGTAAGAGCTATCGCAAATAGCTCTATCTGCTCTTATTTTTACCAGATGGAAACTCGGTCCTCAGGAGCTACATACATGCCATCTCCAAGCTTAATTCCATAGGTATCATAGAATTGCTGGAAGTTCACAATCGTGCGGTTTACCCTAATTTTATTGGCTGAATGTACATCGTTTTTGCTTAGATTCGCTGCAAATTCTTTTGTAGTTGTGGATTTCCACATTTCTGCATTGCTTTCGAAATAAGCTTTATAATCCGGATTGCTCATTTTGGATATAACTTGCAGTGAAGCGGCCATTCCACCTAAATCAGCGACATTCTCACTTAGTGTAAGCTGACCGTCGTTTGACACACCCGGAATAATCTCAATTTCATTATAGAATTCAATTAGTTCCTGGTTTTTCTCTTTAAATTTCTTAAAGTCTGATTCTGTCCACCAGTTATTTGCATTTCCATTTTCGTCGTATGCAGATCCGTTGTTATCAAATGCATGGCTGATTTCATGGCCAATGATCATGCCAATGGCCCCATAGTTTTCTTCAGGTTTAGCGTCAATATCATAGAAAGGTGCTTGGAGAATACCGGCAGGGAACGTAATTTCGTTATTAAGAGGATTGTAGAAAGCATTTACGGTATATACGCTCGTAATCCATTCCGTTCTATCAACCGGTTTTCCTAGCTTGGCTTTCGTGTTATCAATGTATGCTTTGGTTACTGTGAAGGTATTAGTGAACAGTGAACCGCCTTCGTCATATGTCTTGATAGCTACTTTATCTAATGTCGTATCCCATTTATCTGGGTAACCGATCTTAACTATCATCGTATCCAGCTTTTTAATTGCTTTCGCTTTTGTTGCTTCTGACATCCAATCAAGAGATTTGATTCTTTCCTCATACGTAACAATTAACTTCTCTACCATTTGCTCAACATCTTTTTTAGCTTTTGGTGAAAAATGTTTCTCGGCAAACATTTGCTCCAAATATCCACCCATTGTGCCAGTTGTCATGGCTACTGCTATTTCCTGATCTGTTTTTTCTCCTGCAACGCCGTATAACGTTGCGGCAAATTCATTAGCCGCATCTCCGAATTCATCTAACAGCAAACCGCCTGTTGCCATAAGCAGTTTCACTTTGGAGTAAGCTTTAAGCACGTTGATATTAGCTTCAGTCAAGAGTTCCGTGCCTTTTTGCGTCAGCTTCACATCGAATACGATTACTTTATCAGCACTGTCGACTTTCATCGATTTCAAGACTTGTTTCATATCTACTGTTTTGAACATGTTATCGAATTGTTCGATTGTATACGGATTATAGTATTTATTGACATCGCCTTGTTCATGAGGTTCAAGCGATACGGAAGCTAAGCTTTTCTCCATCTCGTAAACTTTTTCGGCAAGTGTTTTCGCAGCAGACTTTTCCTCGCCCGATACCACAAGAAGTCTGGTCATATATTGAATATAGGCTTTTTTCGCTTTCGAGTCTTCCGTTACAAAGCTGTTCTTATCCAGACCAGTAGCTAATCCTGTGTAATACAAAGTATTTTCACTGCTGTTCTTTGCATCGTTCATGATTGCAAAGCTGAATAAAGAGCTTATACCCAATTCTTTCTCTAGGGTAAGATCTGCTTGAATGAGTTCATCAACCGTTTTAGCCCCGTCTATTGCCTTTACATATTTTTGAATGGGCTCAATCCCTTGTTTATTTCTATTTTTGGTATCCAATGCTGTCGAATAGAAGTCGGCAATTTTCTGTTCTTTTGTTCCTTCTGCGAATTGTTTGCCAGCGAGCTCTTCTATTATTTTTTCTATTTTATCGTTATTTTGCTTTTGCAGCTCTGGAAATCCGCCGCCCATGATTTCTCCTGCTGGAATTGTCGATTTATTTAACCATTCCTTATTGATTGCTTCATAAAAATCGTCATTTAAATGGGAGCCTGCAAGCGTCCACATTCTGTCGATTATGTTTTGGAACTCATCAATCGTAATATTGTCATTTACGCCTAATGTGCCATCAGGTTTGGCTGTCAGTACGCCTGCTTTTGCCAGTTTATCGATATCTTTCTTAGCCCAACCAGGTACATCGGTAAATTCAACGCCAAATGTTCCACTGCGCAGATCATTTCCTACAGGCTCTGGTAATTCGCCGAAAGCCCTGCTCAACATGACTAAAGCTTCAACCTTCTTAGCTGGCTCATTCTCTCTTAAATCTCCGTTTTTAGAGCCTTGCATTACGGCTTCTTTATTAATTCCTTGTTGATATGCGTCTGCTGCCATCAACAAGGCTTTAACGATTTCTCCTCTTGTGGCTGGTGGCGACGTTTCATCGGCATACACCGATAAGCTAACGGATAGGACCATTATTATGGTCATTAGTAAGGATAAGAACTTCTTTTTCATCTTCGTGCTCCTCTAAAGTTTATTTGTATAAATAAAGATAAATGAATAGAATTTAGCATTTCTACCATTTATATACCATTATAATTTATTTATTTCAGTTTGAAAATATATAAGGGGCTTTTTCACTTTCAAGAGAGCATTATTTAGGATTCTGGTGCAAATACAATTTGTTAGAAACATAGCATCTCATTACGCTTCATATCTGTGGATTATGATACTATGCCAAATAACCTATGTTTGAATTCAATCTCATTTTTGGAGATTTCACCTCTTGATAAAACGAACTCACTACTTGATAATGCCGTAATCTTGTTCCACTATATTGTTTTGGTACTTCTGTTGTCTGATTTGCATACCATCGGGTATACTTTTCACCATTTTTAACTGCTCAATTGTAATAGGATAAGCAGGATTCTTCTCGACTGTGATGACACGTGGCTTAGAAACATGATTAGACCGCAAAGTTCTCTTAAAAAGTCCTTTGCAGCCAGTTTATCTCTTTGATAAAAGTAACTTCTTAGTTAAACTAAAGGGGGCTTTAGTGCAACAAGTATTTAGAAAATTTTCCCAAATGACGCTTTGGGTGCATTTTCCCATTCAACTAACGGGCCATATTGTTGAAATAAAACGAAAATGAGTCCTTTTAAGAGTGTTCATTTTTACGGAAATATGTAAAGAGTATTTGACATTTGTTCGTACGGTTATATAATAATAATAATAAGTGTCAAATGTTCTTTACATTTGGGGATGAAAGGACTGAGTTAAAGTATGGATTGGATGATTTTAATTGCGTTTTTGGGATTTCTAGCTATCTGTTTAATTTTGATTATAATTACGCTCGTATCATTAACAAGGTTGGGTGATGAGAGAAAAAAATTCATTAAAATGAAAGCCCAGTCTTACACATTTATAGTTATAATCGGTTATCTAATAATAGAAATTGGGGAAAATATATACAAAACTATTTGGGGTAACGGCTCTTATGCACAAATAAGTCCATTTAGCCTTCTCGTAACAATTTCAGGTGTATATCTAATTTCATTATTCTTTTCCAAAAAGAAATATGGTGGTTAAATGAATAATCATATTAAGGAATTAAGAAGGTTAGCTAAATTATCCCAAGAAGAACTTGCTAAACTCTGTAAGGTTTCCAGACAAACAATAAATGCGATTGAAAATGATAAATATGATCCTACTTTACAATTAGCATTTAACATAGCGAGCATATTAGAAACTACGGTAGATAGGCTATTTATAAATAAATGAAAAGAGCAACAATCGGGTGCAATTGTTTAATAAGCTTCAATTTTCTTCTTCAACTAACGGGGGCTTTACTTGAAGATCATTGAGTTCCATATGCAGCTCTTTTTTCTTTATTGAACTCCTATGAAAGAACGTCATAAACTTTCATTCTCTGTGGTGTAGCGCGGGTTTTCCGCTACATGTATGGCTAACGGGGGCTTTAGCAGAATAAGGCTGCCTTTGGGGTAGCTTTATGTTATTGAACTAACGGAGCAGTTTAGTCAATCTTGAAAATAAAGTATCAATAAAGAACCTTTATTGTTAAAATTTAGGTGAGGTGAAAATCATGAAAACTAAAACTTTATTGATTGTAATAATAACGATAGGTGTTATAGCAATTCTCGGGATAATCTATTTTAGTATTTCTTTTAATAAAACTGATAAACAAGAACAATTATATCAAGAAGAAGATATTTCTATGTTTAGACATAAAGACTTTTTCATAAAAAAAGAAGCAAAAGATAAATACTCTTTTAAAGAGCTAATAATTCCAAATGGAGAAGCGTTTTTAATGAAATACAATAACAATCCCCTAACCTTAAAAAAAGGTGATGTTGTTTCTTTAAAGTTAGATTTTGATATACTCGAAGACGAAGACAGTAATGTTCATTTTGTTTTTGGATACTATTTAAATGATAAATTTTATCAAGTTTTCTTTGACCGAATTTCAAATAAATTAGATGCTTCATTTGAAATTCCGAATGATGGGGAATTCACCATATGTTTAGTTGGCGCCAGCGCAGGCATTTTAACTATTACAGACGGTTTTATTTCAATAAAATAGCTTAGGAGTAATAAATACCAAATCCTTCTTAAACTAACGGGGGCTTTAGTGCAACAAGGATTTCAAATGGCCCCCAAACGTGAACTGCACCCCAATTGTTAGACACAACTAACAAGGAGGTGCAGTTTTCTATGTCTAAAATTAGTGCAGAAGAAAAATTAGCTGCGGTTCAAAG